>JBDSYA010000204.1:0-6150 GCA_039925865.1 Ignavibacteria bacterium
GTGTCTTCCACTTCTGATGGCAATGGCATTGTGATCAGTATATTAAAATTGTTTTAATAAGAAGTGTTATTTGATGAGGATAATTTTTTTTTATTTCTGAAAATTTTCTGTTCACAAACTAATGAAACTTTTGAAGAATAACAAAGCTAATGACCTTTATCTTCTAGAATTATCACAGAAAATCGCAGAAGAATATAATAATATGAGTTTTATTTAATTTGATTTTTCTGCGAACATTTGCGATCAATTATTTGCGAAATCTGCGAGAGACTTTGCGCAATTTTTTCCTCGCAGGATTTTCGCAGAAAATTTAAACGCAGAAAACCGCAGAAGAAGTTTTGATGGTTTTTGATTTATCTGCGAACATTTGCGATCAATTATTTGCGAAATCTGCGAGAGACTTTGCGCAATTTTTTCCTCGCAGATTTTCGCAGAAAGTTAATCGCAGAAAACCGCAGAAGAAAGTTTTGATGGTTTTTGTTTTATCTGCGAACATTTGCGATCAATTATTTGCGAAATCTGCGAGAACTCTTTACGCCGTTGTATTTATATATTTTTGCTCATATCCGGCCTGAGCCTTACAAATACAGGCTCACGATAAGCTCCCGCTTTTGTCATAGAAGCATATTCAATTTCACAGACTAATTTCGGTTCGATCCACGTTGTCTGTTTTTCATCTAAAATTTTTTCTTTAATTGTCTTTTTGGTTTCATTGAGTTTTTTCACTTCAGTAAAAACTTCTTTCATTATCTTAGTATCAAACCCTGTTCCTACTTTGCCTCTGTATTCCCATTCTCCATCGATATTATCCGCAAGATGCAACGCACCAAACAGATCATCACGATTACCTTTTCCTTTTGTGTATCCGATTATACGGCTTTCAGCAGTCTGTCTTACTTTGACTTTATACCAGCAATCACTTCTTTTACCGGGTGTATATTTGCTGTTCTTTTGTTTTGCAATAATTCCTTCAAGACCAAGCTTTCCCGCAGCTTCAAATAAACCCTTGCCGTCATCCACGGTTTCACTCAAACGATACCATGAATCTTTTTTTATACAATCTTTCAGCCATTCACGCCTTCTTGTTAAAGGTTCATTAATAACTGATCTCCCGTCAAGATAAAGCAGATCGAACAAATAACAGAAAGCAGGATTTTTTTTCATTGCTCTTTGTATATCACCTTCTGCCGATCGCTTCATACGGTGAATTACTTCTTTAAAGTCCGGTCTTCCTTTTTCATCAAGACATACTATCTCGCCGTCAAATACTCCGCAGGTCCCGCGTAAAGATTTTTCTGCATTTAAGAGTTCGGGAAATTGCGCTGTCAGATCAAGATTATTTCTGCTTCTTAGAGTAATTTTATCTTCGTCCAGAGTTACTATTACTCTGATGCCGTCCCATTTCACTTCATAAATAAAGTCATCTGAAACCGGAACATCTTTTTTTGATTGAGCCAGCATTGGTTCAATTGGACCGGAAAGCCAGTCTACCTGAGACCTGTCAACCCGTTCCATTAGCCAGTCTCTGTTTTTTGTATTATGCATGCGGAATTCTCCGCTCAATGCCGGACTGTGAAGGAAAAAATAAAATCCGTCTTTTTTATCTTTGGTGATCTCATACTTGCCCGAAGCATATACCCACATATCGCCGCCGCCGTATTGACCTTTTGGAATTGTCCCTTCAAACTTAAGATATTCCATAGGATGGTCTTCTGTCTGAACTGCAAGCCGTTTTACTCCTGGTCCCGGAGGCATTCCTTTTGGAACTGCCCATGATCTCAACACGCCTTCATTTTCAAGACGGAGATCATAATGAAGACGCGTAGCGTGATGGCGGTGAATTACAAACTGATTTCCCTTTCCTTCAATTATTTCTGATGGTGGCTCCGGAGTTTTTTCAAAATCTCTTTTGTTGGAATATTTTTCAAGTTGACCCGGTGTTTTATATTTCTTTGAAGGCTTTAAATCTTTCTTAGATGAACTTCCATTTGATTTTTTCTCAGTGTGAAGTTCAACAGCATATGCTGAAATTCCTTCCCATGCATCTCCTTCACTATTAACTATTTCCGGTACATTAGTCAGATTATATTCACGCGGGTTTTTTAATATTTCTATCTTATCCCATGGCAGCGGCATTGACACCGGCGCTCCTTTATTTCCACGGATACTATAAGGAGCTACTATTGTCTGACCTGATCTTATTCTGTAAATATCTACAAGAACCCTTCCCTTTCTCGCATCTTTTTTAATGTGCAGAGTTAAGTTAGAGTGTGCTTCAACAAAAGGCGTTGTGATCAGCTGTGCTGTATCAAACACAGTATGAAAATCCCATTTCTGTTCGATCGGCGTGACAACATGAATTCCTTTTCCGCCTGTAGTCTTTGCAAAAGTATGATAGCCGTAATTTTCAAGATGTGATTTGAGATTCAGAGCAATTTCCACCACGTCTTCAAAATTATAACCTTCGGGAGGGTCGAGATCAAACACCATATAATCTGGTTTGTCATAGTGAGGTTTTTTTGAATGCATCTGATGTATTTCAATGCATGCAAGATTTGCAAGCCAGACGAGAGTTGCTTCCTCGGTTGCAATAATATAATCTTTAGTTTCTTCACTGCCGAGCGGGACAGATTCGATCCAGTCCGGAGCCCAGTCAGGTTTATTCTTCTGAAAAAACTTCTCGCCGAAAATTCCGTCAGGGAAACGGACCAGCGAAAGCGGCCTGCCTTTGACATGATTTAAAATTGAAGGAGCGATCTTAAGATAATATTCAATTACTTCAGCTTTGACAATGTCATCATCCGGAAAAAGAATTTTCTTAAGGTTTGAAAGCTCGAACTTTCTCTTACCAAGCTGTACTATTTGAGAATCTTTTGCCAAAAAAAGTTTATGCAAAAATCTTAATAGCGATCGTAAGAAACAATTGCAAATTATAAATATTTAAAATCAATTTCACAAAAATTTAGTAGCAAATTATCAGTTGACAACTTAAGGCTTATCAGTTAAGTTAAATTCAAAAACCGATCAAGAGTTTGTAGGAAAGCAAAAAATGAAAATAATAATCTTTACACTATTAATTCTTACTTCCCAATTCGTAAATTCATATTCTCAGGGTGGATGGTTTTTTCAAGATCCTTATCCAACATTAGAATATTTATATACAATTAATTTTTTTAATGAAACTACCGGGATAGCGGCTGGTAGTAATTCAACTGTTTTAAAAACAACTAACGGCGGCATTAACTGGTTCACACTGAATGGTGTTAATACAACTTCACGCTCCAGTTACTTCATTAATTCAACTACAGGATGGATATCCGGAAATTCATCTCAAATTTATAAAACAACAAATCAGGGTGGCACATGGAATTCTTATGATACCGAAAATCCATACTCAAATGCAAGTATTCAATTTATCAATGAAAACACAGGGTGGACATGTGGTGGATGCGGAACTGTTCGGGCAACCACAAACGGAGGCTTGAACTGGCGTAATATCGACGCACTCAATTGCTCTTCATATTTATCGAGCGTTCATTTTGTTAATGAAAATACAGGATGGGTTGCTGGATATGTTTCCCCCAGTGAAGTAAAAGGTATAATTATAAAAACAACTAACGGAGGTTTTACCTGGGGAACACAATATATCGGAGGAATAGAAACTAATCTTCGGAAAATAAAATTTTTAAACGAGAATACCGGATGGGCAATGGGTGAAAACGGGATCATGTTAAAGACTACAAATGGAGGGACTAACTGGAATGAATTAAATAGGTTTACGATCTCAACACTTTTCGACATCTATTTTAAGGATGATCAAAAGTTATTTGTTTCTACAGGTAATGGAAAAATTTTCAGCACAATTAATGGTGGAAATAACTGGCAGGTATTTGATATCGGAAATTCCGAATCTATTTACTCCTTTTCATTTGTAGATGCAATGAAAGCATTTGCATGCGGAAGCAAAGGTACTATTATAACTACTTCGAACGGAGGAGCAAACTGGATTTTCCGAAGCAAGGCAACTGGTGCGGTTTTACGTTCAGTTTTTTTTACAGATGAAAACACCGGGCACGCTGTTGGCCTTTATGGGGCATATATGAAAACTACTAATTCAGGTAGTGATTGGGTCTACCAAAATATTGGATTCAGCGATAACTTTGATGTAAACTTTGTAAATCAAAATACGGGCTGGTCAGTGGGTCGTCATATTGCGAAAACAACTAACAGCGGTGGAAACTGGTTTTCACAATTCTACTTTACTTCAGGGATTTTTCACAAATCTTTTTTTATAAATGATCAAACCGGGTGGGCTGCAGGTGATAAGATTGTTAAAACAACTAATGGTGGAGATAACTGGGAAACTCAGTTTGATTTTCCCGGTCAGAGTCTTTTTTCGATAACATTTATTAACGAAAATACAGGATGGGTATGTGGTGGTCAGTTTCCCGGTATTGTTTTGAAAACAACAAACGGAGGAAGTAACTGGGCAGAACAGTTAAGTCAAAACTTTACCTCATACAATGATATAAAATTTTTTAATTCTCAGACAGGATATATTTGCGGCAGTGATATGTATAAAACAACAAATGGTGGTGAAAATTGGGATACTATCAACGCAATTTCTTTCTGGAGATTTTCCTTTTCTGATTTTCAAAATGGATATGGAATTTCAACAGGAAGAGTTAGTCAAACCTCTAATGGTGGAGCCGGGTGGATTTTACAAAATATATATACTAACGCTGCATTATTTGGAATTCATTTTATAAATAAAAATACCGGCTGGGTTGTTGGCAATGGTGTAATATTAAAGACGACTACCGGAGGTCTTTCTTCAGTAAATCATTATTCAAATTATTTACCTGAGCAGTTCATGCTTCATCAAAATTATCCGAATCCGTTTAATCCTAATACAACAATAAAATATGAATTGCATATTCCAGGGTATGTAACTTTAAAGATTTATAGTATTACTGGAGTTGAAGTTGAAGTTTTGGTAAGTCAAAAACAGAATGCAGGGTTGCACACAGTTAACTGGACCGGAGAAAATTTTCCAAGTGGAATTTATTTTTGCCGGCTTGGAACAGACATGCAATCTGAAACTAAACGAATGCTTCTGATTAAATAAATTTTTTGAATATTGAATTCACATAAAACTTGAATATGTAACAACTCCTATCCGTACCTCGCTCTTACAAAAGCAAACCAACCCGCTTCAAACTGAGATTCATTCATTCCCAGACTGCTGCAAATTTCCATTATTTATCAAATGTAAAGATTTTCGGTTTTTGAAGTTCTGATAATTGAGCAGAATTATTATTTGCAATGTAAAATATTGTAAAAATTAATAGAAGAATTTCATTTAGTGAATTGAATTAATTATTCTTAATAACTTTTAAATTTAAATTAACAATTCTTATCTTTGTTTACAATAAACCCTTCATTTGTTAACTTGCAGTCTAAATTTTTTCAAACAAATAATTATTAAGCAGCTGAATGAAAAAAGAATCAGGTCCGGAAATTTCAGCAGAGAAAAAAGATTTTGATGTTGTTGCATTCAGATCTGAAAAAGAATGGGAGCGATGGCTTTCAAAGAATCATTCAAAAAAAAATGGTATATGGATTAAATATTTCAAAAAAGATTCGGATACTAAATCTATAACTTATGCAGAAGCTATAGACGCGGCACTTTGCTTCGGATGGATCGACAGTCAGACAAAAAAATATGATGAGAGATCGTGGCTTCAAAAATTTACACCGCGCAGGTCAAAAAGTATCTGGTCAAAAAGAAACCGTGAACATGTTGACCGGCTTATAAAGATTGGAAAGATGAAAGCTCCCGGATTAAAAGAAATTGAAGCTGCAAAAAATGACGGCAGGTGGGAACAGGCATACGACTCACCAAAAACAATGGAGATTCCGGAAGATCTTCTCAAAGAGCTTTCGAAAAATAAAAAAGCAAAAACTTTTTTTGAAACCCTGAATAAAACAAATATTTATTCAATTACCTGGAGGCTTCAAACAGCAAAGAAGCCTGAAACGAGGGCAGCAAGAATGAAAACAATTTTAGAGATGTTAAAGAAAGGCAATAAATTTCATGAGTAAATATGCAGCGTTTCTTCGCGGAATAAATGTCGGAGGACATAAGCC
>JBDSYA010000205.1:0-3430 GCA_039925865.1 Ignavibacteria bacterium
CTGTTTGTTATTAATTCAAAACCTGCAAGATCAGTAACTGAATCTTTCATATTAATAAAAGCATCGAGCTTTAATTTCTTAACATTAAAATCAGAGTTGGTATTGAATGAAAGGTTTTTCAGGCTGAGATTCTTTTTATCTTTGTAATAATCGGCAGATAATTCCATTTCAAGGTCTTTTACATAAAGCCTGTCAATATCGAGAGAATCAAGTTTTGCAAATACACGCTTCCAGAGAGGAAGTGTATCGTTAACATTTCCGAAGAATTTCATTGAACCATTTTCGACCTTCAGATTTTCTACTTTTATGTCCCAGTCAAATGCAGAGGCAGAAGTATCCTCTTCTTCAGATGAGCTGAAAAGATCCATGAAGTTCCAGCCGATATCTTCACCGTTTTTAACTTTAGCCAGATTTAATTCAGGAGAATTGAGTTTAACATGATCCAGTCTTATCTCATGATCGAGTAATCCCCAGATATCATATTTGATATCGATATGATTGAATCTCAGAAGAGAATCTCCTTTAGTGAGGATTGCGCCATTATGCAGAGTAAGTCCGGTGAGAACATTACCGGTGAGTGAATCAGCAGTTATACGATTATCTTTTTCCTGCCATGAAGAATTAATTTCTTCGAGAGTTAATTCCAGAGCCCATTTATTGAAGGCATCGGATTGGATGAAGAAGTAGGACAGAACAATTACAATAAGAAGTGAAACTATAATCCCCGCCAGTATACCAAGTAAACGCTTAAACAGTTTAGTCATAAGTTTTTAATCTTCGGGGGACTAACTGCCTACATTATAGATAAAATCAGTGAGGTTTGAAAGACAAATAGTAAAAATTTGTTTGAAGAAACGTTACATAGTAAAGATACAAATAATTTTAAATTCATCACAAAAATGTTTAAGTTTATATAATTATTTAATTAGAATCATTTTTTTTGTTTCAATCAATACTCCATTTACGAGTAATTGATAAAAATAAATCCCTGACAAAAAGCTCTCCCCTAGAAATTCCACTTTGTAATTACCTACTGAAAGAAATTTGTTGACAAGAATTGATATTTCCTTTCCCTGAACATTGTAAACTTTTAATGAGATTATTGCTGGCTTAATAACTAAATAATCTATGGTCGTAACAGGATTAAATGGATTAGGATAATTCTGGAAGACTTTATAATTCCCATGAATTAGTGTTGATTCATTATTAATTGATAATGGCAGTGAATTTAACATGCTGTCGGTTCTTACTGCATAAATGTCCCTTTGACGAAAAGCAGGACCAAACTCAAAAATACCGGCTGCAAGAATATCTCCGTTTGATAACGGCAGGACTGATCTGAACGCACTAAAACGATTATTAAAAAATATCTTCTCATAAATCGCACCTCCTGTCGAGTTAATGATGTAGAGTTTTGCATTATCATACACCTGAGAGTTTTGATCTATCCGTACTGCCATAACATATTTGTCTCTGTTAATTTTCTTTATATCATAAAAATATTCCTGCTCCGGTGTATAGATTATCTTTGAATAAGTTAAATTTCCGTTGATATCAGTTTTGCATATGAAAGTGCTTCCATCGGAATTAAGTGTTATATCGGATGATGTTCCTCCAAACAAATAACTGCTATCCAAAACGTCTGAAGCTAATATTGTTGCACCCTGTCCCTTAATAGTATATCTTTTCTCCCATCGGATCACTCCGGAATTATCTATTTTCATGATCAGTGCCTTTCCGGAATCTAACTCTGTTTCTGAGACAGTCCCCGAAACGATAAATCCTGAATCTTCAGCGTTTATTATTGAAAAAAAACTCCTGTCAAAGCCTGATGGAAAAGGTTTTTCCCAAATCAAATTTCCGGATGAATCGATTTTTGTTACATAAGCAGTAAAATTACCATTGTTTCCACAGAAAACAAAACCGCCATCTGTTGTGCGTTTTATATCGTTATTTTTTGAACTGCTGTTATAAAATTTTGTCCAACGTATTGAACCGTTGCTATTAAGTCTCACAGCAAAATTAGCAATTCCATCGCCGGTTATAACGCATCCACCGTCATCAGTCGCTATGCCGCAGTATGCTCCGCTAATTGAAAAATTTTCTATTATTCTTAACCATAAAGTATCTCCATAAGGAGTTATTTTAAGAGCAAGGGCTTGCTGAGTAGTACCACCAACATATATCAAACCTGCAATGATAAAGTTTCCATAAGAGGTTTGACAAATATCTCTGCCACTCTCATAATCGTTATAATGACTTTATATAACTTTTGCCATGTAATAGATGGTTGAGCATTAAATATTGAAATCGTAAAAAATAGAAATATTATTGTAAATAAACAGACTTTCATTTTTGGTTTTTATGTTTGAAACAATATTAAACTTCTTTAGTGGTGTCAACAAAATAAATTTTTCAAGATAAGATTGTTTGTTGATTCTAACCTTCAATTATAAGTTCAGTAAATTAGTTTTTTCATTAATTGACTCCTTTAGTTAAATATAAAAATTTTGAAAATCTAGATAAATTGTTTGCTATATTTAAATGGAGGCTTTGCGAAAATCTTAATTAGTATTTTTTATTTACATGCTAATAGGCTACCCCAGAGTTATCATTATAGTTCTTGTAAAGGATTTTTTTCAAAATCCCTTAAAAGTCGAATTGATTTTGAAACACGATTTCGTTAAATTTATAAAATGTAATGAAAATGTCTGAGAACGAAAAAGATTCTGAAAAGAATAAGAGTTCTTTTAAAGGAGTTCTAAATAAGCCTTTATTGAAAATGGACAGGAAGGTCGCCCAATACTCAGGTTTGGGGATTACATTAGTTGTTGTTATATTGCTTTTCTTGTGGGCAGGCATGTGGCTCGACGGAAAATTTGAGACGGGGTTTTTATTCACATTGATATTGACGTTCTTGGGTTTTGCAGCAGGTTTTTATAGTTTTTATCTCAATATAAAAAAGCTTTCCGAGGAAGATAAGAAAGAAAATCCTAAATATAATAAGTACTGAAAGCCGGAGATCTTAAGAAGTTCATAACTAGGGTGATTGCTATAAGCACAGCGCTCCTTGTGACGGCAATAACAGCCATCTTCATCACTAACAATCAGATCTACATTGTTCCTTTAATTCTCGGATGGCTGATAAGTTTTGTAAATGTAATTGCAGGAAGCATAATCATTTACAAAGCGTTTCAAACACCGGGAAGAGGTTTCTTCAATACAGTTCTTTTGAGTATGGTTGTCAGGATGTTTACGGTAGCGGGATTGGTTTTCATACTCTCATATTTTTTAAAAATAGACAAGATAAGTTTTGCAATAATTTTATTTTTCTTTTACTTTTTATTTTTGATCCTTGAAATAAATTTCCTTTCAAGCAACTCTAACAGAAAACAAATTTAATAATTGATAAAAATTTTGGATCCGAAAC
>JBDSYA010000206.1:0-5883 GCA_039925865.1 Ignavibacteria bacterium
CAATTCCTCCCTGACCCACTCTTTTTGATTTTGGATTTGGAATTGCGGATTTACGATTTGAAAACCAAAAAATTTGAATTAAGTAAAATAGGTGAGGGGGTTTTCCGAAGGAACTCCTACGGAGCAATTCCTCCCTGACCCACTTTATTCATTTAAGATTTTTGGATTGAAGAATAAAATAATTAAATAAATTAGAGTTACCGGATTTATAAAAATAAAAATATTAATTAATCAATAAATAGCGTTAAGGAGAAATAACTAAATGGCAAAAGAGAAATATAGTGCTAGTAAACCCCACGTAAACATTGGAACGATAGGACATGTGGATCATGGTAAGACTACATTGACTGCTGCAATTACAATGGCTTTAGGAAAAAAAGGTTTTTCAAAGGTAAGAGCATTTGATTCCATCGATAAAGCCCCGGAAGAAAGAGCAAGAGGGATCACGATTGCAACTGCTCACGTCGAATATGAAACAGAAAACAGGCACTATGCACACGTTGACTGCCCGGGCCACGCGGATTATATTAAGAATATGATCACCGGTGCTGCACAGATGGACGGAGCAATTGTTGTAGTTGCTGCTACTGACGGTGCGATGCCTCAGACAAAGGAACATATTCTTCTTGCAAGGCAGGTTGGTGTTCCGGCTATTGTTGTTTTCCTTAATAAAGTTGATATTATTTATGCACAGGAAAAGACAACCGAAGATGCAGAATTATTATTGGAAGTTGTTGAATCTGAATTGAGAGATATTCTGAATGCTTATGATTATCCCGGAGATGATATTCCAATTGTGAGAGGAAGTGCATTGAAAGCTATGGAAGCCGGTGTTGACCCTGCATCTACTGCTGATGACGAAAGATTAAAACCGATATATGATTTAATGGCAGCTGTTGATGCTTACATTCCTCAGCCTGTCAGAGATATTGAAAAAACATTTTTGATGCCGGTTGAAGACGTGTTTTCAATTACGGGACGCGGAACTGTTGCTACCGGAAGAATTGAAAGAGGTAAAGTTAAGGTCGGTGAGGAAGTTGAATTAATAGGACTTGGTGCTAAGAAAAAAACAGTTGTTACGGGTGCTGAAATGTTTAATAAAGAACTTGATGAAGCAGTAGCAGGATTTAACTGTGGATTATTACTAAGAGGTGTTGATAAAACCGAAATTGAAAGAGGAATGGTTCTTGCAAAGGCAGGATCTATCACACCACACAAAAAATTTGAAGCTCAGGTTTATATTCTTGCAAAGGAAGAAGGCGGAAGACATACTCCTTTCAGTACAAACTACAGACCTCAGTTTTATTTCAGAACAACTGACGTAACAGGAGTTGTGCATTTACCGGATACAATACAGATGGTAATGCCCGGTGACAACGTAGAGAAACTTGTTATTGAATTGATAGCTCCGATCGCAATGGAAGACGGTTTGAAATTTGCAATCAGAGAAGGCGGAAGAACAGTTGGAGCAGGTGTTGTAACGAAAATACTGGAATAACATTTAACGAATTAATAAAAATAATTTAAGTTGGCATCACAAAAAATCAGAATTAAGTTAAAGTCTTACGATCACACCTTACTGGATAAGTGGACCGAAAGAATAATAAAGACAATTAAATCTACAGGTGCGATTGTCAGCGGGCCGATACCACTTCCGACAAAGAAGAATATTTATACAGTATTGAGATCTCCGCACGTTGATAAAAAATCGAGAGAACAGTTTGAAACGAGGTCTCATAAGAGGCTGATCGACATATTGAACTCTTCAAATAAAACTATTGATGCCTTAACTAAATTAGACCCTCCGGGTGGTGTTGATATAGAGATCAAAGTATAAATAATTGTAAAGCACAAATAGAAAAAAATCATGATAGGAATTTTAGGTAAAAAAATAGGAATGACAACTGTTTTTGCAAATGACGGCAATGCGGTTCCATGCACTGTCATTGAAGCAGGTCCTTGTTACATTACTCAGATCAAAAGTATGGACAAAGACGGTTATGAAGCTGTACAGATAGGCTTTGACGAAAAAAGGGAAAAGAATTCAACAAAACCTCTGATAGGTAAATTTAAAAAAGTTAAAGCTCCGGTTTTACGTCATTTAAAAGAAGTCAGGGATTTTACAATTGCAGATCTGAAAGAAGGTGATCAGATCAAAGTTGATATGTTTAAAGAAGGTGATACTGTGAAGGTTACAGGTACTTCTAAAGGTAAAGGATTCCAGGGAGTTGTTAAAAGACACGGGTTTGCCGGCGGTCAGAGGACACACGGACAAAGCGACAGGCAAAGAGCTCCGGGATCGATCGGAGGAAGTTCATATCCTTCAAGAGTTTTTAAAGGTCAGAGAATGGCGGGCAGAATGGGTGGAGACACTATCACTGTCAGGAATATGAAAGTCATAAAAATATTCAGCGATACTAATTTAATTTTAATCAAAGGTGCAGTGCCGGGTACAAAAACCGGTTTAGTAGAAATTTATAAAAATTAATAATGGAACTTAAAGTATATAAACTTGACGGAACAGAATCAGGACAGACAGTCAATTTACCGGCTGAAGTTTTTGATATTGAGCCAAATCAGCATCTGATCTATCAGGCTGTAAGAACTTATCTTTCGAATAAAAGACAGGGTACGCATAAAACTAAAGAAAGAAATGAAGTCAGAGGCGGAGGAAAAAAACCTTACAGACAAAAAGGTACCGGTAATGCTAGACGCGGTACTAACAGGTCGCCTTTAATGGTAGGAGGTGGTACTATTTTCGGACCAAGGCCTCATACATATAAATTGAAATTACCAAAAAAGGCTGCGAGACTGGCAAGGAAAAGTGCTTTAAGTATTAAAGCTAAAGAGAATGAGATAATGATAATTGAAGATTTCACATTTGAAGCTCCGAAGACTAAAGATCTTTTTAATATTCTTAAGTTGCTGAAAATTGAAAACACAAAAACATTATTGCTTCTTTCAGGAAAGAATGATAATCTGTACCGGTCAGGGAAAAATCTTGATAAACTTAATGTCATGATCTCTGATAAAGCAGCAACATATGACCTGTTAAACAATAAGCTGATATTACTACAAAGATCCGCTATAGACCCATTATGTAAAAGTTTAATAAACTAAAAGTTAAGTAAGTAATATTTATATGAAAACAATTTTAGTAAGACCTTTGATCACAGAAAAAAATTCCCTGATACAGGAAACTCTTAATCAGTATTCTTTTGAGGTTGGTAAAGACTGTAATAAAATTGAGATAGCCAACGCTGTTGAAAAGAAATTTAAAGTAAGAGTATTGAAAGTTAATACTCTCATAGCTAAAGGAAAGAAAAAGTCACAGATGACGAAGAAAGGCAGATTTGAAGGTTATCGGTCAGATAGAAAAAAAGCTGTGGTGACTTTGCATAAGGAAGATAAGATAGATTTTCTTGGAAATATAGAATAGAAGAGTATCACATCACCGGAAATCCCCTTCCAGAAATTGATGATTTCCAAAGTATAGGGCGCAACTTAAATTTGAAATAGTTTTCTCAGTAAACTGAAGCTTGATGATAAATTCATCAGGCTTTTGGTCATTATAAATGATCCGATCTTGTTCTTTATTAGCAACAGAAAATAAATCATAACTGAAAAGTAAATTTGAAATATTTTTAGATACAGATGTATTTTTCGATAAGGCTTTGCCTGATAATAAATCAGGTGAATCTTTTTTGGAAAAATGTCTGAGTTTATTTGAATGCTATACTTCGGTTGTTAATGCTTCAGAAATTTTTTCAAGATGTTCTTCTAAAGAAGAAATTGAAGTTGCAAAGAAATACTTTCTGGGAGTATCAGTATTAGGAATACCTTTCAGGTATTCAGTGACGGCCGGAGAAATATTAAAGGAAACAGAAATTAAAAGTAACAGCAGTAATCTGAGAGATTCATTGATTATGACAATGTGTGTAGAAACTAAGTTACCTATGATTACGTTAAACGAAAATAGATATATACACCTTTCAGAACGTTTTAATGTCAAACTAATCAGCAAAGAAATTATAATTCAAAATAATTCTCCGGAAATTATTTTTAAAAAAGCAAAAATTTTAATATGAAATTAGGCAAACAGTATACAAGCAGGGAAAATCAGTCTACAGATATATATCTTAAGGAGATAAGCAAGACTACTCCTTTGACAGTTGAACAGGAGATCGATTGCGCGAAACGAATTAAAAAAGGTGATAAGAAAGCTTTGGATCTTTTAGTAAAAGCAAATTTAAGATTTGTCGTAAGCGTTGCAAAGCAATATCAGAATCAGGGTTTGTCTCTGAATGATCTTATCAACGAAGGAAATTTAGGTTTAATAAAAGCTGCTAAAAAATTCGATGAAACAAGAGGATTTAAATTCATATCATATGCGGTCTGGTGGATCAGACAATCAATCTTACAGGCGCTTGCGGAACAGTCGAGAGTTGTAAGGCTGCCTCTGAATATTGTTCAGCAGAAAAGTAAGATCGCAAAAACAATAAGCGAACTTGAGCAAAGAAATGAACGCGTTCCAAACGTTCTTGAGATCGCGGAAAAGCTTGACATGAGCGTTTATGAAGTACAGGAAACTTTGAAAAATTCAGGCGGACACGTTTCAATGGATGCTCCAAGTATTCACGGTGAAGATACAAAGTTAATTGACATTATGCCTGACAAGCAGGAAAAGATGCCGGATATGGCGCTCCTTAAAGACTCATTGAGAATTGAAATTGAAAGGGCTCTTGATACATTGTCGCAAAGGGAAAAAGAGGTTGTCAAGTTATATTATGGTCTTGAAAAAGAAAATCCATTGACACTCGAAGAGATCGGCGATAAATATAAGTTAACAAGAGAAAGAGTGAGACAAATAAAAGAAAAAGCGATCAGAAGATTGAGACAGGCTTCGAGAAGTAAGGCTTTGAAAGCTTACTTAGGACAGTAAGAGCATTTGGGATTTGGAAATTCCGATTTGGAATATAAATTGAAAATTTTCAAATCCTTATTTAAATCCCCCATTCAAACCCCAATCCCCAAATCCGAATTTCCAAATACCAAATTCAAAGAATCTTTATCGATTACATGTCCTCCTTCAAAAAGTAACTCATTGAAATTTATTTCTTTGCTTTGTAGAAGTTTTTTACTTTCTTCGAGACTTTTAGAGGTGATTATCCTGTCGCTGTTGCCATTAATATAATACATATCGGACTTTTTCAATTTATTTTTAAGCTTTATAAAATCTGTATCTTCAGGAAAGTCCGATGAACAAAGCATCAATTTATTAAATTTAAATTCTGAATTTGTGAATAACCTTACAGCGGTATGCACGCCCTGTGAAAATCCGAGGAGATTGGAATTTGCTTCAGACAGATCATAATCAATTATTAATTGAGTAATAAGCCTGTTCAGATAATTCAGGTAATCCTCAATTTCATAATGCCGGTCTTCCTTTGTCATCCATGAAGCGCCTAACAGACTTCTCGAATAGAACTTTGACAGGCCTTCGGGTGCAACGATCAGGGTTTCGTCCTTATCCAAAAATTCAAATTGATTAATAAAGTCTGAAGCAAGCTGGCCATATCCGTGAAGCACGAACCAAAAGTTCTTTAGCTTTTTATTATTAGGTTTATTCGAAAAGTACCTTGCGGTCTTCTCAACCGTAATATGATTTTCTCTGATTATCAATTTTTAACCTTTAAATTTTACGCCGCAACTTGTAATTTAAAATTATTATAATTCTGCCCCGTTAGGCTAATGGATAAACCAACAGACTACGAATCTGTCTTTAGAAGTTCGAATCTTCTACGGGGCACTAATCCAATTCAAAATTCAAAAATAAAAATTTAAAAGTCAGTATAATAGATACTGCTTTAGATTTTCTTTAAG
>JBDSYA010000207.1:0-3140 GCA_039925865.1 Ignavibacteria bacterium
TAAAACTTATGAAAATAATTTTTGGACAAGTAATTATGAGCTTTTGCTGGGTATAAATAGTTTTTCAAAGATCGGATTCGGATTTGAATTAAGTTACCGTTTTGTTCCTTTGAATCAGCCGCAAAACATTCCGATTATAACATCATTAGCAGGTAACTTTAACAGTGCTAACTTTGTGGCAAATATTGTTTATTCTTTTTAAGAAATGTTGATTAGTGTTTTAGTAATTCTCTTGCAATAACTATTTTCTGTATTTCACTTGTGCCTTCATAGATCTGCGTTATTTTTGAATCGCGTAAAAATCTTTCTACCAGATATTCCCTCACATAACCATAGCCTCCGTGAACCTGTATCGATTCCAGTGCGCAATTGACGGCAGCCTGGCTTGCAAGCAGTTTCCCCATAGAAGCTTCTTTAACATAACTTCTTCCTTCATCTTTATTTAATGCAGCCTGATAAACTACGAGTCTTGCAGCTTCAATATTAACAGCCATGTCTGCAAGTTTAAACTGAATTGCCTGAAGATTGGATATTGGTGAATCAAATGCTTTGCGCTGTTTGGAATATTTCACAGCTGCTTCAAAACTACCCTGAGCTATCCCCAATGCCTGAGCCGCAACTCCGATTCTACCGCCATTAAGTGTCTGCATCGCGATCTTAAATCCAATTCCTTCTTCGCCCAGTAAATTTTCTTTCGGGACTTTCACATTGTTAAGACCCAAGGTACATGTATCAGAACTTCTGATTCCGAGCTTATCTTCTTTTTTTCCTACCTCAATTCCTTCAGATTTCTTTTCAATTATAAAAGTTGATATCCCTTTATAACCTTTGGATTTGTCAGTCATAGCCTGCAGAAAATAATAGTCTGCATTGACTCCGTTTGTAATCCAGTTTTTAATTCCATTAATAACATAATGATCACCTTCCAAAACAGCTTCGGTTCTTTGATGAGTAGCATCACTTCCTGCTTCAGGTTCAGACAAACAAAATGCACCAAGTTTTTCACCGGAGGCAAGTGGTTTAAGATAATTTTGTTTTAAATATTCTGAGCCCCATTTTTCCAAACCATAACAAACAAGAGAATTGTTTACAGACATGATAACTCCCACCGAAGCATCGACTTTAGAGATCTCTTCAATTGCCAGGACATATGAAATTGTATCCATTCCGGAACCTCCCCATTCCGGAGCAACCATCATTCCCATAAATCCTAATTCCCCGAGTTTTTTAATAATCTCAACGGGAAATTCTGCATTGATATCTCTTTCAACCGCTGACTTTGCAATTTCCTTTTCTGCAAAATCCCTTGCGGCATCTCTTATTGACATCTGTTCCTCGGTTAGATCAAAATTCATAAGTTTATTTTTTAGATTTTCAATTTTTAGTTTCGGATATATTCGTAGAATCCTTTGCCGCTTTTTCTGCCGAGATAACCGGCCGCTACCATTTTTTTCAGCAGGGGACATGGTCTGTATTTTGAATCTCCAAGACCGTCATGTAAAACTTCCATTATTGACAGGCACACGTCAAGCCCAATAAAATCAGCTAAAGCAAGAGGTCCCATTGGATGATTCATACCAAGTTTCATAACAGTATCAATTGATTCGGGTGTTGCAACACCTTCCATCACACAATACATTGCTTCATTAAGCATTGGCAGCAATACCCTGTTTGAAACGAAACCCGGATAATCCTGAACTTCAACGGGTGTTTTCTCAATTTTTTCTGTGAGACCTTTGATAATATTATAAGTACTTTGTGATGTAGCAAGTCCGCGAATGATCTCAACAAGCTTCATTAAAGGAACCGGATTCATAAAATGCATGCCAATAACTTTATCTGCTCTTCCTGTTACTGCAGCAATTTCCGTGATCGAGATCGATGAAGTATTTGAGGCAAGAATAGTTTCTTCCTTGCAAACGGAATCGAGCTCCTGAAAAATTTTCTTTTTGATTTCAAAATTTTCAGAAGCAGCTTCGATCACCAGATCACAATCCTTTACATCTTTTAATATAATTGAAGTTTTAATATTTGACAAAGCCGTATTTTTCTGTTCTTCAGTTAATGTTCCTTTCTTAACCTGCCTGTCTATATTTTTTGTAATTGTATCAATGCCTTTTTCAATAAATTCCTTTTTTATATCTACTAATAAAACCTCATACCCGAATTGTGCAAATGTGTGAGCTATACCATTTCCCATTGTGCCTGAACCTATTACTGCGATGTTTTTCATTTATAAAGTTTTATTTTTTTATGATGAATTTCAAATTTACTGAATCATTCTCTTTCAATGATTAATGCACTTGCCTCGCCGCCGCCAATGCAAAGTGTTGCAAGTCCTCTTTTACTATTTCTGTTTTTCATAGCATACAGCAGTGTCGTTAAAATTCTTGCTCCGCTCCCGCCGATAGGATGTCCCAGTGCAATTGCTCCGCCGTTAACATTAACTTTTGAAGGATCTAATTCGGCTAACTGATTCACTGCGCAGGCCTGAACAGCAAATGCCTCATTTGCTTCTACAAGATCAATGTCTTTTATATTTAATTTTGCTTTTTCAAGCACTTTTTTTATTGCAAATGCAGGTGCAGTTGTGAACCATTCAGGTTTTTGTGCAAATGAACCCTGCGCAACTATTTTTGCAAGCGGTTTTATTCCAAATTCTTTTGCTTTTTCAGCAGACATTAATACCAATGCTGCAGCACCGTCATTTAAACTGGATGAATTAAATGCTGTTACAGTTCCGTCTTTTTGAAAAGCACCCTTCAATGTTTTTCCTTTTTCGAAATTTACTTTCTTAGGGTCTTCATCTTCGGATACTATTACCGTACCTTTTCTATCTTTGACTTCTACTGGAATTATTTCTTCTTTAAAAGCACCATCTTCCATTGATTTCAAAGTTCTCTTATAGCTCTCTTCTGCAAATGAATCCTGATCTTCTCTTGAGATTTTCATTTCATTAGAACACATTTCAGCCGCAGTTCCCATATGAAAATTATTATAAACATCCCACAGTCCGTCATGCACCATCCCGTCTATCATTGTTGCATTTCCCATTCTGTATCCTGTTCTTGCTTTATCAAGATAATACGGCACATTGCTCATAGACTCAAATCCTCCCGCGATTACTATATCTGCATCTC
>JBDSYA010000208.1:0-6563 GCA_039925865.1 Ignavibacteria bacterium
GGATTTCAGACTTCATCAGAATTTCCCTAACCCGTTTAATCCAAAGACCCAAATCAGTTATGACGTTTTGAAAAGAGGAAAAGTAAAAATTGAGATAATAGATCTAACAGGAAAAATTTTATCAGTATTGACAGATAAAGAATTAGATGCAGGATCATATGAAACAAGTTTCAACGGCAATCTATTTTCAAGCGGAGCTTATATTTGCAGGATGAATGTAAATGGAAAAAGTGTCGCGTCAATAAGAATGCTATTAATTAAATAAAAATAACTCAACAATAACAAGAAGGAGGATAAAAATGAAAATTTATATTAAAGCTTCATTTGTTTTTCTATTTGTAATGATTGCATACAGTAATGCACCTTGCCAGTCGGATTACACTGGGTGCGGTTCTGAGTTAGTCCCAAATGAATCATCAAACCCCTCAACATTTTTTGGAGGAAAGTATAAGCCTGAGAGATCGAATATCGGTAATCCATTACCAATTAATGATTACTTTCCAATTATCGTTGTTTTTGTTCAATTTCAAAATGAACCATACTTAGTTTCAAATGATTCAAATGCCTGGCCTTCTATGCAGGCGCCAAACTATATCAATAAAGTCATTGCTCCAACAAGAAATTCAACATCTAATTGGTGGGATGCTTATAATTCTTACAACATAAGTGACTATTGGCATGAATTTTCAAGAGGTAAAATGCATGTTATAGGAAAGGCAATTTCAATTATATTACATGACACAATAGGGGCATATTCACAGAACCCAGAGAAAATCAATAGGGAAATATATGATTCCTTGAAAAAATATATTATTACATCAGAATGGCTGACTTACGACCATTGGAAATACAATTCCGATGGAAATTTCAGTCAGGAAGCGGACGGACGAGTAGACATGATATATATGGTTTTCAGACAGAATAGAGATTTTTTACTGGGGAATACCACCGCCGGTTTGAATTATCTTGGAGAATGCGATGGTGCATCCGGAAATGAATATACTGTATATAGTAGCGGTAGTACTGTTGTTAAGATCCACGGAACTTCTGATACATTTGATCCTTTGATCTTAAGGCATGGATCAGGAATTAGAGTATTTACTGATAGTACAAGCTTATTCAGCCGACATAGGTTTCTTGATCTTGTAACACATGAACACGGACATCATTTTTTTGGGAATGGGCATAGAGTTTATTGCAAGATGGCTTACGGAGGCGGTAGGTTCGGAGGTTGGGAATTTAGTTTAAGTCCCTGGGAATTGATCAAGCTGGGCTATGTTCATCAGGAAATTGCAGACTTCACAAACACAACTCACTATCTATATGATTATTCGTCAAGAGGACAAAACGGACTCGATACAAATGAGATTTTACAAGTACCAATTTCCTCCGATGGTAACCAGTTTTTTCTTATATCAAACCGGAGAAAATTATCACAATGGGATAGAAGGATGGGTGGGGATACCTTAGCGAGTAAAAATTGGGAATACTTAAAAAACATAAACCCCGAATATGGAAAAGGTCTTTATATTTACCATATTCTGAAAAACGGTTATGAATATAAGGAAGATTTAGAATCGGTGGATGCTGATCTTGAATGCGCAGACGGACTTTGGAGCTGGGAATCTTCTGGCGTAAGCAGACAACTAGGCTATGCGCCATTTAATAGTTACCTTGCTATTAGAAAAAAATACCCAGGATATGATAATGATACATATACATCAAATAGTTTAGATGAAATGAGTGTATTTAGTGCTAACAGTTTATGCTTATTTAGTCCGGGAAGCACGGACAATTTTTCATCATCTATAAGAGGTACACATTCATTATATACTAATAGTTCCGATTACTGGTATTCAAATGCCGTGATAGGTGATCGCTGGGATGCATGGAATGTCGGTTACAATGAAATCTTTTCTCCTTATTCGAGTCCAAATACAAAAAACATGAGTAACAATCAAACAGGAATTTTTATTTGGTATCAATCTCTTGAATCAAATACAAATAAAGCCACTCTGAAAATTTACAGAACTTTAGCCGGCGAACCGTTAACCGAAGATTCAATTCTTCACTTAACACCACCATCACGCCCCATGGGTTTAAGAGTATTAAGCTGTGATTCAACTCCAACCATCAATGGTTATCAAAGAATTAGGTTAAGATGGTTTCATAATATGGAACCTGATATGATAAATAGCGGAAATAAAAAATATAAAATATACTGTGATACTAGCTATAGCTTGTCAATCCCTCCCTCCGATGCTATGCAGTACTCAGAAAATTTTTATCGACTGATAGCAACTGTAAATATCCCAACTAATTCGATACCGGACTACATAGACAGCTTTAAAATTTCCTCCTGCTATAATGCTTCAATATATAGCAACATAAAGTATCCTGTAAGATATAGAGTTCAGGCAGTCGATAAATTTAATGATGTATCAGTCTTATCAGATTTTGTCAAAACCACAGCATGGAGTTCTTTAACTGAAGAACAAGGAGACAATATTCAAATATCAGAAAACGAAATAATTCCAAAGGAATACGCACTTAGACAAAATTATCCAAACCCATTCAATCCGGTTACCAACATCCAATATGATCTTCCCATTGATATTTTTGTAACCATCAAAGTGTATGATCTGATTGGAAGAGAAGTTATGTCGCTTGTAAATGAAATTAAAGAAGCGGGAAGTTACGTAGTTTCATTGAACGGTTCCAATCTTTCAAGTGGAATATATTATTATAAAATTACAGCAGGAAGTTATGAACAGGTGAGGAAGATGATTTTAATAAAGTAATTAACACGGTTGCGTCAGGACTTAGTCCTGACGCAAATTGACCGAATTGAGATATTTTATCTTTTATTCTTCCGTGTCAGTACTAAATCCTGACACACGGAGTTAAGTTATTTACTTATTAAATTTCCATTATGTTAATTTTACCCGAGTAAAAGTCGCAAACGTCCGCTGAGTCCCCGCTTCAGTATCAAGCTGATATGAAATGTTTACAACGTAAGAGACTCAGCGGGGACGAAAAGCTGGCACCATTTTCACCAAGAATGCAGTGGACAGTTTTGTTAATAATGTTTAGTGAAATATTATCGACTGCAGTAAAGTTACCGAATCGTTTGTCAATATTATTAAACTGAACTGCATTCATGATCTCAATTTAGTAATTCAAAATAAAAAATGATAAGACTTAATTTACTCAAAGGATTGTTTCCTAAAATTTAATCATAATGATTTGCAATTATTAATATTTTGAATGAAGTGTCCCAGTTCTGTTAAAAATAGTTTCAATTTAGAAAAATTTGAAATAAATAATTGTTCATGAAAATTTCTTAAAATTAAAAAAACTCCACCCTGTCCTCTCCAATCTCCAGATGGGTTTAAAGGTGTTTGTTTCTTAGCGAGAAGAAATTATGACGAACACTTACATTTTTTATAATTCGGAATTAGTGATTAGCTTTAAAGGAGGGTATAAAATAATCGATAATTCCCTTGCCGAAATAAATTGGAATACGACGCTAATCACACTACTAACAGAGCAAGTTCCGGAGGATATTATTCAGGAGTTATCAGACAGAAAAGTTTGGCAGTTTACACAATTTCACTTTCATATTCATCTTAGCCCTTTATTTTAGATTCAAAGTATATAGTTTCACAACCAATTTTGTTAAATCCTCATATTAATATTGTTACTAAATTAATTGTTTTATTCCAACATTTGTTGTCCGATGACCGCCACTACGAAATACCGATTATATTTCTTTCGAAGCGCGACGGTATACAAATAACAGCTTAATATACCAATTGGGCTTGTGCCCAAACTATTATAACAGCTATCATATTATATCAAAATTTTGGATTTTACAACTAAGGGTTGTACTAAGAAAGTGAATAATAAATTTTTTGAAAAGTTTAACTTTTATTTTAATAGTATCATTTTTTTGGTATTAATAAGATCACCATCTATCCGCAAAGAATAAAAGTATAATCCGCTAGGTAATCCTTGACCGCTAATATCAACTTCATATGTGCCGGCATTTTGTTTCTTATTGACCAAAATTTTCACCTCACTGCCAAGTGCATCATATATGTTGAGAAACACTTGATTGGACATAGAATTGGTTTGAGTAGAGGATAATTGATATCGAATGATTGTGTTTGGATTGAAAGGATTTGGATAATTCTGAAAGAGAAAATATTTATTAGGGATCTCAATTGAAGTGTTTGAAAAATTAGTAAGAACTCCTCCGGTAGATGTCTTTAATATTTTACCACTATCACCAACAACCCAACCTGTAAGGGAATCTTGAAAGAATATAGAACGAAAAATAAAATTGATTAAGTTGGGTGTTTGGTGAACCCAGCTTATTCCTCCGTTACTGCTATAAAGAATTCGCTCATTACTTCCACAGGCCCAGCCTTTAGAAACATCAATAAAAAAAATTGAATTTATATTGCTTTCTGTAAAGGGATAAAAATCGATCCAATTGTCCCCACCGTTAGTTGTTCTAAAAATTGTAGCTCCAGTCATCGAATAGGGACTCCCTATCCATCCATGTATTGGATCAATAAAAAAAACGCTTTTAATTTGATCATCTATTCCAGTATAATATTGAAGAAACCAATTAAATCCACCATTGGTTGTTTTTGCAACCGCTTCTTCCAAAAACCCAGTATATCCTCCTGCGCTCCACCCTGTTAACTCATTAACAAAATGTATCGAATTTATAAAACCTATTTGTGAGTTACCAATTTGATTCCAGGAATCTCCTCCATCCGATGTTTTAAAACAGGAATCTCCAGCGATAAAACCAACATTTTCATTTATAAAACTTGAAGAATTTAGTGGTCCAGAATTAAAATTTAAATCTATCCAGTTAATCCCTGAATTTGTTGTTTTTAGGACTATACCACTGTCTCCGACAATAAATCCTATGCTTTCAGATGGAAAAGTTATTGATCTTAGGTTTCTATTGAAGCTATTAGAATACTGAATCCAATTTATTCCTCCATTAATTGTTTTCAATATTTTTCCGCTATCGCCTACACACCAGCCTGTTTGCAAATTTATAAACTTAACTGAATATAGTTTTGCATTTACTCCACTATATTGAGATATCCAACCAGATTGGGAAAAACTAAATTGTGCAAATGCAAAAAAAATTAAAGCAAAATTAATAATAAAATTTTTCAAACTTTTAATTTATGCTAAATTAATATCTTCAATAAATAGATAACCACCTGCTGAGCCCTCATATCCAATTTTTAAATCAATGTTATTTGTATCATAGTTTTTATTTCCAAACAATCCATAATTATATACAGATACATCAGTAGAAGGTGTGCCATTAGCATATACTACATAATTAGCTGATGAGTTATCTAAAATTATTTTTACATTCCATAGGCTAACATTGGGGTAAACTGAATCGAAAAGGAATAGAGATATTCCTCGAGAACCTGAAGCAGTATTATAATTTCTCATTCTTGCATTTCTTATTACATATTTTGCGGATCCCTTAGAAAAGACCAAACCCGATTCAGAAGAGCTAAATCCTTCAATTATATTTGAATCAATTAAAACTTGATTTACTTTTTCGCCAATTTCAAAAGTAACATTAGTTTCGCTAATTATTTCATTGCATTTTATAGACCCTGAAATAGTAGTTGTCCCTCCATTCATTTGAACAGCATAATTATTTTTTGAGTATATACGCCTTCCTATCAACATCGCTTTGGCTTGAGCTATTGCGAAACCTGTGCCAGAAGGTATGATGCCTGTTTGTAATGCAAGGATTTCATCAAAATACAAGGTAAGAGTTTGAGAAGCTGAGGAGCCTCCATGGTCAACTCTTACAATGCCCCCCCCAAAATTAATATTGTTGATTACACTCATTTTTCTTATTGTAGCAATAATTTTACCCTGTGCGTGAAGTAAACAATGTCCATAATGTCTACAAATTATTTCATCAACATTGATAAAGCCAGTAGCAAGGGTTGAGATCGCAATAGATTCAGAATTAGTAACTACATCTGAATCAATTTCAATTTTCTGTACCCTTAAATTTACGTCGTCTATATGATATTGCACAGCGTTAGGGCGGAAACCTAGTGCTATTCCACAGGTTTTATTATTTATGACAGTATTACATTTAAGGTGAAATTTTTTTCCATTTACAATATAAATTGAAGGTGCAATAATTTGACTGCTTGTTAAACCCCCCGTTCCACTAATTGAATCACATCTAACTTCAAGTTTTGTGTTAGGATTTATAGTTTTTATGCATTCAAACCTATCATTGGGATTCGAAATGTTTATATAACTATTTTTAATCTTCCCGTAACCATAGATCTTACAATCTACAGGATCAGTATATGTTCCGCTAACATTATCGATTATTGTGGGAGTTGCCGCTGTCCTGTCCAAAGTCACCCCTGGAGCTATCCATATATCAGCCTCATCTAATAAGATAATTTGTTCATTCAAATTTGCCCAAATCTGCACTAACGGACGTATAATAGGTATGCTAATTATTGCTGCCCTTGCAGCTG
>JBDSYA010000209.1:0-6779 GCA_039925865.1 Ignavibacteria bacterium
AACCGAAGCTCTGGAGCATTATAACGGGATTTGCGATTGCATTATGCGGAGAGATGATAAGAATATGGTCTGTAAGTTTAGCCGGAAGCGAAACCAGAACGACATCCGGAGTCGGGGGAACATATCTCGTTACTCAGGGTCCATATTCAATTGTCAGAAATCCTTTGTATGTAGGAAACATAATGCTTTATGTAGGAATCGGAATCATGAGCCTTGCACTTTTTCCTTACCTGCAGATATTTGCATTTCTGTTTTTCCTATTCCAGTACTACTGCATCATACTGGCCGAAGAAGATTTTCTTCAAAAAAAATTTTCAGAAAAATTTGAGAAATATAAAAATACAGTGAACAGATTTATTCCCCGGAAAAATAACTTACCTGCCGCAATAAAATCAGAATTGAGTATTAATGTGAATGAGGGTTTGAAATCTGAGAGAAGATCTCTTCAGGCTTTTATAATTACTTCCTCTATTATTATTGCTTACTACATCATCAGCAAATTTATGTAGCATTTTCTTTGAATTCTTTTTCAAAATAATCCACAATCCTTTCTGAAGCTTTTCCGTCACCATATGGATTTTCAGCTATTTCAAATTTATTATTCAAATGCTTTTCAAATGATGAGATGATTTCTTTTTCATCCGTACCCGTAAGATAAGAATAATTAAGAAGCACACTTTCGATCCTTTCAGTTTTCTTTCCAATCACTAAAACCGGAATTCCGAACGACGGTGCTTCTTCCTGAATACCACCTGAGTCAGTTATGATCAGCTTTGTCAGATTATAAAGTCTGACGATCTCAAGATAATCTACAGGTTCGATCATTGAAATATTTTTTTTTAATGAAAGACCCGAATCCTGTACAACCTTTTTAACACTTGGATTGGGATGAAGTATCCAGACAAAATGATATTTCGGATGCAGTTCTGAAAGTTTTTTTACAGCCTTTATTACACTTAAAAGATTTGCTCCATGATTTTCTCTTCGGTGACAGGTAATCAAAACAAGATTATCTTTTCCTTTCAGAGCATTGAGGTCACTGCTTAATTCAATATCTGTATTATTCGAAATCCTGTCTTTAATAATATTCAAAGCATCGACGATTGTATTGCCCACCTGCAATATATTATCGGAGCTGACACCTTCTTTCACAAGATGCATTTTAGAAATTTCTGTAGGAGCAAAATTTATATATGCTGATATGCTGGCAACTCTTCTGTTATATTCTTCAGGAAAAGGATTTTGAAGATCCCATGTCCTTAAGCCTGCTTCAAGGTGAGCAAATTTAATATTGTTATAAAATGCAACAATTGCTGCGGCGACCACTGTATTTGTATCTCCCTGCGCCAGAATAAATCCGGGGTAATCTCCGTTATTTTTCAAAGTGCCTAAATGATACTGAAGCTCTATCATGGCTCTTGCAGTAAGCTCGGAAAGACTTTGTCCGGGCATCATAACATCGAGCGTATAATCAGGCTGAATATCAAAAATATCAAAATATTTTTTAAGAAGATCTTTATGTTGTCCGGTGTTTAAGACGGTAACATGTTTCTGTAAATTCCTTTTTCTGAATTCCAGTATAACAGGTGCAAGTTTGATTAATTCCGGGCGAGTCCCAAAAACTATGAGCACTTTACTCATTCAATTCTTTTTATTTTAATATAGTGCTTTAAATAATGATTTTAAATTAATGTTTGGGTATCAGATCATACTTCACTCCGGCAGGTACAAAGAAAAGATTTTTTGTATGATGCTGTTCCGGATTGTAGTCAATAAGCTTTTCGTTTTCAAGTACTTTTATATCATAGTCCCAGTCGTGAACCTGTTTTAAAACTTTTTGTCTTTGTTCATTAAACCAAAGCTCGCAATAAATTAAAGGCCTGTGCTTATTGATAATCTCTTTTGCCCCGTCAAAAATAAACCATTCGTAATTTTCTGCTACAATTTTTATACCGTCTAGCTTACCTTCAAAAGATTTAAAAATATCATCAAGCTTTTTCATTAAAACTCTAAATTTAATTCCCTGTTCATAAGCGGGTACACTGCCGTCATCAATATGACATAAACCGTGTGAGCGGGTATTATCAACTACCGGCATGACCATTTCAATCTCTGTATTTTTGTTGCCCAGTGCAATATTATATGTTTCAATATTTGTAAAATTGAAATAATCAATTATTCTGAGTAAAGTTTTATAATTCTGATCAATCGGTTCGAAGGCAAAAACTTTCCCGCTCAAAACATTTTTTGCGATCGGAATAGTTGTAATTCCGGTATTTGCGCCTATGACAATTACATTAGCGTCGCGACGAAATAATTTTGTAAAATATACAAACTCTTTTTTTCTATTGTCGTGCTTTAGAGTTGAGATCTTGAATAAAGTGAAGGTGAAAAGGTAATTTTCAAAACCAAGAAGTGAATGCAGGTTTCTTATTATGAAATGCTTAAACAACTACTTTAGCAGGATGTGGTTGTTTTAAAATAGTATACTCAAGTTTTTTGTTAATGACTTCCCAGTCATAGTTTTGCAGTACAAACTTGTATGCATGGCTTGTTATGCTTTCATAAAAGGCTTTATCATTAAGGAGCATCATTATGTGTTTTACATATTCGGCGGGATTGTCAGCCTCAAGAATACATTTATTGACGGGGGCTTTTATTGCATTGTTTGCAAGTGGTGAACAGACAACAGGTATTTTCATCGCCATCGCCTGAAGTATTTTATTTTGCAGCCCAATACTTATGAGCATTGGTGCGAGCATTATCCGGGACTGTGCAAATGCTTCACGGATATGTGAAAATTCAGGAATAACATGCACGCTGACGGAATGCAAACTTATAATTTCTCTGGGAGGATTTACACCTGCTATCAGCAAGCTGATTTCAGGACAACTCTTTTTTACTAAAGGTAATATTTCCTTTGCTGCATAAATTGCTGATTCTATATTAGGAGGGTAGCCCATATTTCCGGTGAACAGCAAATCATATTTTTTCTTTCTTTCCAATGGATGAAAAATTTTCTGATCAACTCCGTTTGGGAGGATTTCAATTTTCCTGTTTTCTTTATGCGGAATACAGTCTCTGTCCTGTTCTGATATGATTACTTTTCTTTCAAATCTTTCAAACACAATATTTTCGTATTCAACAAGTCGCTTATATTCAATTTCAAGAAATCTTCTCATAAAATACGGAGAGGTTTTAGCCCTTCTTTCGATACCTTTTGAAAATGCATCCATATAATCAAGTGTTTTGGGACAGCCGTTTACTCCGTACAAATATTCAGACATTCTGATCAGATGACAGTACACCGCATCGGGTTTCACATCTTTTATTATCTTATGAATTTTATCCCGATATCCCTTTTTAAAAAAAATCCCAACCTGAAATGGTAAACCGTTAAAGAGTGCCTTAGTTAAATTTAATCCGATATCTAAATTAGAAAGTTTGAATAAATAAATATTTTTGCAGAAGGGTTCAAGCTGTTCAATGTCAGATTTTTTAACGTCACCTTTATTTATGCTTATAAGTGTAATTTCATTGTTCGCGCTAAGATTTTTTATCTGATTATAAATTCTCAGCTTATCACCTTTTTCAAGCGGATAAGGAAATCTCGAAGTAAGTAAAACGATCTTCATTTTTTAATTTTTATTTCCTTGCGAATCCGATCCCATAAAAACCCCTCTGTCGGCTAATACATAATCTGAGAGCTGTTTCCCAGTGTTCCTGCTTCCATATTCGTTAAAATGCACACCGTCAAAAAGATCTTCTTCTGTTATGTGAAATTGAGTTATCCGGACATTATTTTTTGCGGCAAGCTCTTCAAGCTTCTCGTTAAATTTCGCAATATCATCATTCATTTTATAATAATAAGGGTACATGACTTTTGGCGGCAAATGCGGTATCTTTATCAACAATACATTTTTTCTCATTGCAATTAATTTTGCTTTGATAAGAATCTGGTTATAGGCGATCTCAAAATTTTCCAGACTGGTTCCGCTTTTGATATCGTTTGTTCCGATCAATACGGTTACAAGACTTGGATTGAATGAAGTTAAATTATGAAAATTACCTGAAATATATCTGTTGAGATCTATTGCCGTATAGCCGCTGACCGAGTGATTGACAACGTTCCACTTGTTTCCAATAATTTTTTCTAGAAGGTCACCGCAGTATTCGGGATAACCGCAATAACTCCTTGCACCTATGGTTATACTGTCGCCAAAACACATTAACGTTTCCCAATTCATAAAATAAATAAGGTAAAGCCCTGCAAGAAATTTTGCGTAATTTGATTAATTGTTAACAAGTTACAAATTAACTTTTTATTTTAAAACTTATAAAATTTTTATTTCAGGCACTTTCAAGCTGTGATAACTCGATAGAAATGTCAGTAATATAACTGGTTAGAAATGTCAGCAAAATATAAATTGAAGACGCCCCAAGAAAGGAGTTTTCATGAATGGAGTACTGACAATGAGTCAACAAGAAGTTGAGAGATTGAGTTTGATAAATCAGGTAATGAATAAAAGATAACAATAAAAGAGTCATCTGCAATATTGAACCCAGCTTTAATGATTATTTTTTGATAAAAATATTGTTATCTTTTTTCATATTGACTAAAGGATAAGACTTATGTTAAAAAGTTCACTTCCAGAAATTCTCAAAACATTTTCAGAAGAAGAAATTACCCGTTTTGTTGAAATGATATATTCAAAAAAATGATTCATCTAAACCTGCAGATGCCATTTTAGAATTTTTTAATTTGAATAACCGAGATTACAAATCTTATGCTAAAGAGCTCACTAATAGAAATATTAAAAACGTTTGACAAAGATGAATTGAAAAGGTTTGAGGATTTTACCTTGTCACCCTATTTTAATAAGAAGACAAATATTACTAAGATCTTCCGAATTATTAACAGGTATGCTCCTGAATTTCGGGATGAACATCTTCAGCGGAAAATGTTGTGGGAGATTTTGTTTCCCGGTAAAGATTTTAATTATGGTGTAATGAAAAACCTGATCTTTGATCTGCAAAAATTATTGACCACATTTATGGGATATGAAGGTATTCGTAAAAAGGATTACCTGTTCCGGCTAAGCTTTCTTGAAGAATTATCTGAAAAAAATCTTGACCACCAATTTGAAAAAAATGCGAAGATATATTCTGACATGCTAGGCAGGCAGAAGATCAATGATACATTCTTCTATGAATTCACTAAGCTGGAAGGACTGAAGTATAATAATTATATTATCAAGATTGCCCAGCCCATATCTGAAAATCAAAGCCTGGTAAACTTCGAAAAGTTTTTATTTCTGGATTTTCTGAGACAGTATTTTATTTTAAATATAAACATATCATTATACAAACAGGATTTTAAAAAAAATATAGCTGAGTCAAAGACCATTGAGATAAACATTGAAGCGCTGTTCAATAATGTACTGAAGGTTCACTTAGCAGCGGATGATCAGGAGATTTACAGGAATATTATATTGATGTATTATTACGGTTACAAAATGACCTTCACTTCCGATCCGGAATATTATTTCAAATTAAAAAATCTGCCTGACAAGTATTACAATATGCTGGATATGGTTGAGCAGTATAACATTTATAATTTGCTGACTGGATTTTGTGTCAATATGTCTCTCAGCGGTGACAGCAGTTTTTATCAGGAAGAATTTGAACTTTATAAAGTTATACTCGCGAAGGAAGCTTACAGTTTTTATAAAGGGGGCTACATGAACAGGCTTACATACTATAATATTGCGCGCGCAGGTATTAAACTAAAAGAGTTTGAGTGGACAATTGATTTTCTTAATGAATACAAACCAAGCCTGCCGGAATCACTCCGCGAACAAACCTATCTTTTCACATATGCCTTTGTTGAGTTTGGAAGAAAGGATTATACTAAAGCGCTTGAGCTGCTTTCAGGGCTGAGCCATCACGAAGTCCGTGATAAACCTAGGGAGAAGATGCTTTATCTTATGCTATATTATGAACTGGGTTATATTGAACAGCTGTTTACATTTGTTGACAGCTGCAGGCATTTCGCTAAAAACGATAAACTGCTTTCAGAGCAGTATAATCAGAAATTTTTAAACTTTGTAAACTGTCTGTTTAATATTTCAAAGTTAAAATTTGATATTAATATGTCAGGTATGGATGAAAATATTTCAACTCTGAAGCAAAGTGTAAACCAAAAAGATGTTTCGTTCAGGCACTGGCTCTTAGAGAAAATTGATGAAATCGAAAGTCAGACAAATTCTGAAGATCTTTAAAGTGAAAATTATTTTAAAACAGTCATATTGCAAGTTCATTTAATAATAATTGAGCGAACACCCTGACCTGCCTAATATCATCGAAGCCTCTTTAATCGTGGGTATAAATATGTTTGGAGATCATTAATTTAAATTTATTTGCCTGCTCGGTATCAACTAATTCAAAATCCTCTTCTTTTAGTTTGGTTCTTTTCTTTAAAAATGAATCAGTTAACTTATTGAATGCCCGGATATTAATCCACCGGCAGGCCTGAAAGCTCCATTATCTTCAACGCGTTTGTAGTTGGGCAGGGTCCGTTATGAATTTTATAATCAAAGACCATTTTACTGTCAATTATATCTTCTCGAAAATGATAATTTGTAATTGAAGTAATTTCATCTGAGAGATTTACTAATTCAAGATCGTGTGTAGTGACAGCGCCCGTACCGTTAAGTTGTGATAACTTTTTTATAAAAGCCCTGCTCCCGGTAAGTCTTTCGCGGTTATTGGTACCTTTG
>JBDSYA010000210.1:0-18940 GCA_039925865.1 Ignavibacteria bacterium
AAATGTATTTGTACATCGTGGCTTTTTCAGAAAGACGGACACCCTGATCATAAGTAAGATCCGGACGGTTTCTATATTTGCGGTTGCTTCCGGGACCACCTACCTGAATAGCAGGAAATTTTTGTATTTGAAAAGTGTTGCTCCCGAGTTCACTGAGGCCGCCTTCAATCCCTGCCTGTAAGGCGTTCAGCAGTGTCATGATGGCTATAATAGAAAAAACTCCTATGACAATTCCTGAAAGCGTAAGGATTGCCCTCAGCTTGTTTGCTTTCAATGTGTTTAATGAAATCCTTATTAACTCTGATAAAGGCATATTTAATTTTTATTCATAACGTAACGAATCAACCGGATGCATTTTGGCGGCGTTGTATGCCGGGAAAAAGCCTGCTAAGACTCCAAATAGTATTGACACAATTAATCCTAAAACAATCACCCACAAAGGCATTGCGGTCGGCAGGACATAAGCATTTATAATTAAACTAATGGGGAATGAGATGAGTATACCTATCACTCCTCCCAAAAGACAAATCGATATAGACTCAATTAAAAACTGAAATAAAATTGTTCTCTTCTTTGCACCAATTGCTTTTCTTATACCAATTTCTTTCGTCCTCTCTTTTACAGAAACGAACATTATGTTTGCAATTCCTACGGAGCCTACAATCAGTGAGAGGGAAGTAATGAGTGTTCCGATTATTTTTATTAAAGATGTCAGACTTTCAAAAGTTGTTTTGAATGCTTCCTGCTGATTTACACCGAAGTCATCTCTTTCACCGTAAGGGACTTTTCTCGCTTTCCTCATAATTGAAGTTACTTCTTCTTTTGTTTCATCAATGTTATTTATATCACCCGCTTTAATATTGATGGACAATCCCCGTTTTCCGCCAAACAAACGGAAAAATCTTTCAATCGGAATGATAACCCTGTTGTCAAGACTAAAAAGTCCGAGAAGACTTCCCTGCTTTTCTGCAACTCCTATAACTCTAAAGGAATATGAACCTATCTTTATTGTCTTACCCAGAGGATTAGTATTTTCAAAAAATGCATTCTTAATATCAGTACCGATAATACAAACCGGATAACCGCCGTCAGATTCATTCTTCGTAAAAAATCTGCCATCCTCCATGTTGGCACCGAATGTAATCTGATATTCATCGGTCGTACCATTAACAAAAACATTTTCAAGAACGAGATCATTATATTTCAGAGTTCTTGTACCTCCGACTGAGGGGCACATGATAGCAGCTGTCTGTGAATTTTTTTTCAGATATTCGTACTGTACCATCGAGATATCTTTTCTGTTTCTGTAAAATGACCAGTCTTCTTTTCCAAACCATTCAAACTTCTGAACATACAATACATCTGCGCCGATTGCCGAAATACTTTTATTAAAAGCCCTGTCAATTCCTTCAATAGCTGTCTGCATTAATGTTACTGAAGTTATACCGATCACAATTCCCAGTGTTGCAAGAAAGGAACGCAGCTTGTTTGCTGTGATTGATTTATAAGAAATTATTATATTTTCTTTTATTTCCAGGAAGAAGTTCATCTGCTTATACTAAAATATCTTTTCGTTCGGATAATTCAATACCTTTCTTGCTCAAAGTATCGCTCTCTATCATACCGTCCCTGATCTTAATTACTCTGTGCGCGTGCTGTGCCACGTCTTCTTCATGAGTTACTATGATAATTGTATTGCCTCTCTGGTTCAGATCTTCAAGCAGCTCCATGATCTCTTCACCCGTCTTTGTATCCAGATTACCGGTTGGTTCATCCGCTAAAATGATAGAAGGATCATTAACCAGCGCCCGTGCTATAGCAACTCTTTGCCTTTGACCACCTGATAATTCATTTGGCTTATGCTTCATCCTGTCTTCAAGTCCTACATTATATAATGCTTCTTCTGCTTTCTCGATCCTGTCAGTTTTTGACAATCCACCGTAGATCAACGGAAGTTCAACATTATGCAAAGCATCGCTTCTTGCAAGCAGATTGAAAGTCTGAAAGACAAATCCGATCTCTTTGTTCCTGATAGTTGCAAGTTCATCATCGTCCATTTCACTCACATTTTTTCCGTTGAGAAAATATTCACCGGTTGTAGGTGTATCCAGACATCCCAGGATGTTCATCAATGTTGATTTGCCGGATCCTGAAGGCCCCATTATAGCAACGTATTCATTTTTCATGATATTTAAACTTACACCTTTTAAAGCATAGAGTTCTTCAATTCCCATGATGTACAGCTTTGCAATGTTCCTGATCTCTATTAAAATATTTTCAGACATTTATTGGATTAAATTTTAGTTGTCTTCTTTTTTAAATCCCGGTTTTTTAATTTCGTTATCAACTTTGATCTTTGTTCCTTCTTCAAGTTCTTTTGTGATTGCTTTGAAACTTCCTTTTACAACTTCTTGTCCTTCCTGTGCACCATCAACAATTTCTATATAACTGTCATCACTAATTCCAGTCTTCACATTTTCTTTCTTTGCCAAATTATTGTCAACAATGAATACTATCTCTTTAGGATGTATCTTTTTATTTTGCTTCTCCTCGGATTCTCTTTTTAAATTTTCATTATCCATATCCGATCCCATCTCACCTCCTTTGAATTCTTCTCTAGTAGTAACCGACTGAATTGGTACTGATAAAACATTATTCCGGTTTTCAACTTCTATATCCACTGTGCAGCTCATCCCCGGTCTTAGCTCAACATCATTATTAATTATTCTTATTTTAACTATAAAATTTACAACCTGGTCCTGAGCCGTTGCTCCGGTTGACTTTGCTGTGTTTGCAACTTCATATACATAACCCTGAAAGATTTTATCGGGAAACGCATCTATCTCAATATTTGCAGTATCACCTATATTTACTAAAGTAACATCTGTTTCGCCTACCTCTACCTGACATTCCATTTTTGACAGATCTGATATTGTCATTATATCATTACCCTGATTTGAAATAGTACCAAGTACCTTTTCTCCGGATTCATTATTTAATTGTGTTACAGTTCCATCTATTGGCGAATAAATAGTTGTCTTTGAGATATCATATCTTATCCTTGAAAGTCCCGTCCGTTGCTGATTTACCTGCGCCATGTTGGTATTTATCTGGGCTAATATTTGGTCAAGATTACTTTGAGCGTTATCAAGCTCGCTCGTAGTTGCAAGGCCTCTGTCGTATAATTGTTTTGTTCTGTTCAATTCAAGCTCGTACTTTTGCAGTGTAACTTCATTCGACTTAAGATTGCTTTCGGCAACTCTGATCGCTGCATCCTGCTCCTGGATCTGCGGCGTGTAAGCATCCTGTTTGATCTTTACAACGAGTGCACCCTTTTTAACTTCATCACCTTCTTTAAAAGGAAGTGATATTATTTCACCGCTCACTTCTGCACTGATGTTCACTTCAGTTTCAGACTGAATTTTTCCCGTTGCAGTTACAAGTTGTATAATGTTTCTTCTGCCAATTTTTTCTGTTTGTACCGTCACGAGAGTTTCCTTCTTACTGGATACAATTATTGTTATAATTATCACTGCCGTAAGCAATAATCCCAATATCCATAAAAGCTTTTTTCTGCTTTTCTTCTTTTTTCTTTTCAAAGGTACAGGTGGTATATTAGACGGGGTTGTGATTTCTGCCATAGTTAATTGATTTATATAAATTATAATTTGTGTTTCAGAAAATTTGTATGTGTTCTTAATAAATTACAAATACACTTTAAAATTAATTCAGCATAATGGGGTTCGACGATGATTGAATTATGTATTGTAATGTCAGAAAGTATTATTCTTGAAGCTTTTACTATACCTAAGTCAAATATATCTGTGTTCAATAACTAAGCTCACCTGTGAAATAATTTATTTTCTTTTCGGCGAGTAAAAAGTCATAATATGAATTTATAAGATCTATCTTCAGTGTGTTTAACTTTGTAGTAGCTGTCTGGACTTCAAGCAAAGTGCCCAAACCTATTCTGTAATTTTCTTCTGACAACAATTTATCCTGTTCCGCGGAAACAATGTTTCTGTTTAATATCTCAATTTGTTTGTACTGAGTTTCAATATCCAGATATGATTTCTTTATGTCGCTTCTGATCTGCTGTTCAAGCTGGCGCACATCGTCCTGTCGTTGCCTTATCAAAAGTTCAGAGGTCTGTCTCCTGTTACTCAGACTGAATCCCTGAAATATAGGATAGCTCACTGTTAATCCAAAATTAAAACTCCTTGAATCCTGTAAATTTTCAATTCTTGCTGAATTAAGATTATAATTTGTAGATGCGGTTACAGTTGGGAAATAAAGATTTTTCCTGTCAATATTCAGCTGTACCTGATTTATTCTCACACTCTGAAGCGAGGCTTTGTAATCATATCTTTTTTGGAGTGCCTTATTAAGAAGTACTTCAGTATTAGAATTTTTTTCAAGTACAGTTCTGAGTTCGCCTTCAGATAAATTTGATGAAATATTATTTTCGGAAACGGAAATTTCTTTATTAAGATCGGTATTCATAGCAAGCAGGAGATCGACTTTGCTTTTTCTCATATTATTCTTAGAACGTTCAAGAGACAGTTCATCCTGTGCTACCTGCACATCCTGTCTGTAAACATCTGCCATTGTTCTTTTACCGAAGTTCATAAACTCCCTTATACTTTCAAGTTGTCTTTTCGAATCGGTAAGATTTTCCTCGTTCTGTAAAACGATTTTTTCTTTTTTCAAAACGTCGAAGAAAGAGTTAACAACTCTGTAAGCTATGTCATACTTTTCTCTTTCAAGATCAATCCTTACGGAAACTTCATTCGCTTCGCTCAAAGTAATTTCTTCATAATTAGCAAGTCCGTTGAAAAGTACAACCGAGCCATTCAGACCTATATTAAAACTGTTTATCCAGGAGTTTTGCTTCGGTATTGTTGTCGGGGTCCCGTTAATAAATCTTACAGTTCCTTCCGAAAAAGTATTGTTACGGAACCAGCTGGCTGACAGACTGAGATCGGGATACAAATTCCCCCTGGCGGTTGAAGTTGTTAATCTCTGTATTTCAAGACTCTTCTCCAGATTTGATACACCAGTATTATTCCTTAGTGCTGTACTTATTGCCTGATTCAATTCAATTGTTTCCTGAGCTTGTATACTAAAAATTGCCGAAAAGAAAATTACTGAGAGGAGTATATATTTTTTCATTAATTAATTTAATCTGATTTCTATAACGTGAGCTAAAATAATAAGTTTCAGGAAGAAGTGATATGTAAATTTAATGAATATAACTTTGATTAATGTGATTGATATGATTAATTAGACTTTTCTTTTCCGAAAAGGTTTCAAAAACTTGTAACTACTGAACCTGTAAAATTTTACAAAATCTTTTATGTAAAATATACAATAACATTCGATATATATGTAAATTATTGTAACATCAATATTAAATTCATAAAACACATTTAAAAAAAATTAAAAATAATTGTATTCCAAAAAAATTTATTTCATTTCATTATATAACTAATAGATTTATTTTAATATAAAAAAATTAAAATGCTTTATATTTCACGCAGGGAACATTTTTCATCATCACATAGACTAAACAATCCAAAACTTTCTGATGAACAGAATGAAGAGATATTTGGTAAATGCAATAATCTTCACGGCCACAATTATTATATAGAAGTAACTCTGATAGGAATCCCGGATCCGGAATCGAATTATGTAATGGACTTGAAGGAACTAAAAAAAATCATTTATGAAGAAATTCTTGAAAAAGTTGATCATAAATATTTAAATGATGTAGAGATGTTCAAAGGAATTATTCCTACGACTGAAATAATGGCAATGAAATTCTGGGATGCACTTGAAAATAAAGTGAAGCGTGATAATGCCGGACTATATTCAATTAAACTTTATGAAACTGAAAAGAATTTTGTCGAATACAAAGGCGGGTAAATCTTGACCAACAGTGAACTTAAGTATTATGAAAAGCTTAAATTTAAAAAATACCGGAACGAAGAAAATAAATTTCTGATTGAAGGAGTTCATCTTATTGAAGAATGTCTGAGGTCATCACTTTACAATGGCCAAACAGAGAAAGTTTTTGTGAGAGAGGGATCTAAAAACGAAGAACTGATCTCAAACATTAATGCTGTTATACCGTTCATCGATATATTTTATCTTGACAGTAAAAAATTTAATAAACTTTCGGAAACAGAAAATTCACAAGGAATAATTGCATCGGTTAATAAAATCCCTGATAACTTTCCACTAAGATCCGAGCATCAAAATTTAAAATCTAATATCGTCATTGCTCTCGATCATATAAACGATCCGGGAAATCTTGGCACTATCATTCGCACATGTTACTGGTTTGATGTTAAAAATATTATTGTCAGCGAAGGCTCTGCCGATATTTACAATTCTAAAACTCTGCGTTCTTCTCAAGGCGCACTATTTAATGTTAATATAGTTAACGAAGCTGATCTGGCTGATGAATTGAAAAGGCATGATGAAAATAATTTTAAAATCATTCTTGCTGATCTTGATTCAGATAAGCATTTATCGGAATTCGTGTTTGATAGAAATGTAAATTATGTTTTGGTTTTGGGAAGTGAATCAAATGGAATTTCGAATGAGATTTTGAGTGTCAAGAATTATTCAAAATTAAAAATTAAGGGGTTCAGTGATTGCGAGTCGCTTAATGTAGGAATAAGTTTAGGGATAATATTATATGCAGCAAAGAAAACTATTTGATCAGCAGCATTTTTTTCATTGTATTAAAATCACCTGCATTCAAACTGTAAAATAAACACCGTCGTTTTAAAAAAACTCTTATAAATAAAAAAACTGTCCGGAAAATGTATCCCGGACAGTCTCAACTAAAGATAACTAAGAAAACTTATTTTATAAGAACCATTCGTCTTGTTGCCTTATAATTATTGCCTTCGACTCCGTCAACATTAATTCTGTAAAAGTAAACTCCGCTGGCAAGATTTGCACCATTAAAATCTACAGTATGGAAACCTACTTGTTTTGGCTCATTAACTAAATTCATAATTTCTCTTCCTGTAAGATCAAAGACTTTCAATGTCACATTACCTTCAACCGGAATTGCATAAGTGATCTTTGTAGATGGGTTGAAAGGATTCGGATAGTTCTGAGATAATGAAAATTCAGTTGGATTTATTGTTACTCCTGGATCGGATCCAATGCCAGTTGGGAAGTCAATTATATGATTGAGCGAATCAGTGATTTCTGTATTCACAGTTCCGTTTAAACCTGTGTATGCAAATATTTTTGTGTAAGGATTTGGAAGTCCATTTTGGAATTTGATGTTCTGTCCAGGCTGACCGGCAAATGTTGAAGTAACATTTGTGAATTTCAATCTGATGATCCTTGCACCATAAACACCTGTGTCAGGGACTATATAACCATTGCCTGCTCCAGGAAAAGTATTAATTGCAAGTCTCATTAAAATTGTGTCACCCGTTCCCGGATATACACTCATCGAAGGATTTCTGGGGATCATATTTCTTGGCAAATCTGATAATGTATCAGCTGAGTATCTGAAAGTACAGAAACCTGAATTTCTATAAGCTAAAGTAGTCTTGAAAAAATACTGACCACCAGCATACTCAAAACGGGTTGTATTTAAATTTGTATGTTTTATGAAAAGATCAAATACTAACTCCGTCGGAGATAGTGATACCTGCTTTGCTACTGTCCTGTATGTTGGTTTTACATAAGTTGTATCACCTCCTGCGAATCCGGATTTCGCTACAAGTATTAATAGCATTACAACTAATAAATTTTTAATTACTGATTTCATTTTTAATTTTTAAGGTTATTTTTTGGGTAATTATATAATTGTGAAAATTAACGTCATTTTTTTATAAATACAACTCAAAATTATAATCAAAACATTAATTGTTCCAAATTGATCCAGAGCTGAATTAAGCCAATTTAACTCTACGGTCTTATTAAAATTACAAACTGTGTTGCATTATTATCTGCAATCAAAAGGTCTGAACCGTCAACTATACCGTCACCTGTCAGATCTGAAACATTATAACCTAATAATAAAGAAGCTGCATCATTATCAATTATACTGACATCACTTCCATCCACAACCCCGTCGGAATTAACATCTCCGCTGAAAATTGTATATACACTTCCTTCCTTTTCCAGATTATTTCCATAGGCTTTGGTACTATCATTGGTAAAATCGTAAGATGTTAACCCTCCTTTTACAAAACTTTCTCCACCAATCTTACTCCATGTCTCCAAAGTATTTCTGGACTTTATAACTATATAATAACTTCCGGCTGGTGCATTACTGAATATCGCCGGTGATGAGAATGTCAGAGAATCAAGCACCGCAGATGTTGAATCAATCAAAGCGTATGGTGCAATAGTTGAACGAAGATATATATCTACTGTATCTCTGATATTTAACTTATTTGTGCTGGGTTCATAATATCCCTGTATTGCGGCCTTAAGGTCAAGGGTCAATACAGATGTATTTACAAATTTATAAATTCTTCCAGTAGTTGATCCATATCTGCAAACATATAATTCATTATTCTGATCTGTTCCAAATGCGGAAATATTAAAATTAGTATCCTGGAGAAGAACGTTTGTAACAGGGTTTATCCCGTCATATCTAAGAGCCCAGACCGTTCCCTGAATATAATCTGCATAAACATATCTGCCTGTAAGACCGGGAAGATACTGGCCTCTGTACACATGACCACCGGTTATTGACTGACCTACGTTATGCCTGTATTCAAGTATCGGACGAGTAAATCCTCGTCCGGCTGTGTCACAAATATTTGTATCAGGGTAACAATGAAAGCCTTCCATTTTATTCCAGCCATAATTTTTTCCAATCTCAATTATATCAACTTCTTCAAAAACATTCTGCCCGACATCACCTGCATAAATTCTGTTTGTAGGATAATCAAAATTAAATTTCCATACATTTCTTAATCCATAAGCATAGATCTCCTTTTTGTAAGTTGGATGAGCGAAGTAAGGATTTGAAGAGGGTATACCATAGCCTGATGTTGCCGTAGTTGTATCAACGTTTATTCTTAAAATCTTTCCGAGTAAAGTAATACGGCTTTGTCCGTTGTCAAAAGGATCACCACCGCTTCCGCCGTCACCAAAAGAAATATATAAATAACCGTCATTGCCAAATGCAACCTTACCGCCATTGTGATTATCAAATGGTTGTCTCAGGGTCAGCAAAATAGATTCGGTATTCAATAAAGCTGTATCCGGATTGGCTGAACTAGCCGTGTACCTGGAAATTCTTGACCACGGAACAGCAGCACTGTCAAATGTATAGTTCACATAAAAATATCTGTTAGTTTCATAATTGGGATGAAATGTTAAACCCAATAATCCTTTTTCACTTCCCGATGACGATACTTTTGAAGAAAGATTAATAAAAGTTTTTCTTGTACTGACCGTGGGTGAATTGTTGAACACATAAATTAATCCCCGTTGCTGAGCAACAAACAATCTGTTAGTCCCGTCATATGCATGCACCAATTCAATTGGATTATCAAATGCTGCGGTCATATTTGGAAATGCTGTCACCATTTTATACTGGGCATTACCATTTGAAGTCAAGGAAAAAATAAGAAGAATAAAGAAAACTAGTTTAATTTTGTTCATGTTTTAGTTGATTTAAATTTATAGGGGTGAAAAGAAAATATAGATTAAATAGTTAAAATGAAATTAAGTTTAAGTTTATTAATATTTTAAAATGAAATCATATTTTCATTGAATTTGTAATTATGCTTTTGGAAAGTAAGGATCATGGTTTAATTGTTACTATAAAGTTATAAGCATTATTGTCGGCAATTGAAGCATCGCTGGCATCTACAAAACTATTACCGTCAAGATCAGAATTAACAAAACCGGTTACAAAATTAAATGCATCATTATCAATTATACTAAGATCGGTCGCGTCAATCGTACCGTCTCCATCAAGGTCCCCGCTGTAAATGCAGTATCTGCTTCCTTTTAAAGTCATATTATTTCCAAATGCTTTATCCGCCGAGTTTGTAAAATCGTAATTGAATGTTATACCTTCGGTAAATGATGTACCGCCTGAACTGCTCCATGTTTCAATTGAATTCCAGTGCTTTACCTGAATATAGTATGTACCGGAATTGGCAATTCTTGAAACAGCTGAAGCATTGAAAGATACTGAGTCAATTAAAGTTTTGAATGAATCTATTTTATTGTAAGGAGAGACATTATTTCTCAAATAAAAAATTACCGAATCACGGCGGTTCATTTGATTGAGTGAAATATTATACAGTCCTTCAGGTATGACTTTTATATTAATTGCGGTTGCATTGCCAAATTCAAAGTTAGAATAAACAGGCAAATGATCAGATGCGTAGTGAAGAGCATTGGCAATTGACTGTGATACAGCAGTATTTGGGATCTGATTGATCGAATCATTAAAATGATTGCCGTCATTTCCGAAAGGAGTAAGTGATCCAATAATGTATTTTATCCCGCCGTTATTTTTCACTCCGCTGGAATATAAAATCATGTCAAATCTGTCATCAAGCCCGCCTGTGGCGCCGTCACCAAAACTTCTCGTGCGGGTTGACTGTGTATGATATTGGTCATAATTAATATTATTCCAAATGCCTGTCATCACTAACGGATCTATGAAATTCCCATCATCGCCGGGATTATCCTGAATCAGCTTTTGATAGGCGGGCTCGGTCGAACCATAAATATTAAAATCGCCCAGCACAATAAAATTTGTCCCGGCAGGCAGCTGATTTGTTCTTTTCCTTAAACTGTCAGCCTCTGCACCTCTTCTTATTATACTAGTATCACCGGCTCTCAAATGAACTGCATATATTCTTAAAGTATCGCTGTAAAACTTATCAGTGATTTTAAATTCATTTATGTCTCTTAATAATGTTGGTATGACCGTATTGCTTATAAAATTAAATTTCGATGTTTTATAAAAGAGAGCATTATCAGAATCAAATCCGTTGATATATGTCCCGGCTGAATATGCTGCTGAGCTATAATTCAATACATTATTCAGAAAAGCATTTACACCGGATAATGAATTTATCTCATTCACAACAATTACATCCGGATTGATCGAACTAATAACAGTCCGGAAATGGGGGTTACGGATATTAGTATCTGTATTAGGATAATTCAGCAGATTATATGTCATGATTTTCATCTGCTGTTGCGAGTAAAGCGGAAAAAGAAAACTTATAGTAAAAAATATTGTAAAAATGATTTTCATTGAATGAAAAAATAACAGTTAGGATGTTACGGAATAATTTTCACGATAAAATTAGATGCATTGTTATCAGCTATAGAAGCATCGCTTGCATCTACAAAATTATCACCGCTAAGATCTGTAGCAACATACCCCGATACAAAATTTGAAGCATCATTATCTATCGCACTCAGATCACTCGCATCAACTATGTCGTCCTGATTTGTATCACCACTGTACAAACAATACTTCCCGTTCTTTAAAGTTAAGTTATTTCCAAAAGCCTTATCAATGGAAGTGGTAAAATTATAATTTGCCACAGCTCCGGATGAAAATAATTGCGGAAATTTACTCCACGTTTCAATACTGTTACGGTGGTTAATTGAAATAAAATAAGAACCTGAACCATTATTTAAAAAGTTAAAAGAGCCTGTAAAAGAATTTGAATCTATAACAGATTTAGCAGAGTCTAAAATTAAATACGGGCTTGTTGAATTTCTGAGATAAACAGTCAGACTATCTCTTATATTAAGATTATTGGCACCGGCATTAAAAAAACCTTCTATAATTGCTACAAGATTAAGAGTTACGGAATTTGATGCAGGAACATATATATCATCAAATATTGAAGAATCATTTGCACTGGTTGCATGATTCCATAATGTTCCCATGTATGGCAGAGCTGAAGAACTATAAGTACCGTCGGAAGCCATCCCCAGCTGATTTGAAGTATTTCTTGGATCGGCATCTGGGAAACCTGTGGAACTGCTGTCAACAAATAAAGACCAGGTATTTCCAACCGGAGAGTAAATTACTTTTATACTTAAATATTGATTGGCATAATCACCACCTGAAATAATATTTATAAATTTGGAGTTAGCATTCAAGCCGCCAGTAAATTTTGCTAACCGTATGGCATCACTTCCACCGCTTTGTCCGATAACGACAGCATAGCCATTTCCGGTAGTAATGTCAGTAGTTGTTTTACCAATTATAAAAGCCATACCATAATTATTTCCATCAAAACCGGAAGGATCTGTACGTGACTGCTTCATGTTTAAAGCCCAGGTAAGATCACCTGAAGAACTATTAAACTGAACAGGGTAACCGTTTATGGTCGAAGCGTTAACATATGCAAATTCACGTCCTGAGATTGTACTAAGATTCTTCATCCTGTTATTTGTTAATGAGATGGAAGAAGGGCTGATAGTTTCTGATTCCAGCCATTGACATGATGCAGGCGGAAGCGCTGTGCCCAGTAAATTATTATTTGATCTATTAAAATTATCCAATAATAAAGTCATCAGAATTTGTGACGAACCTGAGGTCATTGTGTCAGTCTGGGGAATTGTACCGTCTGTTTTATAATTGATCTGAGAACCGGATCCATTGTATGAATAAATTCTGAAATAATAATTTGTATTTGCAAAGAGTCCTGTAAATGAAAAAATATCGGGAGAAGCAAAATTTAAATTTTTTACTGCACTTCCATCACTTAAAATGATATCATCCGAATAAGTAATTCCGTCAGAAGGATTGACAAAAGTATTATTGTTATTCCCGATCAATAAATATCCTGAAGGAACCTGTGAACCCGGCAGAGCATCTGTCCAGTTAAGCTGTAAAGAATTTTCATTAACATTGCTTGCATAAAAATTCGTTAGATGATTTGTCGGTTCGGAAGCAAGAATGTTGGGAACAGTTGAATTTGTTCTGGGAAGAATTCCGTCAATTTTATAATTGGTTTGTGCTAAAGTTCCATTATATGAATACAAAGTAAAATAATATGTTACAGATGGATTGAGGTTATTAAAAGAATATGTATTCGCATTTGAATAAGGAATATTTATTGCTGCATACCCGTCCGCAAGATTTGTATCAATATTATAAACAGATCCATCTACAGGTAAAAAATAATTATCTTTATTATATGCAATAAGAAGATAGCCGGAAGGCAAGGGGCTGCCGGTTGCATCATTCCAATTTAAGTTTATTGTAGTCCCTGAAGCATTTGAAGATAAAGCTGTTACATGATTTAATGGCTCATTCGAATAAACAGGATTTAACTTTGTAAAATCATTGAAATCAATATAATTTATATATTCCGGATGATCAGTAAATGGATTTCTGTTTTGCTGGATGGATTGAACATAATTATTTCTGTCAATCTCCATTTTATCGGGAGGATCCTGCAGATTCCAGTTTAATAAAATTGCAACTTCCTGAGAATCTTCCCCCAGAGAAGGTAACTTTGTATCATTTAGCCAATTGAAACTCCAGGAATTTCCGCTTATCCCATCATATCTTAAACCCATATACAATAAACCCCTCACAGCATCACCTTTATCAACATTACGCGGCTCATACACAATTTGACCTAGAGTGTTAGTACCAATTTTCCCATCCAGAAATTGATAAGTTATATTTGCAACAATTCCAAAGGGATGATTACTTCTTCGATTATTGGCATTGTTTTGATGTGTCGGAAACAAATGATGTTGATCAGAATATTGGTCATTACTTGTAGAAGGATAAGTCGGCATCCAGCTATGAGCCCAGGTATGCTCACGGCTCATAACTCCCCAGGTGAATGTTCCCGAATATATATATTCATAACCGGAATAAACACAGAAGACAGATCTTGTTCCGTTACCATTGTTTACGGAGGCAAAATTTGCAATGTTTGTTTCATCATAGTTATCATATGAGATTCTGGTATAAGGAATTCTGATCCTGTTTTCCAAATCCGAAATAAAAAGCGGACTTGATGTTGAGATAGTATTATAATAGGAACCTGCCTGAGAGAAGACTTGTGAGTTGGAATAAAATAAAATAATAAAGGAGAGGAACAGTTTGTAATTAAATTGCATTCACCTATTTTTAAAATTAAATTTTAAATTAAAAAAGAGTATTACATATAATACTCTCCTTATAGTAGTTGTTAATTTATTTGTATACAAAAATACTTTAATTGGTTTCTAATAGCAAATATTGTAATTGATACAATCTAAAATTTCACATTAAAATTCATACAAATTGAAAAATCTCAAAATAATTTTATAATTGTATAAGAAATACGTTATCTAGTTAAGACAGAACGGACTTTTGCTGGTTATTAAATTTATCTGAACAGTCTATGAATTACTAATTACTTTAAGGGGTTTTCTTAGTGAAAAGTAATTATAACTTTGACTTATAAGATTAAAATCTTTTTGTTAATTTATATTTAAATTAAAATTAAAATGAAACATACACAAATCTTAAAGGACGCTCCTGAAAAAGATAAAACATACAGAGTCGAATATAAAGGTAGCGAATTATATGATGCTAAAGTACTTTCATATGAGGGAGGATGCTGGGCGAAGGTTAAAATTGAAAATGTCCTTCCCTCATCGAATGAAAAAATGTATAAAGAAGGTCAGGAGTTTGATCTGAAGCTGGCTTATTATTCCCTGTATGAACTTGATGAGAGTAAATGATAATTTCTCAGGAAACCGTTTCCCTTTCTGAAATTCAGAAGAAGATGGTTTCAAGCGGATGGGGAAGAGAAGTTTTGGAAAATACAGAAGTTAAGAAAATAATATATGAATCAGATGGTGTCAATGTTAATGGTTACATGGCTCATCCTAAAATCAATTCTCAAAAACTTCCTTTAATAATCTGGAACCGGGGTGGCCACCTTAAGGATGGAATAATAGATGATTTTCTGGCTAAAGGTATATTTGGAGAAATAGCATCCTGGGGATATGTTGTTCTTGCTTCAAATTATCGTGATGAGGATGAATTCGGCGGAAAGGATATTAATGATGTTATAAAATTGTTTGCAATTGCTGATGAGATCGATTTTTGTGATCCTTTAAGAATAGGAATGGAGGGATGGAGCAGAGGAGGCATGATGACATACCAGGTATTGCGCAAAACTGACAAGATCAAATGTGCTGTCATAATTTCCGGATTGGCTGATCTGTTACGCAGTGAGGAGAATAGAAGTGATCTTGTTGAAGTTTATAAAAAACTATTTGGAAGCCATAACGTTGAAGAGTTTAAAAAAAGAAAAGAAGACCGATCTGCAATTTGTTTTGCAAATGAAATTGACAGATCAGCAAATATTCTTTTAATACATGGTAAAGAGGATAAAAAGATTTCATATAAAGATTCAGAAGACATGTATTTCAAATTAAAGAAAAATAATGTTAACTCTGAATTAGAACTTATTGAAGGTGGAGATCATTACTTAAGAAAGCAAAGAAAGGAAGTTGCTACATTGAGAAGAAACTGGTTTGAAAAATATTTAAAATGATTTTTTAAACATTGGTGGTAAAAAAAAATTAAAGTTATATTGATTTATATTTTTATTATTTAAATAAGTATAAACATTCACAAACTTAAACGGTAAATTTTCAATAATATAATATAGAAAGGAATAAAAAATGTACGATCCAATTATGGTTCAGCCTATGAGAGATCAGGCTAAGGAAATAGGATTTAAAGAATTGTTTACACGTAATGAAGTTAATGAAGAATTAAATAAAAAAGGTATCACAATGATATTCGTTAATTCAGTTTGCGGTTGTGCTGCAGGAAAGGCCCGTCCGGGTTTGTCAGTTGCTGTTGATTGGGCAAAAGAAAATAATGTTTTACCTGATAATCTCGTTACCGTATTCGCAGGAATGGAAAAAGATGCTGTTGATGAAGCGAGAAAACATTTTACAGGATATGCCCCTTCGTCTCCGCAGATAGCATTATTAAAGGACGGGGAGCTGGTGCATATGATCCAGAGACATGAGATCGAAAGTAATGATGCAAACGCTGTTGCAAATAAAATTGCGGGAGCATTCAAGGAATTTTGCAGCAAAGAAACTGCAACTGATGCTTAAGTATACAAGGACATACAAGTAGTATATAGAAACCGGAATTATTCAGTTCCGGTTTTTTTTTAGGAATTTAAAAGTAATCCACTTAAGTTATACACATTCACAAATATATCTTTTAATGATTTAAAGAAGATTTGTATTTGAAGTTAAATATTCAGGACTTGAAAAAAGTGAATAAAGATTATAAGTTGAATCGTTTTAATGAGAAATTTCGTATTGATGTAAGCAATGTTGACTTCATAACAACTTTAGTGTTTGATCAATGAATAATTCCCAAAATTATTTCACAAAAAAAATTTTAAATGGAAAAAGATGGACAGTAACTTTTCAAACAGGGTTCAGGATGTAATACGACTAAGCCGCGAAGAAGCGATTAGGTTAGGTCACGATTACATTGGTACAGAACACCTTCTATTAGGAATTATAAGAGAAGGTGAAGGTATAGCAATTAAAATATTTAAAAATCTAGGGGTTGATGCTTTCAAGATTAAAAAGACTGTTGAGGATACAGTAAGACAATCGGGAGGAACTCTGACAGTTGGAAATATCCCGCTTACTAAACAGGCAGAAAAAGTTTTAAAAATAACATACCTGGAAGCAAAACTTTTTAAATCCGATGTCATCGGGACAGAGCATCTGTTATTATCAATACTCAGAGAAGATGATAACCTTGCAGCGCAAATTCTGCACCAGTTTAATATAAATTATGAAGCGGTAAAGACTGAACTTTTAAATATTCTCAGTGGTAAACCATCTGGCAATCAGCCAACAACAAAGGCTTCCACAGAAAAAAAACAGGACAGAAGTAAAACACCTGTACTGGATAATTTTGGAAGAGACCTTACTAAGATGGCAGTTGAAAATAAACTTGACCCTATAGTCGGACGTGAAAAAGAAATAGAAAGAGTTGCACAGGTCCTGAGCCGTAGAAAAAAGAATAATCCGGTACTGATAGGAGAGCCGGGTGTAGGTAAAACAGCAATTGCAGAAGGACTTGCGTTAAGGATAATTAATAAAAATGTTTCAAGAGTTCTACATAATAAAAGAGTTGTCACTCTTGATCTAGCAGCTTTGGTCGCCGGCACAAAATACCGTGGGCAATTTGAAGAAAGAATGAAAGCAGTTATGAATGAACTGGAAAAGGCAAAGGATGTAATTTTGTTTATAGATGAGCTTCATACAATTGTTGGGGCTGGAGGAGCAAGCGGTTCACTTGATGCATCAAATATATTCAAACCTGCTTTGGCAAGAGGAGATCTACAGTGCATTGGAGCAACGACATTAAATGAATACAGGCAATACATTGAAAAAGACGGAGCACTTGACAGAAGATTTCAGAAAATAATGGTAGAGCCTACGACTGTTGATGAAACAATCCAGATACTGAATAATATAAAAAATAAATACGAGGAACATCATAATGTAAGCTATACGGACAAGGCAATTACTGAAGCAGTCCGATTAAGTGACAGATACATAACTGACAGATTTCTACCTGATAAATCAATTGATGTAATGGACGAAGCTGGATCAAGAGTCCATCTTTCAAACATAGTAGTACCGAAAGAGATTGTTGATCTTGAAACTGAAATTGAAAAAATTAGACAGTTCAAAAATCAGGTCGTCAAAAATCAAAACTATGAAGAAGCTGCACGTTTACGTGATACTGAAAAAAAAGCTTTAACTGACCTGGAACAATTAAAACTAGACTGGGACATTAAGTCACAAAGTATGGTCTATGAAGTAAATGAGCAGAGTGTGGCTGATGTTGTTGCAATGATGACCGGAATACCTGTTAATCAGATAGCAGAAGCCGAATCCGACAGATTAGTAAAGATGGAAGACTTTTTGCAAAAAGTTGTTATCGGACAAAGTGAAGCTGTGAACAATATTTCAAAAGCCATAAGACGTGCAAGAGCAGGCCTTAAAGATCCTAACAGGCCAATCGGTTCGTTTGTATTCCTAGGACCTACCGGGGTTGGAAAAACAGAACTTGCAAAGCAATTGGCAAAATTCCTTTTTAATTCCGAGGATTCATTGATCAGAATTGATATGAGTGAATACATGGAGAAGTTTAATGTCTCCAGACTTGTAGGAGCGCCTCCGGGATATGTTGGATACGAAGAAGGCGGCCAGTTAACAGAGAAGGTAAGGCGTAAGCCGTATTCAGTTGTACTGTTAGATGAAATTGAAAAAGCTCATCCTGACACATTTAATATTTTGCTTCAGGTTTTGGATGATGGTTTATTAACAGATGGATTAGGAAGAAAGGTTGATTTCAAGAACACCATTATTATAATGACATCCAATATTGGCACAAGAGACATTAAGCTTGATAAAGTATTTGGATTTGGTGATGATACTAAAAAGACTAACTATGAAAAGATAAAAACAACAATTGAAGAAAATGTCAAAAGAGTATTTTCTCCTGAGTTTTTAAACAGGATTGATGAAATGATAGTATTCCGTCAATTGGAGAAAGAAGATATTGTTAAGATCGTTGACATTGGACTTTCAAAGTTGATTTCAAGAATACAGCTTCAGGGTGTTAAAGTTGAACTTAATAAAACTGCCCTCGAATTTTTAGCAGAAAAAGGATTTGATGCAAATTTTGGTGCAAGGCCTCTCAGAAGGGCCATTCAAAAATATCTTGAAGATCCTTTAAGTGAGGAAATTTTAAAAGGGAATCTAAAAGATGGCGGCAAAATTAAAGTTAAACATAAAAAGGGAAGTGAAGAACTTACCTTCACTGATGACCGAAAAGATAACAGTACTGATAAAGATGAAAATACAGTAGAATCAGTGGAAGAGTCTAAGA
>JBDSYA010000211.1:0-8684 GCA_039925865.1 Ignavibacteria bacterium
GATAACGATGCATATAATTTTCTAACGGGATATGTTCCAACCGATCTTACCGGAGATGACTTTGTCGATGCCAGTGATGCGTCAATCGCTGATAATAATGCAGCGAACTTTGTGGCAATAGCAAGACCCTAGCTGGATTTTTTGATTTTAGACTTTAGATTTTAGATTTGTTCTTTAAATTTTATTGTTATTGGTTAATTAATAACTAGTAACTAGTAACTATAAAAATAATAGCCCGGAGTAATGTACGCGAACATTTTCTCCTTAAGACATCACCGGTATGGCGGGCTATTGTTTTATTTTAGATTTTTGATTTTGTACTTTAGATTTGTCATTTCAACTTTCAACTTTTAAATTTTAACATTCGACATTAATGCATATGAAAAAAGCATACACAACAAAGTTCTTAATTCATTTCTTTCTTTTCCTTTCAATTGCTGCTTCATCAAAAGCTAATTGGAATCAAATTGAAGAAAATAGAATAACTCAGCAAACACAAAACGCAAACCCAGACTCACTTCCTGCCGGTGTCACAAGAGACTGGCTTAATAAACTCACAGATGAAAATGGTAAACGGATTATCCCGGCTGAAGATCCTGATGGTGATGCAATGCAGCAGAATACTTTTTCGGGTGTTGTAGCCGGTGATGAATATGGTCGCTCTGTCTCAAATGCAGGCGATGTAAATGGTGACGGATTTGATGATGTGATAATCGGTGCTGCACATAATAATGCAGGAGGAATAAATGCAGGCAGAGCTTACATTTATTTTGGCGGAACAGTTATTAACACAGCAGTAGATGTGATTCTAACAGGAGCAGCTGTGAATAATTATTTAGGAGCTTCAGTTTCATCAGCAGGCGATGTGAATAGTGACGGATATGATGATGTGATTGTTGGCGCATACGGATATAATTCATTTACCGGAAGAGCATATATTTATTTCGGAGGTGCTTCGATGAATAGTGTTGCTGATGTGATATTGACGGGGCAGTTCACAAATCATGAATTCGGTAAATCTGTTTCAGGTGCGGGAGATTTAAATGGAGATAGTTTTGATGATGTGTTAGTAGGTGCTTTTGCAGCAAATGGATATACCGGCAAAGCATATATATTTTATGGAAGTGCAGCAATGGATAATGTTGCTGATCTTACAATGAACGGAGAATACCTCAGCGATGAATTCGGAATTTCAGTCTCAAATGCAGGCGATGTAAACGGTGACGGTTATGCTGATGCGGTTGTCGGTGCTGGTAACAATTCAGGTTATGGAAAAGCATATATTTATTTTGGCGGAATTACAATGAACAATGTTGCCGATGTTACAATGTACGGTGAAGGTATCGCAAATTATTTTGGAAATTCAGTTTCAAGTTCAGGCGATGTAAACGATGACGGATATGCAGATGTGATAATCGGAGCTTACGGTTATAATTCATATACAGGAAGAACGTACATTTATTACGGCGGTGCATCTATGAACAGTTCAGCTGATGTCATAATGACAGGAGAAGCAACAAATAATTTATTTGGATATTCAGTATCAGAATCCGGCGATATAAACGGAGACGGTTTTGCTGATGTGATAGTCGGAGGATATGGATATAGTTCATCTAAAGGAAGATCATATGTTTACTACGGCGGCACGGCAATGAATAATGTAGTTGATCTTTATATGACTGGAGATACAACTTTTAATTACTTCGGATATACTGTTTCAGGTGGAGGAGATGTCAATGGTGACGGATATGCCGACATGATTTCGGGTGCTTATGGAAATAGTTCAAGCAAAGGTACAGCTTATGTTTATACCAATACTATGACAGGAACTGATATACCTGATATTACTATGACCGGTGAAGGTCTAAATAATTACTTCGGATATTCTGTTTCCGGAGGATGTGATGTAAACGGTGATGGATATGAGGATGTAATTATTGGTGCATACTACTATAATTCCGTTTATATTTATTTAGGCGGTTTATATATGGACAATGTGGCTGATGTAACATTAACGGGAGAAGGTTCAAGTAGTTTTGGATTGTCGGTATCTTCAGCCGGCGATGTAAATGCAGACGGGTATGCGGATGTTATTGTAGGAGCCAGGGGATATTCCACTCGAACCGGCAGAGCATACATATACTTTGGCGGTTCGTCTATGGATAATACATCAGATGTAATAATGACAGGAGAAGGTACAAATAATTATTTTGGAGTTTCAGTTTCAACAGCCGGCGATGTAAACGGAGACGGGTATGCAGATGTTATTGTCGGAGCCGATTTTGTTGTCGCAATAACTAGCAAAGCATATATATACTTTGGCGGTTCGTCTATGGATAATATAGCAGATGTCATTATGAATGGAGAAGAGACGTATAATGAATTCGGATATTCCGTATCCGGAGCAGGCGATGTAAACGGCGATGGGTATGCGGATGTTATTGTTGGAGCTGGACAATATTCTTCAAATACCGGCAGAGCATATATTTACTTTGGCGGTTCGTCAATGAATAATGTTTCAGATGTCATTATGAATGGAGAAGCGGCAAATTATTATTTCGGACAGTCCGTATCCGGAGCAGGCGATGTAAACGGAGACGGTTATGCGGATGTCATTGTCGGAGCAAATAGATATTCTGGATTTCCGGGAAGAGCATACATTTACTTTGGCGGATCGTCAATGAATAATATTGCAGATGTCATAATGACAAGAGAAGTGACAGGTGATTATTTCGGAATTTCAGTTTCGGGAGCGGGTGACGTCAACGGAGACGGATTTGCTGATGTGATAATTGGCGCAGTTGGTGTTTATCCACTGAACGGAAAAGCATATGTGTATTTCGGAGAAGCTGCAATGAATAATACAGCAGATGTCATAATGACAGGAGAAGCGACAAATAATGATTTTGGAGTTTCAGTTTCCACAGCCGGCGATTTAAACGGTGACGGATATGCGGATGTTATTGTCGGAGATCAAAAGTTTTCAGGGTTTACCGGCAAAGCATATATTTATTTATCCTCACCTCCTGACAACAGAAAAAATCTTTTTCTCTTCGGTGCAATACAGGGATTTTATAATCCCGTTTCAAATACTGAAATTCCTGATACAGTAAGAGTTTATTTAAGAAATTCAACTTCACCTTACACCATTGTTGATTCGTCAAAAAATATTTTGCTCGGTCCCGGCACGGGTCAGAATTTCCTATTCCGAAATGTTCAGAATGGAATTCCTTTTTACGTCGTAGTCAGACACAGAAATGCGCTTGAAACCTGGAGCGCTTCTCCAATAACTTTTGTCAACAGTGATGCCTCGGTCGCTTTCTCTCCAAACTCAATTTATGCATACGGCAATAACGAGATCAAAGTCGACGATACTCCATATGACGTGTATGCTTTTTACAGCGGTGATGTAAATCAGGACGGAGTAATTGATGCGACAGATAACAGTGCAATTGATAACGATGCATATAATTTTCTAACAGGTTATGTTGCAACTGATCTCACCGGTGATGACTTTGTCGATGCAAGTGACGCTGCGATCGCAGATAATAATGCAGCGAACTTTGTGGCAATAGCAAGACCTTGAGGAGATTTTTGATTTTGAATTTTAGATTGTTATTTAAGTCGCAACTGTAATTAATAAATCGTAAATCATAAATCTAAAAATCGTAAATCAAAACAATAACCCGGAAAAATGTACGCGAACATTTTCTCCTTTAAGACATCACCGGTATGGCGGGTTATTGTTTTATATTAGAATCGTTAAAACATTAATTTAAAAAAATTAAAAAAACTAAAATGCTTACACAAACGACGAAAAAGAACAACACAAATTCTATCTTCATTTTAGATAAGGAACAATTAACACACAAATTACCTCCGACGCCTTCACCCAAGGAAATTAAAGCTCTCGGTAACGCGTATGGATTTGATATTTCCGCGATGAATAGACCGGGCTTTGTATTAGATGCACATGATCCGATTACACCCAAAAAGGCTCAGCTTATGGTTAAGTTAAATAATTATGTATATGTTAATGATTATGCAAAACCCTATTATTATAAATTTTCACAGTGGTTCTATGATGGTGCCTGGAGTGATAATATTCCCGGAAAAGTTACAATAAAATTTGATGAAAATTTCGATATTCAAAATGGTATTATTTTTTTAAAGGTGGGGTCTCATCAGAATGCTGCCTGGAGCGGCGGCGGTTTCACTATTAAGATTGGCAATAGAAATTTATTTGTGAGATCAAATCACGATAACAGCAACGGTTATGATGACAGATTTGTAAGTCAGACAATTCCTGTTGTGATATATACGCCTCCCGGATCACGGCGTGTCAGTCCTTTAAGCAATATCGAAATAACATGTAATCATGGTATGTGGAAATTTTTCTCGGCAAGTTATAATCCGTATCTGATTAAAGTTCGATAAAATGCAAATTAAACTCCATGAGTTTCAGCGAACTTTGTGGCAATAGCAAGACCGTGATCTTGATTTGGAATTTGGGACTGCGGATTTGGGATTTTTCAAATTACATTTTCTACTAATAACAATAACTAATAACTTTAGATTTGTCATTTCAACTTTTAACTTTCAACATTCAACCTTTAACTTTCTTTACTTCATCCAGTTTTTCATCAAACCAGGAAATAGAATTTGTGTATATTTCTTTGAATAGTTTTCTCAGTTCACGATGTTCAAACTCATCAAAACTTTGCCTGAGATTAAAGAGCCTTTTAATTGAACTAAAGTGAGCATTCAGCATTTTCTTATTGCTATCGTTTAAGAACTGATTATTGTTCATAAAGTGTCTTAAACTATCGTATTCATTGAGAAAGATTTCATAATTATCTGTTTCGTAAAGGCACATTGCCTTTTGCGCCCTAAGATTCACTTTTAATCGGACATAGGGAATCTCAAGAAGTGTAATATAATTCAATGCTTTATCAAAATCCTTATTCATAAAACTTAACATGAAATTAACATAGTTCTTCGCATCATCAATAAGATCCGGTTCCAGTTTATTAATGAATCTGTCAGCAAATGTTTTGAGCATTTCAGGTTCATCGAGTATCTGACACTGCGTGATATAGTGCATGAAATTTACTATGTACAATCTTTTTGTTTCAAATTCCAGTATAGCATTCTGTTTGATTTGTGAATCCATTATTTCAACATACTCCCGGCTGAGGTTCAGTTTCTCTTTTTTCAATACATGGGTTGAGTTTCTAAGATTAATATGAAGATCTTTTATGTCGTACTTTGGAAGGAGATTTACATTGTCAAATAGTGTTTTCTTGAAATCAAGAAACCGGTCTTCCGAAAGGTCTTTGAGTGTGAAATATACTTTTTGATATATCTTAATGTATGCCGGATCGACTTCAAGAGTGTCGATTATTTCCTCAAGTGCGGGAGAAATCACATTAATCAATTTTATCACAGGATTATTAGCAAGATCAACATTCAAATGAACTCCGATTGTATTAACATCATTAAAAGCTTGAAATAAGTGTATAAAAAATCCCGATATCAAAGCTGAATCCCGCATTTTCATAGTATCATACAAATTTTGATTTGGATCATAATACTGATAAAAGGCGAATTTCCCATATATTAATCTATGAATATAATTAAAGTGATCACAGATACTTAGATTGTTCGCGTTAAGGTAAGGCAGGTCCGGTTTTGTGCTTAATGTTTTGATTTTGGTGATGTACAATTTATGAAGCCCTCTTTCAGCAAGTTCGCTCATAAAATATTCATTCTGCTTATATCCATCTTTTCCGAATTTTAGCTGCTTAATATATTGCTCCGCCAGTTTAGTCAAGTCGTGAATGATGTTTTTCATTATCCCGTAATTGTATTCTCTATCAGGAAATGTTTTCTTCCAGACTAATTCTTTGTCAAGATTCTCATCTTTAAATTCCGGCGCGTATTTTTTTATTTCATTAAATAGATTTAATACATTCTTATTTTTATTGAAGTAAGGCGAGTTAACAAAGTCTTCGAATTTGATTAATTCTTTCGGAGTGAAGGTTCTTATGATTTCGAGAAGCGAGCTTTTGAGCATAATGTGTTTTTAAATCTGCTTTCCTTTAACTTTTATACTTTTAGTTTTGGGTGAAAGTCCATTTGCTTGTTCAATTTCTTTTATCTTATCATGAAACCAGTTGGAGGCGCTATAACTATTCATTATCAAATCTTTTACTTCAAAATATTTTTCTTTTTTGAAGTCATTCCTCAGGCTAAATAAATTATTAATGATCTCAATATAATTTTTAGTCAAAGAGGTTTTCTTTTCATTCATCCCAACCGAATCAATTAGGGTTTTATTATTTGTCAGAAAATGTTTGTAAGTATCTTTTTCACAAATAAAGGACTCATAGTCATTCATCTCATATAAGATTTTAACTCTTAATGACTTGGATAAAATTTTCTTACCGATAGCTTTAATTTCAAGTTCATTCAGATAACGAAGAGAATTAACGAAATTTCTTTCAATGAAGTTTAATATACACTTTATTTCAATATTCATATTTTCGAAAGTTTCGGGATTAAGACTGTTCTGATACCTTTCAACAAAGGTTCTGATCTTGTCACCTCGATTAACATTTGCGCAATGCATTATATAATATGAGAATATATGTTCTTCAATCCACTTTTGGGAAGGAGATTTGATAATATTCTTATCAATCATGGAATCAAAAATATCAAGGAGTTCATAATTAGGATTTGTTCCGGCAGGAGGGTTATTTACATAAGAATTTATAAGGCAATTGTGGAGACTTCTTATTTCCAGATCTGATAATACATTTTGGCCCCGCAAAACATTTTCTTTGAATGTGAAGTATGAGTTTTCATTTCCGTCTTTTTTTTGAGATTCGAACATTTGGTGATATAGTTTTATAACATCATGTCCTTCAATAGAAAACTTCTTTAAATTGTCCATTATAGAATTCATCTTACCTTCTACGACATTTCTAAGGAAGAATACAACAGGATTATCATCAATACTACTACCTTCGTTAAATTTAACAGCTATAATGTCATTATAAACCTTTAGACACATTACTAAAAATTCTGACATAATATTTGCAGCTTTCAAATTTATTTTGTCCGAAAGGCTATATGTTTTATTAACATGAAGGGTGTAAAGTTGATTGAAATCATACATCTCACTCCTAAAATTAAAATATTCCGTGGAGCGACAGTTGTTCTTTTTAAAATAATTCAAATCAAACTTAGTCTGGAAGCCTTCGATTTTTTTGTAAAAGTAATCCGGCAGATATTTATCAAGAAGGCCATTGAGTAAATATTTACAGTGAGCAGGTTCATCTACTGCAAAGTTTTGAGAAACAATGAACTGTTCTGCGAGTTTATTAAGATCAAAGATGAGATTTTTTATTATACCGTAATTATAGTCCTTCTCTGGAAATAATTTTTCCCATATTTTCTCTTTTCCTAATTTCTCATTATCAAATCCCGGCGAATGCTTTTTTATTTCAATAAATAAATTAATAACGTTTTTATTTTTATTGAAGTAGGGAGAATTTACAAAGTCTTCGAACTTAGTCAGTTCTTTCGGACTAAATGTGCGAATAATTTCGAGGAGCGAGCTTTTATGCATTCGTTTATTATGAATTTTTAATTATTTCGGAAAGTATTTATTGTTCTTCCCTCCATCGACAAATATAATATTAAATCTGCAAATTTCTAATGTAATTAATAAATTGCAGAGGCTACAAGCTAAATCGACAGGAAACTTAATGATGAAAACAATTAATGTGATACTTCTACCACTTATCGACAGTGAAATGAATGAAGCAAAGGAGTATATTGAATGTATAATTAAGTTTAGGTAATACTTTTATGGAAAAGCAGTTTTCTTAATAGAAAACATTTATTTGAATTCAACCTGTTATGAAAAATTCAAGCCTGCAACAGACACATCAGGAATTCACGATATCATCGATCTTCAAAAGCCAATCAGACTGGATCTATGGAAGACACAATGAAACAATAGAACAGGCTTTTGACAAAATGCAAAAAAACAAATTTGATATTTTGCCGGTCAGAGATGCCGATGGTATTTTTAAAAAATATTTCAAAACAAAAGAATCGGGAGAGTTTGGAGTGAATGACATCAAGCTATTCGAAATAAAACCGAAGGATTGCTTAGATCACTTTACAAATATTAAAGATGCAGTAAAAGCATTTGCCAAAGCATTCGCTAAGAGTGACCGAAACTTCTTCTTTGTTAAAAATGGAAAGGAAGTTGCCGGGTTATTAACTGCAGGAAATCTTAACAGCAAGCATGTATATGTTTATTTGTATAATCTGATCTCACAGCTGGAATTTGAATTGGGCATGCTGATCAACAAATCCGGAATAGATGACAATGAATTGTTCGGTATACTCGAAGAGAATAATAGGTCAGTAAAACCTAACTTGCGGTATAAGAGAGAAATTAAAAAAGGACTGGACCATAAGTTCATAGAGTGCGCTTACTTAGGCGACATGGCGTGGATTATCAAAGAGAAGAATTTACACAGGAAGATTAAAATGACCGGGAAAGATTTTGATTCATCAATTAAGCTTGTAAATAAACTAAGGAACATAGTAGCTCACCCGGTTAACAGCCTGATCAAAGGAAAAAATTCTATTGTCGAACTTGATAT
>JBDSYA010000212.1:0-15891 GCA_039925865.1 Ignavibacteria bacterium
TCAAGATTTTTAAGCAGATATGTACCCTGATTTGGTAATTGTGAGAATGCATTGTTAGACAGTATTAAGAGCAATGAGAGTATCAGAAATAAATTTTTCATTTTATATATATAGATATAACTATTAAACTTTATTTTATTAAGATCATTTTTTTTGTTTCGGCAAAGCTTTGCTTTCCGCTTTCTACATTTAAAGTGTAAAAATATGTTCCGCTGCTGAGATTGAAATCGTTAGCATTGAATACAACTTCATAATTACCGCCGTCTCTTCTGTCACTCAATACTTCGGCAACTTCCTTTCCCTGCATATCAAAAATTTTCAAACTTACATTTGAATTATCTTTCAAAGAAAATTTTATATTCGTAGTTGGATTATATGGATTTGGATAATTTTGGTTTAGTGAATAACTGTCTGCCACTTCAGTATTATTATTAATACCCGTCAAAGAAAAAGTTGTCTTGATCACAAATAAACCATTAGCCCTGTCAGAACCAATAATCTTTCCGGAAGGAAAAGCATAAACACCCCAGCATCCGTTATAACTGTTGGCGTTATCCGAAGGCCTTGTGTCATACCATGCTACTTCTGTTGGAATGGTAGGATCAGTTACATTTACTATTCTGATACCTGCTGTATAATGCGCAATCACAGCATAGTTGCCGTAAATTTCAACGTTGTGCACTATTGAAGTTGTTATGTTTGTTGGTTGCCAGGTAGCAGTTAGTGTGATATTTGAAAGATCCTGAATGTTCCATACTTTTAATTTACCAGGTGTACTGTTTTCATCTGTTACAAGTATATACATCCTGTCTCTGACAATTTCGCAGTTATGAGGTGAAGGATTTGGAAGGTTATTCCAGTTTGTTACTTCCTGAGGATTATCTTTATTTAACGCACTGATAACTGTAACTTTTTGAGAGCCTATGTTACATGCCCATATAGTATCATTTCTTACTCTGCAGTCATGCACATATCTTGTCGCCCATTGACCTCTCTTTACAGGAGCAATTGGATTTGTAATATCTATAACCGCTACACCTCCGGAACTCGCTCCACCTGAAGTAACATTTCCTCCGTTTAAATATAAATAAGGACCTGACTGAGAAATCGAATGCGTATGGTCATAACCGGAATAACTCCAAGTGTTAACCAAACTAACAGAATCAGGAAGATACTGAAGATCCACTATCTGCAGCCTGCTGTTTGCAGCTTCTGAAACTATGTATGCATAATGACCATAAGTTTTCATTTCTCTGTAAACGGGATCCGTTATCCCTGTAACTACATCAACTTCACGTATATCAGCAGAATCGGTAATATCAATAAAAGCCGTTCCCAGATTAAATCCAAGAAGAGCATACTCTCTTCCGTTTGGCGCTGTATAACCCCAGCATGCTGAATAACTGCGGCCGGCAACGTCAAGATTTTTCAAAAGATAGGTTGCCTGATTTGGCAATTGTGAATACGAATCGTTAAAAAGAATTATAAATAAAGCAAGAGTCAGAAAAAAATTTTTTATTATTTTCATTAAAAGAGTTTTGATAAAAAGTTTATGAGTTTAATTCAACAATTATTTGACAAGGATCATTTTCTTTGTTTGAGTAAAACTGTTATTTGCATTCTGAACTTTTAGTGTATAAAAATATGTACCGCTGCTCAGATCAAAATTCTTTGCATCAAATATCACTTCATAATTTCCGCCGTCTCTTCTGTCATTCAGCAAATCAGCAACTTCCCTGCCCTGCAAATTGACAACCTTCAGATTAACGAGTGAATTTTCTTTAAGAAAAAACTTTACTGTTGTTGTAGGATTGAACGGGTTTGGATAATTTTGGTCAAGTCTGAAATCTTCAGCAATCCCTGTAGAACTATTTGTAATATCTGTTATCGGGAATGTTGTCTTTATAACGTGAAGTCCATTGCTGATATCGGAGCCGATGATCTTTCCAGAAGAAAATATATAAACTCCCCAGCATCCTGAAAAATTAGTATTATTGTTCGTCGGATATGTATCATACCATCCCAGTTCGATCGGACTCATTGGATTTGCAATATTTAGAATTCTAATTCCTGCTGAATAATGAGCGATGATAGCAAAATCTCCGAATGTTTCAACATTATGAACGATAGCAGTTGTAATATTAGTCGGTGTCCACTCTCTGATAAAAGTTATGTTGTTTATATCATCAACATTCCAGACATTCAGTTTACCGTTAGGCGAGCTGATCTCATTAGTCGTTAATAAATATTTGTTATCTTTGGAAAATGCACAGTTATGAGTTGAGACTTCAGAGGTGGGATATGATCTCCACGTCCTTACAAATTCCAGCGAACTTTTGTTCGTTGCATTTATAATTGAAGTTTCGCCGGTATAAACATTTGAAGCCCAGATAGTATCATTTAAAATTCTCGAGTCATGCACATATTTCGTCGTCCATTGTCCGAGCTTAACAGGATTAATTGGATCGATCACATCAACGACAGTTATACCGCCGTTTGCGGCAGAGTTTCCTCCGTTTAAATAAAGATAATTTCCTGATTGTGAGATCGAATGTGTCTTAGTATAACCTGGGTAATTCCATGTTTTGACGAGTCTAACCGAATCCGGGAGATACTGCAGATCAATAATCTGAACACCATTAAGAGCCGCATTGGTAGTAGAAGCGGCTTCTGTAACTACATAAGCATAATGACCATAAGTTTTCATTTCACGCCAGTTGCTGTTGAGACCTTTTACAGAATCAACTTCTCTTATATTTGCAGAATCTGTAATATCGACAAACGAGGTTCCAACATTAGTCCCAAGAATCGCATATTCGCGGCCATTAGGAGCTGTATAACCCCAGCATGCAGAATAACTTGTATAAGTATCGAGTTTTTTTAAAAGGATTGTCCCCTGATTTGGGAGTTGGGAGAAAGTATAATTGTAAGAAATGGATGTAAAAAGAACAAGGAGGAATAATTTTTTCATTGCAAAGTTAGGTTAAAAGTAATGTAAATGTTTAATTTAAAAATACGCAAATTAATTTCCAATAACTATAATGTTTTTAACTTTGTATACAAAATCCGCGCTCATAATAGCCGAAATGTAGTATTCATGAATTTGGATTCTGAGACTTAATCTATCCTAATCAGACTAACAATCATGATCATTAATTATCCCGGATTTTTCATTTGAAAAAATTTCTAATGAACATCATTATGAAAATGATCGACAAAGTTATAAATGATGCTGGTAGTTATGCTATATTTATTTATCAGATATTGCAGACTAAAAATGAAAGAAAAGCTTATGGTTTATGAATTTTGCAAAAATAGAGTTTTGTCCCAACCGAAGTAGTCGCAGGCTTTATGCCTGCGGGGTAAAATCGCAATCGTAAAGGTTGTGGCAACTTCAGCATCTGTTTAATAGGACAGTCTGAACGAGCATTATATACATTCTAAAGTATTTTAAAAACTGGGATTATAGAATTGTTAATTATTATTAATTAAAGAATTGTTGAGAGGAAGTGAGGATTTTCAAAGAGAAGTAATTTAAAATTTAAATTAAAGATAGTACCCCTGCAAGGACTCGAACCCTGACCAAAGGTTCCGAAGACCTTTGTGCTATCCGTTACACCACAGGGGCGGATTAAAATTATTAATTTCAAATTATCAATTATTGACAAAATATGAAATGAGTAAAAATAATTTATAAAGTTAGATTGAGTTAGTCAACATGATCTTAAAATCTTATATGAACATTATCTCAGGTAGCTATCATAAACGCAATATAGCAAAGACCGCATACTGCTATATTAAAAAAAAGTGCCTTTTTACTTCTCAGTTTTTCAGCAATTGAAATGCTGATCAGACCAATGGCATCCGACGTCTCACAATAAATTTACTGCATCCACATCAATATTAACCATCACTTTTTTGGGTATGTTTTTATGTGTGTAATCTTTAACCTCTCTTAATATTTTATTCATATATTTTCCCGAAAGATCTTTTTCTTTATATGATTTTATCAGCAAATGAAATCTATATTTATCTTTTAATTTCGAAAACAATGGTGTTATTGGCGGCAGCATTTCAAGTCTTTTTTCATCATCAAGCTTTTTTATAAGGTTAAAAATTTCTTTTATCTTTGATTCGGCAAGTTTGGCATCCTCACTTCGTGTTTCAATAATTGTTATTCTGCTGAAAGGCGGATAATTAAGAGCCCTTCTGGATTTGATCTCATTTTCATAGAATGTTTTATAATCATGCATACGTACATTTTCAAAAACAAAAAAATCGGAATGGTTGGTTTGTATCAGCACTTCTCCGGTTTTTTTACTCCTGCCGCTTCTGCCCGAAACCTGCGTCAATATCTGAAAAGTTTTTTCAGTCGCCCTGAAATCCGGATTCAGTAATCCGATATCAGCATTGATCACTCCGACTAGAGTTACTTCGGGAAAGTCCAGGCCTTTTGAAATTATCTGTGTGCCTGCAAGAATGTCGATCTTCTGATCGTAAAAATCTTTTAAAATTTTATGGTAAAGTTTTTTCGAAGTGAGAGTATCGGAATCCATACGTTTGATCACTGCTTTGGGAAAAATTTTTATGAGTTCTTCTTCCACTCTTTCTGTTCCCGCTCCTTTTGGAATGACAAGTGTCGATCCGCATGCAGGACAAAGCTTTATGAACTTTTTAATGTAGCCGCAATAATGGCATTTCATCATATCAATAGACTTATGATATGTTAATGCAATGTTACATCTTATACACATTTCTACATTGCCGCAATTCATACATTCCGAATAGGCATGATATCCCCTTCTGTTGAGAAGAAGTATAATACTTTCTTTATTTTCTAATCTTTTTCCAATTTCATATATCATTTCTTTTGAAATAAACTTTATCTTTACTTTATCGATACTATCAAAAAAATCTTTCCTGTCTTGCTCCGGATCCTTATCCTTTTTTAACAAATCTACTATTCTGATTTCCGGCAGGCTGATATTTGATGCACGGTTTGGCAAACTTAATAATTGATATCTTCCTGACTCGGCATTGTAAAATGATTCTATCGAGGGAGTTGCAGAGCCAAGCACAACAACCGCATCATTAATCTTAGCACGGTATATTGCAGCATCTCTTCCGTTGTATTTTGGTGAGTTCTCTTGTTTATAAGAAGAATCATGTTCTTCATCAACAATTATTATTCCGATATTTTTAAGCGGAGCGAATACTGCCGAGCGTGCTCCGATCACAATCCTGTAAGTACCGTTCTTGATCATGTCCAGAGTATCGAGCTTCTCGCCATCGGAAAGTTTGCTGTGTATAATTCCGATCTTGTTATCAAATTTTCGTTTAAACCTATGAATGAGCTGGGGTGTTAATGAAATTTCCGGAACGAGTACGATAGCGGTTTTGCCTTTTTCAATTACATTTTCTATTGCCTGCATGTAAACTTCGGTTTTTCCGCTTCCTGTTATACCATATAATAAAAATGCCTTATACGAATTTTCACTTTCAGCTTTTTTGATCTGTTCAAGACATTCAGTTTGTTCACTGTTTAAAATGTTTAGTTTTTGATTCTCTGAAAATATTTCTTCAGGCTCACGGTTTTTTCTGAGTTCTTTAATGCTGATCAGTTCTTTTTTGTAAAGAGTATTAAGCGAAGAAGAAGTGATACCAGTTAATTTCATAAGTTTCGGCATTTCAATACAAGATGTCGTTAAAAGATAATTTAATGTATCGGTTTGTTTTTGTGATCTGATTTTATTGTCAGCCATAATAGACGGCAGTTCATCAGAATTATAATTTTTGCTTATCCACTTGTTGTATTTTTTCGCCGTAGGTTTCGAATAATGATTTTGCATATTTATTATTCCGGAACCGGTCAATTTTCTGATCAATATCGAAAGATCCGGGTATCTTAGTTTTGACTCCAGCTGATTTTTATTAAGCCCTGAATTTTTATTTTTTTCAAGTGTACTGATTATATCTACCAGTATCTCTTCTTTAGAATTGAGGACATTTAATTTTTCCCTGTAATTATCTGTCAGATAAAAATATGAATCTGATTTAATATTAATGTTCCTCGGAATTGCTGAGAATAACACCTCTCCCTGCGGTGCAAGATAATATTCAGATATCCACTTACAGAATTCAATTAATTCCATTGTTATCAGCGGCTCTTCGTCCAGTACAATTTTTATGGGTTTTACTTTTTTTAAATGTGTGTCATTTAATATATCAGTAATTATACCTGTAATGGTTCTTTTCCCGAAATCCACCAGAACCCGTTTGCCAATTCCTATAGAAATTACCTGTGCATCAGGTACTTTATATGTGAAAAGACTTTCAATCGGAAGGTTCAACGCAACGTTTACATATGTATCACTCATTATAATTAGATAATGTGGGCTATAAAGTTTTTCGATCAGATAATTTATTGATCTATAATAAGATAAATAAGATAATATGAAGGCCGCTCACATTCTTTGAATAAATTTTTATTTAATGAAACCAGTCTCCTGCTAAAATTTTTAATGAAAAAGATTTTAAATTGCAAAACTTCCATTTGATGACAAAATGAAGCGCGCTCATTATACATTTAATAGTTCTGATGAAACTTTTGAAATCCTGAAAACAAGAGAGATTATCTTTTTTTCCGGAATAGAAGCAATCTAAAATTCAAATGCTTCTTGATATCTGACTTCGAACTCCCGGTGGATAAATGACCTAAATGCAACATCACCATTAATCATCACTTGCACTAAAGTTATCCATATAATGTTTAAATTTTTTAATTTACCTTGCCAAAAAATATTATGTGGATTTTTTACGCAATACTTTCTGCAATATTTGCCTCACTGACAGCAATATTCGCAAAGATCGGAGTTAAGGATGTTAATTCCAATCTTGCAACAGGAATAAGAACAGTTATAGTATTATTGTTGATATGGGGAATTGTATTTGCCAGAGGAGAGCAGGATGGATTTTACCTGCTTACAAAAAAAAACATTTTCTTTCTGGTGATCTCCGGGATAATGACCGGTCTTTCATGGATATTTTATTTCAGGGCAATCCAGGAGGGACCTTTATCTATAATTGCTCCGATCGATAAACTTAGCGTAGTCTTAACGATATTGTTATCATTCATAATATTTAATGAGCCAATTACCTTGAAAATATTAATAGGCGCTGTAATGATAGTTGGAGGGATTATAGTTTTGATGATTAAATGATCTGTATAATAAAACAAGTCTCAAAAATATCAAACGTAAAAATTTTGTCTTCCTGTTTTCCTGAAATCAGTTCTTTTTAAAAAACTCAGAATCCCCCACGCCTGTATTGCCAGATTTATTACTGAAGCATAAACTATTATCTTTTGTGCTATAGCCTGAAATTCAAGCCCATCAAGGGTTCCGAATTTCGGACCGTAAAAAAGAAGCCAGACATAGTAGCCTAGCATTAAAACATAAATAATATTGAGGACCAGAAGATTACGAAGTTTCGGATTTCTCGCTTCAAGTATTATCATCATTATCGACCATCCGAGTAGTGATCCAAATGCTAATTTTACAAATAATACATGATTATCAAAGTAGAGATTCCATGGGGTAAAAGCCACTCCGATAAAACTTGCACCGCTGATTATCAAAAATATTTTGCTCATAATTCCCGGTATGACCATCTCGTGGGAATCGATACTTACTCCCCTCCATATTTTTGAAAAATATATTAAAGCTATTCCGATTATACCCAGTGCTGAAATGAAAAGTATGTCAGAGGCAGTATTTGGTCTTCCTGAATAAGTTACTGTAGTCCCGAGGTCACTAAAAAAATTTTCTGAAAAGTTATAATGAACACCGGCTCTGTCATACAAGCTGCCACCGGGATAAGCAATCATTGCCAGTCCGGTAAGGATAACAAATAATACAGATGCAATAATCAACAATTTACATTTTCGAATTAGACCTTTGTGCATTTTACCTTCTTATAAGTCAAACCGTACGGATATTTGGGATCTGCAAGGCTTCCTGTAATTTATAAAAATGTTTTATAATTTATTCTTGAATTCTAAAATTAATTCGTCAAGATCAGCCTTTATTTTTTCCGCTTCTTCATTCTCTCCAGCCAATAGTTTTTGATGCATCTCAGATGTTTTCTGTTTTGACAACAAAAGCAATTTCCCTGCTTCTTGAATAATTGAAGAAGATCTTTGCTGTGCTTCCAGGACCATCTCTTCTACTTTATTTCTTGCCAAAAGTAAAAAATGATTTGCTTTATCCAGCATTTCATTTTCACCCCCGAGATCTTCCAGAGAGAAGAGTCTCTCGTTTCTTTTAAGATTTAAAAAAATTGAAACAGCGGCTCCTGTCGTAATACCTACAAATAAACCTATGTATATCTTTTTAGACAATAAATACTTCTTTAGTTTTTAAGGAAGAAACACAACACATGAGATCACAGTTGTCCATAAACCGGTTCTATCACCTTCTGCAGACTGTGTAATGTTAAAGGTTTTAATTATCTTGCCGCTTTGCTTATACACATTTTCTCTCTCATTCCAGGCAGTTTCAGAATCAAACTCAATACCCAAAGTGGTAGCCAGCATTGTTGCAGCAAGATCTTCCGCATATTCTCCGGCAATTTTTTCCGGTTCGCCAAAAGGATGATGTTCAGAAATATATCCATAATGACTGTCATCTGAAGGTAAAGCAATTCCTATAGATGAAGCTATCAGCCTGTTAGGTTCGTTTGTAAAATTTCTTGCCATCACACAAAAAGTTATCTGCCCCGGTTCAAGAAAAACTGTTCCCTGCTCTTTTGTTAATCTTTTACAATTGCCGGGGAAGATACTTGAGACTGTTACTATATTACATTTCTCAATCCCCGCCTGTCGTAATGCAAGCTCAAAAGACTGCAGATAATCTTTATGCCTGCCAACACCCTTTGTAAAAAACAATCTTGTTGGTACAAACAACTTTCAACTCCCGTTTATTTGATTAAAAAACTATTTAAGTATTTTTAAAAATTTTCTTTTTCCCACTTTAAATATCATTCCGTTGATGATGTCCATTACCTGATTAATGTCTGTCAGCTTGCGGCCATCAAGGCTGACAGCACCCTGTTCAATGAGCCTGCGGGCATTGCTGTTTGATTCAGCCAGCCGGGTCGAAGTCAGCAGATCAACAAGTTTCATTTTCTCTTCACTTAAACTAATCTCAGGAATTTCATCAGGAATTTCTTTTTTTATAAAAACTCTGTTAAACTCCTCAACAGTTTTATCCGCCGTATCTTCATCATAATACATTTTTACAAGTTCATGCCCGAGTTTTCTCTTTACATCTCTGGGATTTACTTCACCACTCTCCAGCTCAAGTTTAATGCTCCGCAGATCTTCACCTGTAATTTTTGTACACAGATTAAAATATTTATATATTAAAGTATCGGGTATGCTCATCGTCTTACCGAAAATATCTTTTGGATCTTCAGTTATTCCGATAGCATTATCAAGAGATTTGCTCATTTTCTCATACCCGTCAGTTCCCTCGATCAAAGGCATCGTTATGACTACCTGTTGTTCTTTACCGTATCGTTTTTGAATATCCCTTCCGACCAGATTATTAAATTTCTGATCAGTGCCGCCCAGCTCAACATCACTGGTTATGGCAAACGAATCATAACCCTGCATTACGGGGTAAAGAAGTTCATGAAGTGAAATTTCTGTTTGCTCCTTTAACCTGTTTGTAAAATCATCACGCTCAAGAATTCTTTGAACTGTGAACTTGCTCAATATACCTATAAGATCTTTTATATCCAGCTTGCTTAACCATTCCGAATTATAACGGACGTCAGCTTTCGATATATCAAGGATCTTCCCGGCCTGCTCGAAATATGACTCACCGAATTTTCTTGTTTCTTCAAAAGTCAGTTGAGGACGTGTTTTTTTTTTGCCGGAAGGATCACCGATCATTGCAGTATAGTCTCCGACTATTAAAATTGCATTGTGTCCCAGATCCTGAAACTGTCTTAATTTATTAAGTACCACTGAATGACCAATATGGAGATCAGGCCTTGAAGGATCACACCCCAGTTTAATATTGAGCTGCTTATTTTCTTTTTTGGATTTTTCAAGCTTCCTGACCAGTTCATCTTCCGGTATAATTTCAACCGCACCTTCTCTGATCAGATCCATTTGTTCCTTTACATCTGCAAACATTATAACCTGCTCAACTTCCTTTCGACCTCTCTTTTTTTAATTGATTCTCTCTTATCATATAATTTCTTCCCTTTTGCGATCCCGATCTCTACTTTTATGAGAGAACCTTTGAAATAAACTTTTAAAGGAACAAGAGTTAATCCTTTTTCCTGCAGATCCTGTTTGATTTTTCTGATCTCCCTTTTATTTAAAAGAAGCTTTCTGTTTCTTAAAGGCTCATGATTGTTAATGTTGCCATACTTATATTCACTTATGTTTGAATTGATAAGCCAGACCTCATTGTTATTGAGCCGGCCGTATGCTTCCTGAATATTTACCTTCGAGTCACGCACTGATTTTACTTCTGTACCTGTCAGGACAATTCCCGATTCGAACTTATTCAATATCGAATACTCAAAATTAGCCTTACGGTTTGTTGCAATTATTTTAATTTTATCCGAGTCGGACATTAATCAGCAGCAAATTATTTATAAAAAAAAGTAAAATCAATTTATATAAGAATGAAAATTAAACAATTTACTCTTAATCCGTTTAGTATGAACTGTTACATTTATTATGATGAGACTTCAGGAAACAGTGTTATCATTGATCCGGCAGCTTTCTCACAGCACGAAAAAGATCTCATCACCGATTTTGTCAGGGACAATGCAATAAAAGTAAAATATATTATCAACACTCACGGTCATATCGATCACATTCTGGGAAATAAATTTGCAAAGGATACTTTCAGTGTTCCTATATATATGCATAAAAGTGATGAATTTATGATCAGCAATGCAAACGAACAGGCAAGATTCTTCGGCCTTGATTTTCCTGAACCTCCCCCAGTTGATGAATATATTACTGAAGATACAAAGTTAAACATAAGCGGAACTGAACTGGAATTCATAAATACTCCGGGTCATTCACCCGGCAGTGTCTGCATCATAGACCATAAGCATAAAAATGTTTTTTGCGGAGATTTGATTTTCAAAAATTCCATCGGCAGAACGGATTTACAGGGAGGTGATCTGAAAGTTTTGATCGATTCAGTAAAAAATAAACTATTTAAAAATTGCAAGGATGACTTCATATTATATCCGGGGCATATGGAAATAACTAATGTGAAAGATGAAAAGAAGCACAATCCTTTCCTGTGATAAGTGATAAATATTCGTTACGCTTATCAAAATTTATAATCAGTGACTATTCAGTAACCGGCGAAAAATTCGAAGCTAACTTTTTTATATCACTATCAACTGTTGAATTGAAAAAACTCGAAGGAGTAATAAATCTAAGCAAGTAAGTATAGTTCTGTCCTTCATTTATTTTTGTCCTGTAATAATAAATTATTTCTGTGAATTCTGAATCTTTATACCTGGCAAGTCTCCTGTCATGATTGCCCGCGTCAGAATCTTCATATTCACCTTCCCTTTTAGGAATGTTAAGTGTCAGGTCTTTTTCAAGCGTGTAAATAAAATCCGTAAGATTCTTTACTTCATTAACTTTAAATGCAAGTAGCATAATTGCTATTTTTCCGTCTTTGTTATCAAAAGAATATGACACTGCATCTTTCTTGGTAGTTTCTTCAATTTTTCTCTCCGACCATCCTGAAGGCAAGGTAAATTTGAACTTGTAATTCTCATCATTGATATCAACGGCAGTCTGCGAAAAGACCAGTGTGTTAAAAAGACCAATAGAGATAAATATGATCAAGAATATTTTAATATTTGTTTTGCTCATCTGTAAAAATTTCTTTTAATTATTGTAAAATAAATTATCAGGGCAAACGGGATTTCATTTGTTGATACCTTTCTGTGAATAATCCCTGAGTAGGATCAGGTTTGGGTTTCAAACTTCTTAATTTTTTATTCACATTGTCTAACCTGTCCTGAGGCAGCGGGTGCGTTGATAATAAACGTTCAAGACCACCCGGAGTTTCACCACGCCTTCTCTGTTCTTCTTTTATTTTATCAAAGAAAAAAGTAATTCCGCCTGGATAATACTGAGATCCGGTAAGATATTTAATTGAATAGTTATCGGCTTCAATTTCGTCAGAACGGCTGTTTGCAAGAAAACCCAGTCCAACAAAAAGATTTGCTGCAATTTCTCCAAGTGCATTAGGATTACTGCCAAGTATCAGATTAAGTACAACTCCCACTCCATAATAAGATGTCAGACGCTGTGTCATGTGCCTTCTTTCCGCATGCGCAATTTCATGGCCAATAACTCCGGCTAATGCAGCTTCATTGTCCAGAAATTTAATCAACCCGGTATAAACATAAACAAAACCTCCGGGTATGCTGAATGCATTAACAGAACTGTCATCATGTATTACTTCAAATTTGTAAGGAAAAACATTCTTGTACTGGATGGATTTGGAATAATCAAGAACATACTTACCCATGCCGCTCACATAATCTCTCACATCCTGATGACCCTGCAGGATCGGAAACTGTTTGCGGTCCTGTTGTATTTGCTGTTCAATTTCTTTTCCAATATTAACGTCATCTTCAATGGAGAATATATTTGCACCGCAACTGTAGAAAAATGAAAGCGATAGGAGTGATGAAACCAGAATTACACTTACATACTGAGTAGAATGTTTCTTAATAAATAAATTAAATTTTCTCATTTTAAACTGTGGGTTTCAAAATACATTTTAAAAAGATTTCCTGTCATTAAAAATTATATTAACTTTAGTTTATATTAGTGATTAATAATATTTTATTACAGTTATAAATTCCCGCATTATCATTATGATCATTGTGGACTTTTATGGGCTACAAACTAATCGCAGAAAATCTTATAAGGATTGTATAAATTACAGTTTAATATCTTTATTAAATTCCATATTTTGATTACTAAAATTAAAAATAAATAAATGTTTTCTAAAAATAAAACTCTCCCAGAGGCTGCATCCGATCATATATTCGATCTGATGAAAGAAAAACTGAACGGCAATTATGTCTATCATAATTTTAAACACACTGAAGAGGTTGTTGAAGCTGCAAGGAAGTTCTCGGGCAAAGTCGGGCTTAGCATTGAAGACAGTGAAGTCGTTGCAATTGCAGCCTGGTTTCATGATGCAGGATTTATTGAAAAAAATGAAAATCATGAAGATGTAAGCATTAAGCTTGCAGAAGAGTTTTTAAATCAAAATAATTACAGCCCTGAAAAAATCGAAAAGGTAAAGGGTTGCATAAATGCAACGAGATATCCTCCGAATCCTAAAAACCTGATTGAAGAAGTCCTTTGTGATGCAGACCTTTTTCATTTGGGAAATAAAGACTATTCCGATAAGTCAAACCTTCTTCGGGTTGAGTGGGAGAAGACAAACAATAAACAGTATTCAGACCTTGAATGGGTTAAATCAAATATAGATTTCCTTACCACACATAAATATTTTACAAGATATGCAAAGAAAACGCTTGATGAAGGCAAGGCTGAAATGCTTGTCAAACTTCAGAAAAGATATAGAAAAAAATTAGAAGAGAGTAAGGATTCGGAAAAGAAGGATCAGAAATTTGACCTTGAAAAGCAGAAGCTGGAGGCAAAGAAAGAAGCCGGCATGCGTTCCGACAGAGGAATTGAAACTATGTTCAGAAATACTGTCCGCACTCACGTTGAGTTCAGCGGAATGGCAGACAGTAAAGCAAATATTATGATAAGTATCAACACTCTGATAATAGGAGCTATCTTAACCATCATGATAAGGAAGCTTGATGTAAATCCGCAGCTTATAATTCCAACCTTTTTGCTTTTGACCGTAAGCCTTGTTTGTATTATTTTTGCAGTTCTTGTCACCAGGCCAAAAGTTACCAGCGGCACATTTACTAAAGAAGATATTCATAATAAAAAAACCAACCTTCTATTTTTCGGTAACTTTTATAATATGGGACTTAACGATTTTCAATGGGGAATGAATGAAATGATGAATGACCGCGAATTTCTTTACGGCAGTATGATAAAAGATTTTTACTTTTTAGGACAGGTATTAGGGAGAAAGTATAAGTATCTCCGGATCTGCTACACAATTTTCATGTTCGGGTTAATTCTGTCTGTTATAGCATATGCAGTTGCATTTATGACAACTCCCGTTCAGAATCTGAATTTGCTTGAATAGTGTGTTGAGTGTGTTGAGTGTGTAAGCAGCCTTCTGGCTAAGATAGGGGTGATTAATAAATTAATATTATTTAGCATTTGAAAACTCTTTATTTAATTCGTCACGCTAAATCAAGCTGGAAGCACCCACAATTAAAAGATCATGACCGTCCTTTCAATAAAAGAGGTGAAAAAGATGCTCCTGAGATGGCCCTGAATTTACGAAAGAAAAATATTTTTCCTGACATAATTTTATCCAGCACGGCAGTTCGGGCTTTGGAATATGCGAAGATACTTGCAAAAGAATTAAATTACAAAAAAAAAGATATTGAAACATCCGGAGAGTTGTATTTAGCAGATGAAAGCGATATGCTAAAAGCCGTCAGGAATATTTGCAATAATAATGAAACAGCTTTTCTTGTAGGTCATAATCCCGGTATTACAGACTTAGCAAATTCCCTTTGCAATTATAACACAGATAATATACCGACATCAGGAGTGTTTGGAGTGAGGTTTGATCTGGATTCATGGAAAGATGCAGATTATGGTAAAGGAGAATTCTTAATGTTTGAATATCCAAAGAATTTAAATTTGTAATGCTTATGAAATTTTATAACTTTTATAACTTTTACAACAGAGATTTAAGCTGGCTTTCATTTAATGAAAGAGTTTTACAGGAAGCTCAGGACCAATCGGTGCCGCTGTTAGAGAGGGTTAGATTTATGGCAATCTTTTCTTCAAATTTAGAGGAGTTCTTCCGGGTCAGAGTTTCTGCATTAAGGGCGATAATGGATCTGAAAAAAAAATCACAAAAAGAACTGGACTTTAAAGCGGATGAACTACTCAAGGAAATTCATAAAAAGGTTAATGAACTTCAGAAGCAATTTGGAAAACTTTTCAAAGAAGAGATAATCCCGGGCCTGAAGACGAATAATATTTCCATTCTTAACGAAGCCGAACTAAATGAAGATGAGGGCAAATTTGTAAATGAGTTCTTCTTTGAAAAAGTTTACCCTAATCTTAATCCAATGATGCTCGTTAAAAAAAAAATTACTCCATTTTTAAAAACAGGCATTTTATATCTCGCGTTAAGACTTTCAAGTGAAAATAAGAACAAAGAAGAAAATAAGAAAAAGAATCTTTATGCCATCGTTGAAATACCGACAGATAAGCTTCAAAGGTTTATTATTCTTCCCTCCGCGGTGAACGAAACCAAATTAATTTTTTTAGATGATGTTATCCGTTTTTCATTATTGAAAATTTTTAAAGGTTATGAAATCGAAGAAACTTGTTCTGTCAAGCTTACAAGAGACGCTGAACTTTATATTGAAGATGAGTTTTCAGGCAGCCTTCTGGAAAAGATAAAAAAGAATTTAAGTAAAAGGACAACGGGCGAGGCGAGCAGGTTTTTATTCGATGAAAAAATTTCTAAAAATTTTCTTAAATTTTTAAAAGAGTCGCTTAATATTACAAACGAAGACCTTATTGCAGGTGCGCGGTATCATAACTTCAGTGACATGTTCAATCTTCCTCATCATCAAACTAATGAATTGGAATATGAAAATCTAAAGCCCATCATTAATAAAGATCTCGCTGACAACGCTGAT
>JBDSYA010000213.1:0-52694 GCA_039925865.1 Ignavibacteria bacterium
AACTCAGGAGAAATTTCAATTTTAAGATCCTCATTTATCAGATAAATAAAATCCTGTTTAAATATTTTTTCCGCACAATCAATTTTATATTCAGATATTCTCTTAACTTTATCATCATTAACAGAATATTCACAATAATAAAATTCAGACAAACGTGAATTTGATGTTACTAAAGAAATAATATTCTTTTTTGATTTATACTTTCCCGCAATTATGTCAAGAGTTGATATTTCGATGAGTTTGGATCCCGTTGTAAAACAAATTCCTTTTGCGATCGCAGAACCTATGCGAAGCCCTGTGAATGAGCCCGGGCCGTTGGACAAGCTTACAAATTCAATCTCGCCAAACTTTATGTTATTATTTTCAAAAGATCTTTTAAGGAAATATGTTAAAGTGTCTGCATTGCAGTTTATGTCAAGCTTCTCATTTATTATAATTTCCTGCTCAACTGCATAACCAAATTCAATCTTTTCGGAAGAACTTTCTATTAATAATATTCCCAATATTAATCAGAATTTTATTAGTCTTTCATTAAAACTTTTACCATGTTCAAAGTATATTTTTGCAATATCGCCTTTGAAATATTGATCTGCCAGCTCAGGCCATTCAATAACGCAAATTGAACTATCGCAGACATAATGATCAATGCCGATCTCTGTTAACTCCTTAATATTTCTCAATCGGTAAAGATCGAAATGAATGATCATTATCTTTGAACCTGAAGTATTTTCATTTCCGGTATATTCATTTACAATTGTAAATGTAGGACTGCTAACAATGTCATTCACATTATAATGACGGCAAATACCTTTAACGAACTGAGTTTTACCCGAGCCGAGGTTTCCGTATAAACCGGTTACCGTGTTTTTTTTTAATGAAGAAGCATAGCCTTCACCGGCTGAAAGTGTTTCTTCGGGTGAAGATGAAATTATTTCTTTTTTAAAACTCAAGCTTTAGGCTCAAGAGTTATAACAGGAAGTATCATCTCATCTATAGAGATGCCGCCGTGCTGAAACGTATCGTTGTAATGATTTAAATATTTGTGATAATCGGTCGGATAAACAAAATAGAAGTCTTCTTTTGCGATTATGTAATTATTGATACCATTGCCTCTTGGCAGCCTGTATTCAGTCGGGTTTCTTATGAATAATGCATTACGTGAATCTGACTTAACATTCTTTCCGGATTTATATCTTAAGTTTGTTGAAGTATCCTTATCACCCATTGCTTTCACTCCATGAAGACATCTGATGCTGCCGTGATCTGTTGTAATAACAATTTTAACATCGTTCCTTGTTGAGAGCTGTCTCAGCATCCCAAAAAAGGAAGAGTGTTCAAACCACGATTCTGTAAGTGAACGATAAGCTGACTCATCGGGTGCAATTTCTTTCAGTATTGCATTATCACTTCTGGAATGAGCGATCATATCTACAAAATTTATTACAATGGCATTCAAATGATTATTACAGTAAGACATGATTTTGCTTTCAATTCCTCTCCCGAAATTTGAATCCATTATCTTCGTATATTTAACTTCGTTTCTCAGCTTAATCCTTCTTCTCTCAAGAAGCTTGATCAAGAAATCCTTTTCATAATTATTTTTACTGTTCTCATCATCATCACTTAATTTCCAGAGTTCAGGATAGTGATGTTCAAGTTCGGAAGGATACAATCCTGAAAAAATTGAATTACGGCTGTAGGGAGTTGCAGTTGGAAGAATAGAGTAATGGTAATCTTTTGTAATTCTGAAGTAATCATACAGATATTTTTCCATTACCATCCATTGATCCATTCTCATGCAGTCGATCACAAATAAAAATACTGATTTCGTTTTATCAAGTTCAGGAATGACAAACTTATCCACGACTTCATTTGACATGATGGGTTTGTCATCTTTAGAATTGACCCACTTCAGATAATTCTTTTCCACATATTTTGAAAACTCTGTATTACAATCCCGTTTTTGTGTTAAGATAGTCTGCTTAAGGCCAAGGTCGGGATGTTCATCAAGTTCAATTTCCCATCCGGTCATTTTTAAATGTATGTCTATCCAGTCTTTCCAGTCAGGACCTTCAAGCATTGCCATAGATATCTTATTAAACTCCTGTATATAATCTTTTGAGGCCTGGCTTCCTTTGAGACGCTTAGACTCCAGCATTTTTTTACAAACCAAAAGTAATTGTGTCGGGTTTACAGGCTTGATAAGATAATCAGAAATCTTATTGCCAATAGCCTCTTCCATTAAACTTTCAGTTTCATTTTTTGTAACCATTACTACAGGCAAACTGGGTTTAAGATCTTTTATTTCAACCAAAGTCTGAAGACCGCCCATTCCTGTCATCATTTCATCCAAAAATACCAGATCGAAATCATTATCACGTATAAGATTTATTCCATCTTCCCCGTTGGTTGCTTCCTGAACATTGTAACCTTTTTGCTTTAAGAACATTATATTGGATTTCAATGATTCGATCTCATCATCAACCCATAATATATTGTTTTTATCTTTCGACAGAATTTCTGCACTATGCATTTTTAATCCTTTCTTTTTTTTACTTTTAAACTAAAAAGTAAAGTAAAACCATATCATCGATTTATTTAAATTTTAAATAGTTAATTAACATAACAATTAAAGCAGTTCTTTAAAAGTCATTCATAATCTTCAGCGAAACTACATTTTCTATATGATATGTATGAGGAAACATGTCTACCGGCTGTACCTTTTCAATACTATACATATTCTTACTGCAAATAATTTTCAGGTCTCTTGCCTGTGTATGAGGATTACAACTTACATACAGAATTTTTTCAAACTTTGTTTCAGAAAGTATTTCACAAATAGAAGGATGAAGCCCTGAGCGCGGAGGGTCAAGTATCAGTTTATTAATACCACTAATGTCGTTTTTATTTTCGAGATAATTTTTTATGTCAGAGCATATAAATTCAGTATTGGTCACATTATTCAATTGCGCATTTTGCCGTGCGTCGGCTATAGAATCTTCTACCAGTTCAACCCCGATAACAGTTTGCACAAGCCCGGAAATCATAATTGAAATGGATCCGGTGCCACAGTACAGATCAAGTATGTTATCTTCTTTTTTCAATTCTGCAAAATCCACAAGCACTTTAAATAATTTTTGAGCCTGAAGTGTATTTGTCTGAAAAAATGATTGTGGTGAAATTTTAAAAGTATAAGAATTTCCTGAACCGGTTTTCAGATCTTCTTTAATAAATCCCGGCCCGTGCATAATAAATTCGCTTTCCCCGACTGCAACCTGAGCCTTTCTTTGTGATATGGAATTTATAATTGTAGTAATTTCAGGAAATTTAATTTTCAGATCTTGAGAAAATTCATTCATTAATGAAGCATCGTGTTCGTAGGTGATAAGATTGACCATAAGATCCGAAGTGTTTTTACTTTGTCTTATAATTAGAAATCTAAGAAAACCTGATTGTGTTTTGGTAGAATAGACTGAAACATTTCTGCTCTTAAAGAACTCTCTTGTAAAGTTTAAAATTTCACCGGAGATTTCCGATTGTAAAAAACATTTTCTGATATCAACTATTTTTGAGTGAAATTTAGGAACATGAAGTCCAAGTGCAAAATTTTGTTTAACGTTGTCTGAATCTTTTTCGGTAAGCCATTCATCATCGGAAAATGAAAACTCCATTTTATTCCTGTAGTAGAAAATCTCAGTGCATTCAGTAGTTTCAGGCACAATCAAGTCTTTAAATCCACCAATTCTCTCAAGAGCATTTCTAACAACCCCGGTTTTATATTTGATCTGTTTACTATATTCGTAATTTTGGATCTTACATCCTCCGCAAATTCCAAAATATACACATGGGGGAATGATACGGAATTCAGATGGATTGATTATCTCAAGTAAGGTCGCTTCAGCATAACCGGACTTTTTCTTTGAGATCCTGATCAGGGCTTTATCACCGGGAAGGGTTTTTTCAGAAAAGATCACCAATCCATCATCAAGTTTGGAGATTCCTTTTCCTTCAGAACTGAGTTCTAAAATATCTACTTCGATCTCAGCACCCTTTTTTATCATTGGGAATGTTATTTTATAAAAATTACATAATAAGTATTATATCTAAATTTTAATACGTTATCAATGAGTAAATCCAAAGCGCAGAGAGAAATTGTTTCCAACGCAAGGCGTGTGATATCAATTGAGAAAAAAGCTGTGATCGATCTTGAAAACAGGTTCAAAAATGAAAAATATTTAGAAACATTTATACGTGCTGTCGAAACAATCTACGAATGTAAAGGTAAAGTGGTTGTTACAGGAATTGGTAAGTCCGGTATAATCGCACAGAAGGTCGTTGCAACTTTTAATTCAACGGGTACTTATTCAATTTTCCTACATTCCTCAGACAGTCTGCACGGTGATCTTGGAGTTTTAAGGAAAGAAGATGTAGTACTTATAATTTCCAAAAGCGGGGACACGTCCGAGATTAAACAGCTTATACCAAATTTCAAGCTGCTGAATATTAAAATTATCTCGATAGTCGGCAATACAGATTCAGAGCTTGCAAATCTTTCATTCATAACTTTAGATGCATCGGTGAAAGAGGAGGCTTGTCCGCATAATCTCGCTCCTACTTCATCTACAACGGCTGCTCTCGTACTCGGAGATGCAATTGCAATTTCACTTCTTCAGAAAAGAGAATTTACATCAGAAAATTTTGCCATGATACATCCGGGTGGAAATCTTGGAAAGAGGCTCTTGTTGAAAGTTGAAGATATCATGACAAAGGATAAAGATATCCCGGTTGTGAACATAAATACCAAACTGAAAGATGTCATTTATATGATCTCTTCGAAGCGGCTGGGGTGTACGTGTGTAATTGATAAATCAAAAATTGCAGGAATAATTACGGACGGAGACATCAGAAGACTCCTGGAAAAAGATCTTAATAATATAAAAGATCTCAGGGCAAAAGAATTTATGAATTCAAACCCGATAATAATTTCTAAAAGCATGCTCGCCAATGAAGCCCTGAAATTAATGGAAAAAAATAAAATTATGCAGCTTGTAATCGGAGATAAAAAAAACAGGCCTGCTGGAGTAATACATATGCACAGACTGGTTGAAGAAGGATTATAAATGCATAAATTAAAAATTTTAGTAATAACTGCCATTGTTTTTTTGATATCACTTAATTCATGCGATGATAAATTCAAACCAACTCCGACAAACCTTTTAGGTGAAGATTCACCGTCCCAGGAAAGCTGGAATTCAAAAGTAGTTTTTTCAGATTCAGGAAATATTAAAGCGATATTAAACGCCGGACATATCTCGATCTTTACAAATAAAGCATATACTTTAATTGACAGCGGTGCTATAGTAGATTTCTACAGGGAAGGTATTAAAGTCTCAACATTGCAAGGTGAAAAAGGAAAGATTGATGACAGAACAAAAGATATTGAAATTTTTGACAGTGTGATTGTTGTGAACAATGAAGGAAGTGAACTAAGAACACAAAAATTATTATGGAATAACAAAACTCAAAAAGTTTCTTCAGATGTATTTGTCAGAATCAAAACTCCAAATGAAACTATTGAAGGTATTGGTTTTGAGTCGGATCAGAATTTAAAAAATTACAAAATTTATAAAGTCAGCGGTACCTTCTCAAAATAAAAATATTGCTGTTTTGAAAAAAGAATTTAATAAGAATTATAACAAGAGTTATAAACAGTTTATAAAATAATTTGAACAATTTTTGCAAAAGTTTTCATAGTTGCTTAACAAAATCAAATAATATTTTATGCATCTTTGCGAAATGCATTAAAATATTTTCATTTCTGTTTTTAATTTCACAATGCGCTGAAGCGCAGGAGAAGATCGAACTAAAAAATGCAGATCAGCTTTCGGGTAAAGTAATTGACGGGCAAAATGTAAGAGAAGCAACCGGCAACGTAGAGTTTGTGCAGGGAAATGTGAAAGTTTTTTGCAACTCGGCTACTCAGTTCATTGAAGCAAACCGGGTCGAGCTGAGAGGCAATGTCAGAATCTATCAGGATACACTTTCATTGCTGACACCGAAGGCAACTTATTTCGGAGATGACAAAAGGGCGGTATGTGAAAGTGGTGTCACATTAAAAGATCCCAATGCAACACTCAGAGCCGATAACGGTGTATATTTTTTCAATGAAGCCAAAGCGATCTTTAAAGGTGATGTAATTATTGTCAACCCACAGTACAGGATTACTTCAAATGAAATAACTTACTTCAGAAATAATGAGGATTCATTTGCAAGAGGTAATGTAATTGTTACTACAGATTCGGCAACTATAAAAGCTGACAACATTGATTTTTTTAAAAGACAGGGAAAAACTTACGCTTTGGGGAATGTCAGAATTGAAAGCGATTCAACGGTTATAACATCTGATACGGCAACAAACTTTTCATCGGAAAAAAAATCATTGGCTAACGGAAATGTGAGAATAGTCAGCCTTAATAATAATACAGTTATTTCAGGAAGAGTTTTAGAGAATTATGAGAAAGAAAATTATACAATAATAAAAGATAATGCAAAACTTGTACAGGCTGAGGACGGTAAAGATTCTTTGTATATTTTTTGTGACACAATGCAGGCATTCCGTGTTAAGCCGGAATATTATACTGCATCCGGAAATGTAGAAATAATACGGGATAATTTTTTATCTAAATGCGGGCTTGGAGTTTATTATAAGAACAGGGAAACGGTATCATTGTCATTGAATCCTGTTGTATGGCAGGACAGGCTTCAGGTGACAGGTGATTCAATTTATGCAGAACTTCCCGGAAATAAACTTCAGACAATTTTTGTTAAAAAACTTTTGACTGTTCCAAATTCGAAAACATCATTTGTTATTTCTTCAAATGAGGATGAATATTTCAAAGACAGATTTGATCAGATAAGCGGGAAGGATATAACTTTAAATTTAGTAAATGATAAAATTAACCTGATCAACGTCGAAGGCGGTTCAAACAGTATTTATTTTGTGTATGAAGAAGATGAAGCAAACGGATTGAATAATATAGAAGGAGAAGAACTGCAGATCTTTTTTGACGGGGATGAAAAAGTTTCCAGAATAAAAGTTACGACGGATCCAAAAGGGGAATATGTACCCGAAGCACTTCTCAATACTGTCAATCTTATACTTCCCGGCTTTGGCCTGAGAGAAGATAAACCCTTAAAAAGATAATTTAACGTTAAAATAAATAATCTGAAGATGGAAACATTAGCAAAAAACTACCTGCATAATTGTATCAAAGAATTTAAAAAACTTAAAGAACTTGGTGATAACACATTCATGCAGATAAAGGATCAGGATTTTTTCTGGTCTCCGGATGAAGAATCCAACAGCATTGCAATTATTGTAAGACATCTCAGCGGAAATATGTTATCAAGATGGACAGACTTTCTTAATTCTGACGGGGAAAAACAAAACAGAAATCGTGATGAAGAATTTGACAGGTTATTTTATACGGACAAAGATGATGTGATCTACAGATGGGAAAAAGGCTGGAAGTGTTTATTTGAAACTCTTGAATCATTGAAAGAAGATGACCTGATCAAAGAAGTATTCATAAGGAAGGAAAAGCATTCGGTCATTGAAGCAATTAACAGGCAGCTGACACATTATGGATATCACCTGGGTCAGATCGTGTATTTAGGAAAACATCTTGAATGTGCGAATTGGAAAAGTCTGTCGATTCCCCGAGGAAAGTCAAAAGCTTTTAATGAAAAGCTCGGAATGTAATTGAGTTGTAGTTATAATTATTTTTGCAAGTAGAATTTTTGTTTTAATTATTATCAAAGCAAATCTATTATCACAACTCCATTCCAAGGACAGCATCTTTGAGCTTTCCGTTATTCATTTTATAAAATGGAATTCCCAGTATCTCCATCGAGTCATACCTCATATCATATTTAAAACTTTTTATCGTATCACTTTTTTCCGCTTCAAGAGAGATCAGAATAAATTCGGAAAGTTTTTTTGCGTCATCTTTGCCATACGCAAAACCTACAAGCTTTACATTATACTTCTGAGGAGAAGCGACAGGATGGCGGAGTGTGAACTGAGTTGCAAATTCCTTCATTGTATCAAGCGGGCAATAAAAAGCCGGAATATAAAATGTAATATCTCCTGAAGTCATTTCTCCTGAAGACCCAAACAGATTTTTCAGAAATTCACCTTTAGCTTTTCTCTCTAAAATATTAACATTAACCTTGATAAGCCAGAATGGTTTATAGATCATTTCACCTTCAGACGGAATAGCAGCTGCAGCAAAATTTATTTCTATTGGTATGAGATCACCGTTGAGGATCTCAAATCCGCTCCCACAGCTTGAGCAATAAACAATATTATCATTTACTTCAATGATAAGGCCGCTGCCGCAACTTCTGCATTTTACTGCTTCTAATTTGAAATCAGACAATATTCTAGTTATTTATTTAAAAGATCAGATTATAAAATTATAAAAAAAAATGGTTAAGACAGATATCAACTATCTTCTTGAGTTTAACAGAGCTCCAAGGACGCTGCCGATCACCACTGATGTTGCAACATCTTTTGCAATGTTAAGACCGCTATTGTTTTGAAGATTTTTAATTGTTAATTTTTTATCCTGCTGAGTTTCGATCCCCGTTCCTTCTTCGATCTCACCGCCGTATCTAAATTTTTTATAACCCCATTTTGCAAGAAATATTCCCATGACAAAAGAAAATATGAATGCAAAGAATGGAAATTTTTCTGCAACTTCAAACATTGCAAATACTCCAAATAATGTCATGAAGAACATGCCTGCTCCTGTCCCGGCAATTCCCATAATTGCTCTGTATAAATTATTTCCGGGAGCCTTTCCATAGCAAAGACTACCGTCTTCGCCGTCAATAATAACCTGATAAGTTCTTTTCTCATAGCAATACCTGACAACCCACAAAGGATAGTAAATAATATCAATGTTTTCCCTGACAAGGTCATAATGTTCGAAAGAGATATTGTCCAGATTTATTGAATTTCTTGCTGCGGAAGCAAAATTATTTTTTGCAAATTCAAAAGCTTCCTTTTCCGAAGCAATTACATTAAACATCATCCCTTCTCTTTGAAGTAATTCGAAGTCAACAGGGACAATTGTATCGCCGGTCAGATTGATTTTTTTTACTCCGAGCTCTGCTACATCACACGCAGAATAGGTTTGTTCAAAGGACTGCTGGATTTTTTTTTCCATATCAACATAATATGTAGTTGTCCTTCCGTTTGATGTGCTTGTCCTTTTCTCCTGTCCAAATACCCAGCCAACTACATCGGCTCTGACTCTCCAGTAAGGGATATATACCAGAAAAGTTTCGGCAATTTCTGAATTTGCTTTTAAACCCTTAGCTTTTGCAATCCCTGAACCCAGCCATCCAATTGCCTTTGAAACAGCATCTTCTTTCTTCAGCTTCTTTGGGACATAGTATCGCAAAGTTCCACTCTCGCCTTTGATGACAAGCAATGCCCCGCAATATTTACAGTTAAAAGATTTTAAACCTTCCCTGATATCCAGCTCGCCGCTGCATGAAGGGCACGTTATACCTTTTATAACTTTTTCTTTTTTTAACTTAATTGCCTGGTCTGCTGTCTGTTGCTGCTCGGTGATCTCACTCATTGAATAAAATAATTTTTGCTTTTGTAAATCTTAATACCGGATTTATAATAAATCCTTTCTTACACACCCATTTATTACATTACATCCGAATAAAACTAAACTTTTTTTGCGATCCAATATGCCATGATAGTTAAAGGCACAGCGGCTACTATATAAGCAACGATCTTTATTCCCTCGCCGGCAAGCAAAATCCCTTCAAATGAATCAGTAACCATATATGCGATTACATATGAGATAAGACTTGCAAGCGCAAATATAAGTATAGCTGCGGCGAATAAAATTTTAAAAGGAGCTTCACTTTTTGCGGGCCATAAATTTGCATAGACCATTCCTGAAGATGCCTCAACTAAAGCGGAATACTGTTCCGATTTATAATTGTAATAAAAGTGATGAAATGGAACGTGTACAAGATTAGATTCAGCAATAGACTCTTCATTAACTCCTGATTGTGATAGCCAGCTTTTTGCAGATTCATATAATACATCCGCATCCACAAATTCCTTTGGGTTAAAATCTTTTTTTTGATAGGGTTTTAAATTCCCTGCAGGGATCTTAATGTTTTTAATTTCGGAAACAGGTGTTGAATGAGCAGGCTGTAAATGTATTTTATCTCCTGATGCATCCTTGGTTTTAAAATACCATAACGGAAAATAATAAAAATCTGACCGGGTTATCTGCGCGGTTTTATCGAGATCTTTCACATGAAAATTACTTGCCATCCACCTTCGTAAGTTTCCTTCAGCTTGTTCCTTAGTGAAATTTGAAGTTACAATATAATGGATTACAACTTTCTTTTTGTCAACATATATAGCCGAACCGCAGAATTCACATTCGAAAAATCTTTCGTCTGTAGGTATTTTATTTTCTCCGCCGCATTGAGGACAGATAATTGTTGGTGATGTAATTAGTTCAGACAAATATTCCGGATTAAATTTCTTTAATAACTTTAAAGCAAAAATGAATATCTGTTAAAATATTATCTGGGTAATCAATTGATCGAATCTGAAGACGCGCTCAAAGTTTTGCAAGCAGCTCTTTTTTCTTTGCATCAAACTCTTCCTGGGTAAGCAATCCGGTTTCTTTCATCTTACCTAATTTTTCAATAGCACTCATTATCTCATCTGCGCTCATTTTTTGGACAGGCTGCTGTTGCTGATTTCCCTGCTGTTGTTGATTTTGCATCTGCTGTCCCATTATATTTGCCATGGTCATACCTGCACCAAGTCCTACACCGGCTCCTGCAAGACCTCCGCTTTCATTCTCTGCAGCTTTTTCTATTGCACCTGCAGTTTTAAATTTCATGTAAGCATCGAGATTTCCGACAGCCCCCATCGAACTTCTTTCGTTGATTTTTTCCTGAACTTCTTCAGGCGGTACTATCCCGACAATAATCAGATCGGTTAACTCAATGCCCATTGCATTGAAAAAGTCCGCAACTTCTGCTTTTACACCGGTCTCTATCTGCTGATAAAATTGGCCAAGCTCAAAAACTGTCTTTAGATTTTTTCCAAGGACAGAATTTAAACGTGATACGATTGCATCTCTTAAATAATCTTCGATCTCATTGGTAGTATAAAGTCCCTGTGTTGAAACTATCTCGATCATGAATTGTCTCGGATCTTTTATCCGTAGAGAAAATTTTCCTGAAGCTCTCAGCTGTACATATGTCAGCTCTGAATCTTTAAAATTGATTGGTGACTTTGTGCCCCATTTCAGATCAATGAATTTTTTCATTGAAATAAAATAAACCTGTGCCTGAAAAGGTGAAGTGCCGCCAAAGGGCAGGCTGATTAACTTTGATAGAAAAGGAATATTTTCTGTAGTAAGGGTATGCCTTCCGGGACCGAAGACATCTAATGCTTTCCCGTCACGATAAAAAATTGCAGATTGTGAATCCTGCACTATTAATTGTGTACCTAATCTGAAATTAGATGAACCGTCCTGCGGCTCACGATGAACCAATGCCTTACCTGTTTCATCAAAATATTGTATTACATCTATTAGAGCCATATTGTTAAATTTTAAATTTTAAAAATTAAATGATAATTGTTAACTTTTTATAATTGTTTCAGAAGTTGTTCCCGCTCATCAAATTTTTTTAAAAGATCATCCAGATTATTTGATATCTGAGAAATGTGATTTTTCAATTCTTCTTTTGCATTAGCTTTTGATTCCATATCCGCAAAATCTTTATTGACATTTTCTACATAGGTCAGAAGATTAAAATCAAATTCATAAACCCTTGCAAGCTTGTCTTCTTTGACTTTTGAAATATCGAATGCTCCGCTGTAGCCTCTCGCTGCTGATTTAAACTTTGCGATGGCATTTTCATTTTTTTTCTCAAGTTTCTCAAGGTCTGAAGTCTCAAATAATTTTCCGTCCTGAGAAAGTTTAAGAATTGTATTTTTTATTTTGGTTTTATTATCCTCAAGTTTATTTGCAAGGCTGTTCCTGAGAATCGTATCAAGTTCGCGGGAGTTGTCTCTGTTAACATAGCCGTCATAGCCGGGAATGTACCTTTTGATTTTTTCAAGCCACGACTCATTTGACTTTACCTGTTCTAAATGGGAATTTAAATCACTCATGGATTAGTGGGTTTGATTTTTATTCTAAAAAAATTTAATTGTTAAAGAAAATTTAAAGGAGATTTAATGGCCACCGAAAAAATTTTCTTGTCTGTTCTTTTATCACTTTTCCTTATTATTCCTTCAAAGAGTAAAAATGAACAGGGCAAATATAGTGAAACCTCTTATAATTTTCTTGATACAAATATAAATATCAGGGAAGTTATTGATTATACTTTACTGCTATTGCCCGGAGAAGTAACAAAGGTAGAGAAGAAATTCAAAAAAGATATTCCTATCTGGAAAATTAATATGATCACATCTACGGGTGGATCAATTGAGGTAGAACTTTCCTGTAAAGATAAAAAGTTATTGAATCTGGAAGCTGATGAAGGTCCATTTGATTATGAGATAATTCCCGATAACGGAATGGTGTCATTTACCGCAGCTAAAAAAACTGCGGAAGAATATACCTCTCAGAATATTTTAAAATGGTGTCTGAAACAAAACCGTGATAAAATGGAATATAACTTCTGGCTTTTTACAAAAACCGGAAAAGCTCAGGTAAAAGTCGATGCAGAATCAGGAGATATAGTTACAAAGACGAAAAAGAAAAAATAATTTCAGGTAAGCTAAATTAAACCTGAATAAATTCTGAGTGATAATGTCGGGATAAATTTACTCAGCCTTTAGCTTATAATCATATACTTTGCTTTCCTCTCCTGAAGTTACAATATATTTCACTTCGATTTTATGCTCGCCTTTTGAAAGCCTTGTCTGAAAATCCGTTTTAGGGTGTCGCTGAGATGTCTGCATGCCGAAGTTTGCAATCTCCCCGGTATTTATGAATTCACTATTGCCGTCCATTTTATAAAAAATATTTGTTGCAAGATAATCAGTACAGATAAAGACAACCGAATATTCTCCCCCGCCCAGTGCATACATCTGTACATTGATAGGATTTTTTATCATATCACCCAGAGGTCCCGTCTTATTTAGATTTGTTTCTGTCTGAAGTGTTTTCTGTGCTTCGGTAAGCATATCAGCACTGACAAAATATTCTTTCAATTGCTTATTCGCCGGAAGAGCAATCATAGCATCGAGATATTTTACCTGCTTATCTCTGTCAAGCATCGAAGCCTGCGGCAGATTAGCATAGGAATATTCAGTGATCAGCATATAGATTAATGGTGCTGTAGGATCACCCTCGGCATATATTTTTTCGTAACCTTTGACTCTTTCAGCTCTGTCATCCAGAACTTTTACTTTCATAATTTTAATTAGCTGATTATTTGAATATTCATCTGAAAGTTTTGTAAAATAATCAATCAGATATTCTTTTCCTTTCACATTTTTCGTAAGCTCGATGTACTGCAGATACGGATCGATATAGTTAAGATTAAATTCAAAAAGTTTTTCAAATGCTTTTATCGCATCTTCGTTCAACCCTTTTAGTTTATACAAGACGGCGTTACTGTACCATTCCTGTGGAGTCCTCGGACTGCTGATGATCCCGCCGTTAAGATCCACCTGCGTTATCTTTGCAGTTAAGTTGTCGAGCTTGGAATCAATTTTCTTAACATCTCCTTTTATCTCTGTTACATCTTCGCCGATCTTCAAAACATCTGTCTGGAGTTTTGAAATAACATCAATGTTGTCAGCGAGATATCCCTGCGCAGGGCCGGCTTTTGATATTGGAATATAAATCCCCCACATTAAAGCAAATACCGCACATGAGAAAAATGCAGCCACCCATTTTTCTTTATGAATTACCTTACCTTCTTTTGATTTATAACGAAGAAGTGCTATCCCTGTTATTAATGCTCCTGCTATGGAAATAATGAGGAATATTAAACCAAAATCTGCAAATGGCTTGAGCACATCACCGATAAAACCTCCGACAGAACCGATAAGCCCGAGTGGCAGCAAGTGATTTTCTTAAAAGCGGTTTATACATAGTAAAATTTTTAAATTAAATATTCGAATTATCACGATGACAACTTACGATAGTTAATAGCTGTATAAAAATTTTGTTATGAAAGTTCTGTAAAATAAATAATTGTCAGAATTTAGAAAGGCGGTGCCTTTTATCAGATGCAAAAGAGTTAATCCATATTTGGTATCAAAGATTGTTATTCAAAAAAACAAATATTCTGTCAAGTGAATCTATAATGATTCTATATTATTTCAGTTTATTTCAATTCATCTTTAACTTTCTTCAAAATGTTCATCGCTTCCAGTGGAGTTATATTATTCAGATCAACTTCATTCAGCATTTTCCTCATAGCCTCGTCTTTAAATTCAGTCACAGCTGTTTCAAACATGCTTATCTGAAACTGATCCTTATGTTTCCGTTTATATTCTTTGTCTTCAAGAGAACGAAGTATTTCCTTTGCTCGCTTTGTAACAGAATCGGGCAAACCCGCCATTTGAGCTACCTGGATGCCGTAGCTGTGATCGGCAGTTCCTTCGGTTATCCTTCTGAGAAAGATTACTTTATCATTAAATTCGCGAACTTCAACTCTGTAATTTTTTATTCTGGGATAAAGATCTGCAAGCGCATTTAATTCATGATAGTGAGTTGCGAATAAAGTTTTTGCGCTGACGTTTGGATTTTCATGAAGATATTCCGTCATTGCCCATGCTATAGATATTCCGTCATATGTACTAGTTCCTCTGCCTATCTCATCCAGCAATATAAGGCTTTTTGGAGTTGCATTATTGAGTATGTTTGCGGCTTCATGCATTTCAACTAAAAAAGTACTTTCACCTTTGGCAATATTATCGGAAGCACCTACCCGTGTAAAAATTTTATCGACGATGCCAAGTTTCGCACTCCGGGCGGGTACGAAACATCCTATCTGTCCAAGCAAAACAATTAAACCGACCTGTCTCAGGTAGCTTGACTTTCCGCTCATGTTTGGTCCGGTGATGATTATTATCTGATTATCTTTGGTATCGATTGATGTGTCATTTGCAATATACTTTTCGCCTGCCGGTAGCAGCCGTTCAATAACAGGATGACGGCCTTCTTTGATGTCAATGATATCCGATTCGTTGATCTCAGGCAAAACGTATTTATAAGCATCTGAAACTTCCGCAAAACTGATTAATGTATCTATCGTTGCAATTATCATTGCATTCTTCTGAATATTTTCTGTGTATTCCAGAATACTATTTCTCATTTCCAGAAAAATTTTTTTTTCAAGATCATTTATTTTTTCTTCAGCATTGAGAATTTTATCTTCATAAATTTTAAGTTCATCTGTTATATATCTCTCTGCATTTACAAGGGTCTGCTTTCTAATATATTCAGGCGGTGCTTTGTCGAGATTTGCCTTGGTAATTTCAATATAATATCCAAACACATTATTGAAATCTACTTTCAGTGAATTTATCCCTGTTCTTTTCCTCTCTTTACTCTGAAAGTTTTCGATCCAGGTTTTTCCGTTTATCAAAATATCTTTTATCTCATCGAGGTCGCTGCTGTAGCCCTTATTGATTACTCCGTAATTATCAATTCCACTGGTGAAGTTTTCATTTATACAGGATTCTATTTTTATAATGAGTTCGTTTATTTCAATGAGATTATTGCTCAATGACTGTACTGAGGCGGAAGAAAATTTTTGAAGCATCTCCTTAATAAGGATAATTTTTTTCAAAGATATCTTTAACTGAATAATGTCTCTTGCGACAGCCTTTCCGGTTGATACTTTTGAAAGTAATCTTTCCAGATCAGCGATAGATTTCATTTCCTCAATAACTTTTTTTCTTTCGTTCTTCCGGTCAAAGAAATCTTTCACAGAGTTCAGTCTTTTTTGGATCAGATCAATTTTTTTCAGAGGACGCGAAACCCATTTCTTTAAAAGTCTTCCGCCCATTGCTGTCTGCGTCCGGTCTAAAATGGAAATGAGAGTTCCTTCACGGCTTCCCTCAGACATTGAAGTTGTGATCTCGAGATTTCTTTTCGTTGACGGATCGAGAATAATGTAGTCTGTATAATCATAATTGTAAATTTTTTTTATGTGGATCAGATTGGATTTCTGAGTTTCATTAAGATAATTCATGACACAGCCCGCAGAAATAATTCCTTCGCGCATATCATCAATCCCAAAACCTTTTAATGAATGTGTTCCGAAATGATTTGTAAGAACCTCTCGTGCATAGTCAGGATTAAAAACCCAGTCATCGACTTTTGTAAAAAAAAATTTATTTTTTTGCTCGTTGAAAGATGCGTCAGGATCGTAATGAAGTGCTTTAAAGACTTTCTCTTTTTCTCTTTTTGAAATTAATATTTCAGAAGGGTTGATAATATCAATCTGTTCTTCCAGTGACCTTATATGAACTTCAGATGCAGCAAACTCGCCTGTTGAAACATCACAAAATGAAAATCCGCAAATATCATCTTTAATATAAATTGCAGCCAGAAAATTGTTGGATTTGTGATCAAGTAATTTTTCCGAAAAGTTAGCTCCGGGAGTTACAACTTCGATCACGTCGCGTTTGACAATGCCTTTTGAAAATTTCGGATCTTCAAGCTGCTCGCACACTGCAACCCTGTAACCGCTTTTGACAAGCTTAGGCAGGTAATTATCAAGCGCATGATGAGGAAATCCGGCAAGCGGAACTTCTGAAGCCGCTCCATTTGATCTTTTTGTTAAAGTAATTCCAAGGACCTTTGATGTGATCACCGCATCTTCTTCAAAAGTTTCAAAGAAATCACCCATCCTGAACAGTAATATAGTATCGGGATATTTTTCTTTGATCTTCCGGTATTGCTTCATTAAAGGAGTTTCGTCTTTCATGCGTTAGCAGCAGGGTTTACAAACAAGGTAAGCAAAATACAAATCTAAAATCTAAAATCACAAATTTAAAATCAATCGATTCTCATATCTGAGATCGAAAATTGTTCAATAATTTTTTATTTTCTCTTTAAGGTATTTATTAAGGAGTTCTCTACCGCGGAATATATGAGCCTTTATAGTGCCAAGAGGCAGCTTCATTTTTTTTGCAATTTCTTCGTACTCAAGTTCTTTCTTGTGCCTTAAAACAATTACATCCCTGTATTTTTTCGGAAGAGATCTGATGGCTTCATCAAGAATTTCTTTCATTTGGTTATTCATGATCTGCTTATCCGGTTTATTTTCATGATCCGGGATCTCAAATCTATATTCACTGTCATCAGACTCAATGTCCTTATCAATGGAAAATGTTGCAAGTCTTTTTTTTCTTAAATAATCAATTGCGTTATTTGTTGCGATCTTAAAAAGCCATGTGGAGAAAGAGAATTGCTTGTCAAAATTATGTAGAGAATTAAATGCTTTTATGAATGCCTCCTGAGTAAGATCTTCCACATCTTCTTTTTTTGAGATCATCCGGTAAACAAGATTGTAAATAAGCTGGTAATATTTTTTCATCAGCTTTTCATATGAGGCTTGTTTGCCTGAAAGGGCATCTTCGATTAGAATAATATCATCGGCTTTTGATTTACTGTAAAACTTAACGGGATTTTCGATTTTCATTAATTACTGAGGGGGTTGTGGGGTCTACAAAAATTAACATTAGGTTCAGCAAAAATTACATCTATTAGAAACGAATATCAATAAAGAAATATGCATTTGACGTTCATGTTTTATTTTTTACTTTATTAAAGTTATGGAAAAAGTAAATATTTTAAACTTAACTGCAGAAGAGCTTGAACATGAGATTATTGTTTTAAATGAGCCTAAATACAGGGCTGAGCAGATCTTCACTTCACTTCACAAAAATCACAGCAGGGAATTGAGAAATATTTCAGGAATATCCTCCGTTTTAAAAACCACACTCGATGACAATTTTTTTATACCGGTTTTAAAAAATACAAAGATTACTGATTCAAAACATTTCGTTACTAAAAAATTTCTCTTTGAAATAATCCAAGCTAATGAAACCTGTTACATTGAATCTGTTCTCATTTCTGAAAAAGAAAGGAATACCATTTGTTTGTCAACTCAGGTCGGATGTAATGTCGGGTGTGAATTTTGTGCTACCGGAAAAATGGGATTTAAAAAAAATCTGAATGTCAGCGAAATTGTTATGCAGGTTTATGAAGTGATCAGGCTTACGGGTATAATACCTACCAACATAGTTTACATGGGCATGGGTGAACCGTTTCTCAATTATGATAACATGATCAAATCCCTGAAAATACTGACACATCCAAAAGGGCTGGCCATATCGTCAAAAAGGATAACAGTATCAACTGTCGGATTCAAAGGCAAGATCATAAAATTTGCAAATGATCTTATGCTTGAAGAAAATAAGTATATCAAGAATGTTAAACTTGCACTATCCCTGCATTCTACAGACAACGGAGTGAGAGAATCTATTATTCCAACTTCAGTTAAAAATAAATTACCCGATCTTTATAAAGAGATAAGTTATTTTTATCAAAAAACCAGGAACAAGATCACTTATGAATATATTCATTTTGAAGGATTGAATGACACAATGGATGATATAAAACGGCTGGAGAAAATCTCACGAATGGTGCCTTCGAATATTAATATTATTCCTTTCCATCCGATTGATTTCGAGTTAAGCAAACCACTGGATATTTATAACGGCAAAAAAGATATTAATAAATTACTTTCAAATCAAAAATTATTTGATTTTATTGCCGAACTTAAAAGGCAAAAAGTTATTGTAAATCTTCGTTCGAGCAGCGGAATTGATATACATGCAGCATGCGGACAACTTGCAGTAATTCAAAAAGAATCACATAATATAAAAAACATGTATCAGTTAATTATTTTCGGGCCTCCGGGAGTTGGTAAAGGAACACAAGCAGAGTTGCTGGCAAAAAAATTAAATCTTGAGCATATCTCCACAGGAGCCATATTGAGAAAAGCTTTTGATGAAGGAAGCGAGCTCGGTATAAAGGCAAAAGAAATTATGGATAAAGGAAACCTTGTGCCCGATGAGATCATGAACGGAATAGTTAAAGAAAATCTGAAAAGCAGTAATAAAGAAGGATTTATTCTTGATGGATATCCGCGTACCGTTAAGCAGGCGGAAGCTTTATCCGGTATTTTCGATGAACTGGATTTAAAAGAGATAATGGTTATAACATTAAGTGTTGATGAAAAAGAAATAATTGAAAGGTTACTGAAGAGAGGCAGGAGTGATGACACAGAGGATTGCATAAAAAACCGACTCGATATTTATACGGATTCAACCAAGCCAATAATTGAATATTTTAAAAACAAACACACAACTCTTAAGGTCAACGGTGCAGGTGAAATTGATGAGATCAATGAGTTGATATTATCTTCAATTGAGAAAGAAGCAGCTCATAACAGTTAAGAATTTCTTGTAATTAATTATACAGACACTTTTATAATTGCAATTTAGAATGTAAAAGTATATTTTGTTAATCAAATTTTCACTACGACATGGCATCAATTAAAGCTACAGAACATTCTGACAAAGGCATTGTAATCCTTGAACCTAAAGGAAATTTTGTCGGAGGTGATGAAACAGACGAGTTAAGGGATTCAATTAAAAAATATTCGGAGCTCGGCAATAAAAAACTAATAATTGATCTAGGTGATGTTTTGTATCTTAACAGTACAGCCCTCGGAGTTTTAATATCTGCACACGCAAACTATTCTAAAAGAGAAGGCAAAATTAAACTTTGCCAGCTCAGTAAAAATCTCGAAAACTTATTTGTAATTACTAAACTGGCTTTGATCTTTGATTCGTATTCAACACAGAATGAAGCGATCAAAAGTTTTGAATAATAATTTTTTAAAAAATAATCTACTAATTTAATAAATTAAAACTCTGAACAGAGTTTAATGGAGGTTAAAATTAATGAAACAATCTGTCTTCATGACTGTAATAATTGTAGTAGCTTTAGTGGTTTCTGCGGTCATTTTTTATGGTGTATTCGGAAATCCCGGTAACTTCAAAACTCCGGAAAAACAAGTACCAATTAATATTATGGGCGCTATATATCTTGGTGGTCCCATTGTTATTGTTTTGATGGCGTTAAGTATTATGGTAATAACTTTTACCATAGAAAGACAGCTTTCACTTTCAAAAGCAAAAGGTAGAGGTCCTATCGAGCCATTTCTTAAAAAAGTTCAGAGTTCACTCCTAGAAGGGAATATTGACGAGGCCATTGCCGAATGCGATAAGCAGCGGGGGTCAATAGCAAATATTCTTAAGCAGGGGCTTGAACGATACCAGGTCCTTTCAGCTGATAATAAGCTGGAAGCTGACCAGAAATTACAGGAAGTTCAGACAGCAATTGAAGAAGCTATGATGCTTGAAGTACCTCTATTGGAACGAAATCTTGTTGTGTTATCGACTATTGCTTCGGTATCAGTGTTAATAGGATTGTTCGGAACGGTAGTGGGAATGATAAGAGCTTTCCAGGCACTTGCAACAGCGGGAACTCCCAATGCTGCAGAGCTTTCATCCGGTATTTCAGAAGCACTGATCAATACAGCAGGCGGATTGTTCGGAGCTATTGTAGGAACGATATCTTACAATTATTTCGTTACCAAAGTCGGCAACATTACTTACATGATCGATGAAGCCACATACAATATGCTGCAGATATTATCTATCAGAGGAAGAAAGACTGCATAACAAATGACAGAAACGAATTTTAAAAACCAAATTTATTTGGACATTTTATGAAGAAAGCCAGATCAATAAAAAAACCCGGTGTAAATATAGATATGACTCCCTTAGTGGACGTAATTATGTTGCTCCTTACATTCTTCATGCTTGTTGCTACTTTCAAAGCGGAATCAACTGAAGCCATTGAGATCAAACTTCCCGAATCTGTTGTAACGGATACAACTAAACTGCCTGAAAAAGATATTATGACACTGACCATTACTAAAAGTAGTGACGTATTTATAGATGTTGATAATTACAAGGTAAGAGAAAAAGTATTTGGTGATGCATTTGGTGTGGGACTTTTTCATTCTGACAGTCTTTCAAAGAGCGAGTATGAAAATACAGGAGGACTGGTGGGCGGAAAAGCTTTCAAAAGGAAAGTTACGATTTTGAACAGGGCACAAATGGAAAAGACAATGTCCGATCTGAGGGTTGCTTTGAAAAATGAAACAGCAGGTAAATCAGATTTTCGGATCGTAATTAAAGGAGATACACAAGCAGACTTTGGAGTTGTTGAAGATCTGATGGATATTTTCAAAGCTACAAAAAATACCAGATTTGCCCTTGTAACTGACGTTAAATCAGACAAACCAAAATAGTAAACAATTTTAAATTTAATTTATAAGGAATTAAATTATGGCAGGTGGCGGATTTGATGCCCCGGAAAGTGGAGGCGGGCTTCATAAACAGAAAAAGTATAAAAAAGGTAAGAAGATCGGCGTCAGAATAGATATGACTCCGATGGTTGATGTAATCATGCTTCTATTGACATTTTTTATTCTTACTACCACTCTAAATACACCTCAGATAATGCAGATCAATCTTCCGAAGGGAGATAAGGATGATAGAGTGAAAGTTGATATGGGTGATGTACTTTATATGAGAGTGGCCGAAACAGGCAACGTATATTTTTCCAGAGGTCAATCGGATGGTTCAGAAACTCCTCCGGAAAAGGTTGATTTTAACGGTATGAAATCCAGGATAGAAGGATATTATACATCGAATCCAAATCTCTTAATTTTATTGAAGTTTGACAGGAAAATGAAATATAACCTGATGGTTGATATTCTTGACGAAATAAATAAAGCCGCTATTACAAAAAGATACAGCTTTATGAAAATGGAAGACCCTGACAAAGAGATTGTTAAAAACGCCGGTGGTTAATAAAGTTTAATTTTATAATAATTGTAAAGCGGTCTGATTTATCGGATCGCTTTTTTTGTTTTTAAAAGTTTACCTGAATATAATTTGATAAAAATATTTTTAATATTTTTATATATCTTAACTGCTTTTTTCTCTTCCACAGTTTATCCCCAGGATAAACCTCAAACATCAATGTCTGACAATCCAACACAACTCAGACAATATGCAGTTGACGAAACAGGCACACTCACTTATTCTCAATTGAATTATCTGAACAATAAATTAAGGGATGAGGAAAAAAACACTTCTAATCAGATAGTAATATATATGATCCCAAGCCTTAACGGTGAATCACTTGAAGATGTTTCCATAAGACTAGCTGAAAAAAATAAGATCGGCAAAAAAGATAAGAATAATGGCGTGCTTTTGCTAATTGTTAAAAATGATAAAAAGGTAAGATTAGAAGTCGGATACGGCCTTGAGGGTGAAATCACCGATGCAGTCTCATCACAGATTATCAGAAATGAAATTACACCATCTTTTAAATCAGGTAACTTTAATGAAGGTATTAACAAAGGCGTAGATGCAATCATTAAAACTATCAATGGTCTGTATACTGCGGATAAGGATTCTAATGATATCGATGCCGGCTGCTGTTTTGGAATTCCTATCTTTGTTGTTTTAATTTTCGGATTTATTTTCGTTTTTATTTTTATGTCTTTCATTAAAGGAATTTTAGGAATTGGCAGATCAGTTTATTCCGGCAAAAGAGGCTGGAACAGTGGCTGGGGCGGAGGCGGTTTCGGTGGAGGTTTTGGTGGTGGCGGCAGTGGCGGAGGCGGTGGATTTTCAGGCGGCGGCGGCTCTTTTGGCGGCGGGGGTGCCAGCGGAAGCTGGTAATAACAATTAACAGTTAAAAATTAACTATTAACAATATCAGTGTTAAAGAAAAATTTTATTTCGGAATACTTATCAACTGAATCTCTGGAAAAGATCTCATCATCCATTGGCGAGATTGAAAAAAATACAAGCGGAGAGTTGAGATTGTGTATAAAAAAAAGGAGAGGCTTTCTTGAAAAAAATCTTACTCCCAGGGAAATTGCACTGAAAGAATTTTTTAAATTAAAGATGGATAAAACTTCGGATAAAACCGGAGTTTTATTTTTCATAATTTTTGAAGAACATAAATTCGAAATAATTGCAGACGAAGGACTAAACACTAAGATCTCCGGGGAAATGTGGAATACAATTTCTAACGAGATCAAAATTTCTTTTACTAAGGAAGATTATCTTGAAGGAATATTAAAGGCCTTAAAACGCGTTGGAGTAACTCTTATCAGCGAGTTTCCTGTGAAACCCGGTGATAAAAATGAATTGTCAGATGATGTTATATTGAAACGTTGATGCGATCTTTTTCAAATCTATAGAAGCTTTAACCCGTACGATATTATAAATGTATTTTTTATGCCTGATCAAAGTTCGTCTGAGAAACTGCTTTTCCAATTCATTAAAAATGAAAGTCTGCGTAAACATTGTTTTGCAGTAGAATCAGCCATGAGATTTTATGCAGGGAAGACAGGAGAAGATCAGGAAATGTGGGCTTCCGCCGGTCTGCTGCATGATCTCGACTGGGAAATTTATCCTGAGACACATCCAAATACTGCCGTTCCGATTTTAAAAGAAGCCGGCTATAATGAAGAAGTTATCGATGCAATTCTTGGTCATGCATATCCGGACAGAACAAATGTACCCAGGCATACGAACATTTCAAAATATCTTTTTGCATGCGATGAGATCACTGGTTTTATAATGGCTTATTCGCTGATGAAACCCGGTGGTCTGAATGACGTTGAACCAAAGAATATTAAGAAAAAATTGAAAGACAAAGCATTCGCAAGAAATGTGAACAGGGATGATATAATTAATGGTATCAAAGAAGTCGGGATAGATCTTGATGAACATTTAAAAAATATTATTGAAGCAATGAAAAATGATCCCCGTTTAAATTCAGTTAAATAAAATTTCAATGAACGTTATAGCGACAAAAAATCTATCCAAAGAATATTCCTCCAAAAGTTTTTCGAAAGAAAAAATCCTTGCATTGAATAATTTTTCTTTTGAAGTTCAAAGCGGTGAAATATTCGGAATTCTTGGACCAAACGGTGCCGGTAAAACAACTTTAATAAAAATTCTGCTGGGTATAACACACCGTACAAATGGAGATATAAAAGTATTTGATAAGGAAATTTCTGATGAGTCATATAAACTTAAAATAGGATATCTTCCTGAAAATCATAAATTTCCAAATTATCTTACAGGGGATCAGGTGCTTAGTTTTTTTGGAAAATTAAGCGGCATGAACAATGTTGATGTAAAGAAGACATCAGATAAATATTTAAAACTTGTTGACATGGAGAAATGGAGAACTACAAAAATTAAAAAATATTCTAAAGGCATGCTGCAGAGACTGGGCCTTGCTCAAGCGATGCTTAATAATCCTGAGCTCATATTTTTGGATGAACCTACAGATGGAGTCGATCCGATCGGTAGAAAAGACATAAGGGATATTCTTAATAATCTCAAGAATGAAGGTAAAACGATTTTCCTGAACTCCCACCTGCTCAGTGAAGTCGAATTGATCTGTGACCGTGTAGCGATACTTAATAAAGGTTCACTGGTAAAGTCAGGAAGAGTTGAGGATATTACAGCTCTTTCAAATAATTATAAATTCAATACTGCCGAGATAGAAGAAATAATACTGAACGATCTGCTGAGTAATTATAAAGCGACAATAAACGCGAAGAATGAATTTATAATCAGTGCAGCTAATGTTGAAGAATTGAATAAGCTAATAGATTTCCTGCGTTCGAATAAAGTTATGATCCATAGTATAGTCCGGGAAAAGGATACTCTTGAAAATATGTTTATTAATTTAATTGAAAGTCAGAATTAGAATGATATTTTTAACTTTAGTATTCAGCACCTTCCGGGAAGCATTTGCAAAGAAAATTTTTCTTGGCTTCTTTGTGATTTCTACTCTGATAATTTTGCTTGAGCTTTTTGCAGTAAATGTCGAGTCTGTCGAAGGTATAATGAATATGCTGGATGAAGAAGGAGTGAAGCAAGCGGTAATAAGTGCGGAAATTGAAATATTGAACATTTCTTATTTTCTGATAATAACATTTTGTTTGATTTCAGTCTCATCTTTTATTCCATCCATGCTTGAAAAAGGAAACATAGATCTTCTTTTATCTAAGCCTGTATCAAGATCCAAAATTATTATAGCTAAATTCACCGGAAGTGTTTTACTTATTTTTATAAGTCTGGTATACCTGATAGGTTTTGTGTGGTTAATACTGTCTATAAAATCAGGCTATTGGCACTTTCCCTTTTTGCTGTCTATTTTTTGGCTGACTCTATCTTTTGCAGTTGTATTTTCATTTACATTGCTGGTAGGGCTGATATCTCAAAGTTCTATTTTATCAGTACTCCTAAGCATCTTCTTACTTATTGTTACAAAAATTCTATCTATAAGAGAAGTGGCAATATTCAGTTTCGTTGAAAATGAACCTGTCAGATTTATTATCAATTTTTTTTATTATATCTTACCCAAGCCTTCTGATATCAATTCAATAGCAGAAAATATTATAAAACAATTGCCTGTAGAATCTTATATGCCCGTCATTTCTTCTGTGCTTTTTATGCTGGCAGCGTTGTCAGTGTCGATAATTTATTTTAAGAAAAAAGATTATTAATCCTCATTAACTTTTTAAATTTGTATTTGCAGTTTTACCTTTTAATATTTCAGTTCTGAATATATGAAATTTATAAATTTTATTACTATCCTGATTCTTTTAGCCTCCGGCTGCAACTTTAAGCCGGAGCCTGAACCGCTTCCATTGTCTGTGAGATCAACTTTAAATCTCCTTCAGGAAAGTCCCCAGTTTGTCATGTATCTTAATTTTAAAAATATGCGGCGGACAGAATTTTGGAAAAAGAATGTTTCGGATTCTCTGTTTAATGCAGAAAAAACATTTGGCAGCCTCCTGAATACGTTTAAGATGGCAACAGGTGCTTCAATATCTGATGGACTTGACGAGCTTTATTATTCAAACTCCTGGTTTGGAGAAAATGCGATTGTAATGAAAGGCGTTTTTGACAGAAATAAACTTACGGAATATTTAACAACTGACAGCCTGTTTTCAATAGCCAAATATGCCGGCGAAATTCCGGTCTATATAAAAAATGATATAGGCCTGTATTTTTTCTTTAAAGATGATTTTACTTTGTGTGCAAGCAATTATTTGAAACAGCTTGATGTAATGAGCAATACCCGGGATACCTCGCAAACAGGGGTCCTGGCAAATGCAAGGATCTATGATGCTGTAAGTAAAATTATTTTTAAAGAAGATCTGTGGATGGTTAGCACTGAAAAAATTTTTATCCGCGGGATCTTTCAAAATTTTGTGGAAACAACTTCCGGTATAAAAATTGAAAATTATGATTCACTCGGTAATAATGATACACTTAATAAAATTGAGCCCGGAGTTTTGAATGATTCGACCGCAGATAAGGAAAAACTTTCAATGGTTAATCTCTACAAAAAATTTAATGCAATTTCCTTTTCTGCAAAGATGTCAAATGAACTTAAATTTCTTGTCCAGTGTGAATGTGTGAATGAAGAAGCTGCTAAATATTTTCGAAGTATTCTTAACGGAGTAATTACAGTTTCAAAAATCAGTTCAGCAAGAAATAAAGCAGGCTCCGGGAAGATCTTTGAAAAGCTGAAACTTGACAGGTATGATAATTCGGTATTCATTGAATTGAATATTGATGAGAGTAACTTGCAGGAGCTGAAGAAAACAAATTTAATGAGTGAGCCTGAATAAGATTACTATAAATAAATCAGCCCCAGGGCTTTGCTGAAGATTTTTAAAAAACAGCTTATGCTTCGGTTTCTGTTTTATCTTTCGCTAAATATTTTTCAATCATTATAACATCTTCTTCACTTCCGATAAACAATGGGGTTCGTTGATGAAGGCTTTTAGGTTCAATATCTAGAATTCTTTTATTTCCATCTGTACTTCTTCCTCCTGCCTCTTCTATGATCATGCTTAAAGGATTCGCTTCATACATGAGTCTTAATTTTCCGTTTACATTTTTATTGTCTGAAGGATACATGAAAATTCCACCATACAATAAATTGCGGTGAAAGTCAGCAACGAGAGATCCGACATAGCGGGATGAATAAGGCCTGGAGCTTTCCTGATCTATTTCTTTAAGGTAGGAAACATAATCTTTCATGCCCCGGCTCCATTTGCAATAATTCCCTTCGTTAACTGAATAAGTTCTAGACTTTTTCGGAATAGTTATATTTTCATTTGATAAAAGAAATTCACCCACTGAAGGGTCTAATGTAAAACCATGAACTCCCTGTTTATTAGTATACACAAGTACTGTACTTGATCCATAGATCACATAGCCTGCAGCCACTTGCTCAGTTCCTTTTTGAAGGCAGTCTTCCAATGACCCCGGTCCTGACTTAGTAACTCTTTTGTAAACTGAAAAAATTGTTCCGATAGAAACATTTACATCTATATTTGATGAACCGTCAAGAGGATCAAAATGACAGATATATTTATTTGTCACATATTTGTTATCAGTAAACTTATCCTCAATAGGAATGAAATTCACCTCTTCTTCAGAACACACAGCGCAAATATGTCCACCCTGTTTCATAACGTGAGTAAGCACGTCATTTGCAAATACATCAAGCTTCTTAACCTGCTCGCCCTGAACATTTTCTTCTCCGGTAAATCCAAGCAGATCTATCAGGCCTGCCCTGTTGACCTCAAGTGATATTACTTTACATGCTAATGCAATATCAGCAAGAAGATCTGAAAGCTGACCTGTAGCTTCAGGAAATTTTCTTTCCTCTTCAACTATGTGCCTGTAAAAAGTTGTGAACTTATTTACCATTAAACTAAATTAATTTTCCGAAAATGTTTTTATGGATTCACCCAGATCATATACTTTGGTATCCAGCATATTTTCAAGAAAGCTGGAGGCAGCAGCAGACCTGAATCCGGCCGCACAATGAACTACAACAGGTTTTGATAATGGGATCTCATTATATCTTTCCCTGATCTCATTCAGAGGAATGAGCAGCGAATCTTTAAATATTTTTTTATTATCTGTCTCTGATTTGTTTCTTACGTCTATTATTGTAAAATCATCTTTATTATTTTTAAAGCTGTTAACATCCAGTGGCTCTGTCTTCTCAAGCTCAGAAATATCTTCATGGACAACAGCACCTTTCATTATCAATTCGTATCCTATCTTTGCTGCTCTCCTGATCAGTCTTTCCCGGCTATCATCAGATTCAGCAACTAAATAAAAACTTTCATCCGGTGAAACAATAGCGCCGAGCCATGTCTCAAATTTGAGATCTTCTCTTAAATTGACTGCACTTTTCAAATGTCCTTTTACAAAATCCTCTTTGCCTCTGGTATCAATTATCAAAATTCCGTTCTCAAGTTCATCGTATGAATTTAATCTATTAACTATATTCACACTTTCTTCATAGTCAGGAGCACCCTGAATATTAAGCTTGACATCATAACTAAAATATTTTGGTACAAATGATTGTCCGCTCAAAAGTTCAGCAACAAAAGCATCTTCACTCATTGGCTGCAAAGCATAGTTTTCACGTTTCTCTTTTCCGATTGAAGAATATGTGTCTTTGCTTGTAGCTTTACCGCAAAGAGAACCCGCTCCATGCGCCGGATAAACTATTACATCATCGGAAAGTTTAACCAGTTTTTCGGTAATTGTTTTGTACATCATACGAGCAAGCTCTTCTTTGCTTTTGTTAACATTGCCCGCAGATTCCCTGAGATCAGGCCTTCCCACATCTCCTACAAATAAAGTATCACCTGTTGCCAGTGCATGATCTTTTCCGTTTTCATCTCTTATTAAAATACTGATGCTGTCAGGTGAATGTCCCGGAGTATTCATCGGGATTAGAAAAATATTTCCTAACTTTAATTCATCGCCTTCATCAAAGGCCATAAATTTATAAACCGGATTTAATATTTTGCTGACAAATATATCAGCGCCTGTTTTTTGTGAAATCTCAAGATGTGAACTGACAAAGTCTGCATGTGGATGAGTCTCAATTACTGCAATTATTTTAGCACCCTTTTCATCTGCAAATTTATAATACTGACCGGGATCCCTTGCCGGATCGATTAATGCAATTTCATTTCCGCTCAAAACTGCATATGAAGCATGCGAAAGATTCTCATCATAGAATTGCTTTATTTCCATATTAATATTTAAAATTATTTTTCAATACTTAATCCCTGTTCATTCCAGGCAATTATTCCTCCGGACAAATTATAAACTTCTTCAAATCCAAGATCTCTCATTAAAAACATTGCCTGACGGCTCCTTCCGCCGGACTTACAATAAACAAGAAATGTTTTGTTTTTATCAAGACCATCTATTTCTTCTTCAAACTTCTCATTATAAAAATCATAATGACTGGCTCCTCTCAAATGGCCGGAAAAAAATTCTTCCGGAGTTCTGACATCGAGTATAACACACGAATCATTTTCCAGCATCTGATTAAAAGCTGATACATCAATATCTTTGTGATTCATCGGTAATTTTTTCTAATATATTTAATAACAATTGATAATTAAATGTTAATTTTTATTTTATGAAATAAGACAATTTATGTTGATGATAATATGACTATAAGCGAACTCACAGAAATAATAATCCATAATATCAAACCAAGTATGAGAGGCCTTATGCCTACAGCCCTTAAAGTATTTTTTGTTAAACCTGCACCGATCAGGAATAATGTTATCGTGAGACCCTTTCTTGCAATTAATAATATTACCTGTCCGGCTGAATGAAATTCAGGAATGAATGTGTTAATTGCCATTGCTGCAATAAAGAAAAATATAAAATAAGGTATGCTAACACTCTTGTCTTTATTTTTAAATATTAATGCTGTCGCAATAGATAAAGGTATTATCCATAATGCTCTTTCGAGTTTAACAGTTGTTGCGATCTGCAATGCTTCAGCGCCGTATTTTGATGCTGCTCCAACTACTGAACTTGTATCATGTATTGCAATTGCTGCCCAAAGACCAAATTGTGATTCTGTAAGACTGAGATAATGTCCTATCAAAGGAAATATAAACAGCGCGACAGAGTTAAGTATAAAAACTGTACCCAGGGAAACAGTCATCTGCTCAGGCTTGGCTTTAATAATCGGAGAAACTGCCGCTATCGCACTCCCTCCGCATATTGCTGTACCGGAAGTTATGAGGTATGAAATTATTTTGTTAACTTTTAAAAGTCTTCCAAAAAAATATCCTGCAATTATCGTCACGCCGATTGTCGCAATTGTAAACAGAAGTCCTTCCTGTCCTGCTTTGGCAGCTTCAAACAAATTCATTCCAAAGCCTAAACCTACCACAGATGCCTGAAGCAAAATCTTGGTTACTCTGCTGTTATACTTTTCAAATGGATGTCCGTTGATCTGTGAAAGGATTATTCCTAATAGTAAAGCAATAGGCGGGTCTGTAAATGGTAAGAGACAAAATAGTAAACCCGCAATGAAGATAAGTTTTCTCGCCAGTTCATTTTTTACCAGCTGCATTCATAAGTATTAAAATTTTACTCAACATGTCATTTAATATTAAGAAAAATATCTTTTGAATTCATCAATATCTTTTTTACTCGATCTTTCAGGTTTTTCCTTTTCGTCGTAAATATAATTCTGATTTATATTTTTACCTTCAGGGGATTGTGGTTTGTTTAACTCTTTCCAAAAGTCTTCTGATTTAATTACTGCGCAGCCGCAAACTTTTGCCAAACTCATTATCTCATGATCGGAGCTAACCACTTTCATCAGTTTTGCATTTGAAAAATTTTCAATCTTCTTTCTGATAACTTCATCAGCCGTCACATCCTTTGAATACACAACTTCCTTCCTGGCGAGTTTACCTGCTCCGTCAAACACAAATGTTACACTATCGGATTTATGTTTATATGAATTAATGATTTCAATAAGTGCATACTGCGCCGATTCTTTGTCTTTAAGAAAAAGTTTTTTAAGATGCGGTATCTTATGTATAAGATTATTTCCGTCAATAATTATTGTCATAACAAAATTATAAAATGAAACCAAACTTCATAAACTCCAAACCATCCTCTGCAAACTCCAAAAACTCTACGAACTCAATCCATATTCCACAACATTCTCTACACACTCTATAGACTCCACAAAACTCCACAAACTAAAGTTTACGGCCTTATACGATTTGGCCTGCGGGCAAACGGTATTGCTTCACGAATATTATCAAGATTGCAGATCCAGCTCACTGTGCGTTCTATACCAAGTCCAAATCCCGAATGAGGAACACTTCCGTATTTCCTGAGGTCTAAATACCATTGAAATTCTTCCATTGGTAGTTTATGCTCGTCGATTCTTTTCTGCAGCTCTTCTAAATTATCTTCTCTCTGTGAACCGCCGATGATTTCACCGAAGCCTTCAGGCGCAAGTACATCAACACCTAATGCAATCTTTGGATTGTCAGGATCGCGTTTCATATAAAATGATTTAGCTTCAGCGGGCCACCTGTGCACCATTACCGGCTTATCAAACTCTTCAACGATCGCTTCTTCCTGAGGCATTCCAAAGTCTTCACCCCATGGAAAAGGACGAATATGTTCTTCACCATTTTCAGTCTTTCTGATCAACGGTATATCTTTCTTCCTTATAATTTCAACAGCTTCATCATAGGTTACTCTCGGAAATGGTTTTTTTACTTTTTCTAATTTTGTTATATCCCTTCCGATCAATTCAAGATCACTTTTACAATTATTCAAAACACGCTGAACTACATATTCTAAAAAATCCTCTATTAAGTCCATGTCATCGTCGATATCACAATATGCCATTTCCGGCTCCATCATCCAAAATTCGGTGATATGTCTTCGCGTCATGGAGTTTTCAGCTCTGAAAGTCGGTCCCAGTGTATAAACTTTTCCCAAAGCTAATGCGCCGGCCTCGGCATACAATTGCCCTGACTGCGAAAGATAAGCTTTGCCAAGATCAAAATAATCTGTAGAAAAAAGTGTCGAAGTTCCTTCGCAGGCATTAGGTGTGAATATCGGAGTGTCAAACAAAATAAACCCGTTGTTGTACATATATTCTCTTATTGCCTGAATGATCTCATTTCGGATTCTCATGATGGCAGATTGTTTCGGTGACCTGAGCCATAGATGTCTTCTGTCCATCAGAAATTCAACTCCGTGTTCTTTGGGTGTAATCGGATATGGTTCTGCAATGTGAACTATATCTATATCAGTGATCTGAAGTTCATAAATGCCTTCCTTCTTAGGATGTTTGGAAACTTTTCCTTTAATTATAATTGAAGATTCCTGCGTTAATTTTGCAAAGTCTTCCCAGACTTTCTCTGACACTGAGCTTTTTATGACAACTCCCTGTATAACTCCCGAACCGTCCCTGATTTCTGGAAACATTAGCTTTCCGGAAGACCGGATATTGTAAAGCCAGCCTTTAATTGTGACTTCCTTATCAACGAAGTCAGAAATTTTATTAATATAAACTCTCTGCATGTAATGATTAAAATTTTTGTAATAAGTTATAGAAATACAATTTAGCTTATTATCAGGTTTTTTAGTATGCATTTTTCCACGCAGAATTTAAGGATGTTTAGTGAACACTAAGGATAGAGATTATTTTGTCTTACTTAGTTTATGAAATTGTGAGTCTCAGTTTCATAAACTAATTTCACAAACGTTTTGAACTTTCCAAACGTAATTAGTTTTCTAACATTCTATTTCATTCCCGCGAAAGCGGGAATCCAGTGAGGTATGAAGTATTGTGTATATATTATTGCAAGCAAAAGAAATGGAACACTATTTATTAAAGAGAGATCAAAATTTAAAATAAACCTCGGCTACATATACAGGTGTAACAAATAACTTATTGGCGAGAATTATCGAACATAAATGGAAGGTTAAATCCGGTTTCAGTTCAAGATATGATGTTAATATTTTGGTATGGTTTGATCAAACTAATGATGTTTATGCAGCGATTCAAAGAGAAAAACAAATCAAGAAGTGGTATCGAAAATGGAAGCTTGAGTTGATAGAAAAAAGCAATCCTGATTGGAAAGATCTTTTTTATGAAATTGGAGGAACAGATGAAATGTTGGCTACTGGATTCCCGCTTCCGCGAGGTATTATGTTTAAAGTAGTAAGCCTCAAAATTGTTTTGTAAATTTATTTCTACTAAAAAACAATTTTAAAAACAAAATGAGGCATTACTAAGATGAAACAAATTAATTATCTAAACTTTAAGAATCATCACATTTATGTTGGATTAGATGTGCATCATAAGAGCTGGGTAGTAAGTATTCACACAGAGAAAATATTCCACGATACATTTACCCAAGATCCGAAACCGGAAATACTGGTCAACTATTTAAAGAGAAATTTTCCTGGTGGAATTTATCATAGTGTTTATGAAGCGGGTTTCAGCGGATTTTGGATTCATGAACAGCTCAAAGCAAATGGAATAGAAAGTATAGTAATCAATCCGGCAGATGTACCAACAACAAACAAAGAACGTGACAGGAAAACCGACAAAGTGGATTCATTAAAATTATCAAGAAGCCTTAGGAACGGAGAATTAGAGGGTATATATGTCCATAATAAAAGTAATTATGAAGACAGAACATTAATAAGAGCAAGGGAATCTTTGGTGAAGGATCAGACTAGAATAAAAAACAGGATAAAGGGATTGATGAAATTTTTCGGAGTTGAAATAACTACAGAACAGGTAAAAACACACTGGTCAAGAAAATTTATAGAATTATTGGAAAATGTAGAAACAATTAACAGTGGAGCAAAAGTATCACTTAATATGTATTTAGAACAACTAAAATCACAACGAAAAATAATTAGTGATACAACCCGTGAAATTAGAAAACTTTCAATGAATGATATTTATAAAGAAGATATGAAATATCTGACAAGCATTCCGGGAATAAGTATATTATCGGCAATGACAATATTGACAGAAACAGGAGATATAACCAGATTTAATAATACAGATAAATTTTTGAGTTATATCGGACTGATCCCCTCAGAGCATTCAAGCGGAGAGAAAGAAAATCGGAGATACATGACAAGACGTGGTAACAGCTCATTAAGAAAAATAATAGTAGAAAGCAGCTGGACGGCTGTAAGAAAAGATCCAGGTTTATTAATGTCATTTAATAAAATTTGCAAACGACACACTAAAAGCAGAGCAATAATAACAATTGCCAAAAAATATGCAGTCAGAATAATGCATTTATTAAAACAAAAAGAAGAATACAAATTTCTAACTTTGAAATAGAACAAAAAAATTTATAACATATAAATATAATTTATTAAAAATAAAAAAGTAGACTAAAGGTTATTGTCATTCTGCAGCAAATTAAAATATTTGACTGCTTTCGCGAGGTTACCAGTCTACACTTATAAAAAATAATTGGAAACACTGCAGCTCATCTGATTAAAGTTGAATTAAAGAGACTGCTAATAAAAGGATGTTTTGTAAGTTATATTTATACTAAAAAATATTTATCGTGACGTAAGAGAAAAAACATTTGCAAAGACAAATTGCAGGAGCTATTCCCGCTACGCTGCTCCAGCAATTTGTCTTCGCAGAAAAATTTTGAGACTTGCACTTTAACATAAAGGAATGACAAAATGTGTGAAAATGAAATGTTAATTTCTCTCACTACTTTCCACAGTAATTCATATAGACTCTGTGAAAATATTAATCCCTTTCGATACTATCTATTGTCTCTTACATAAAAGTGTTTACGTCTTTCATTACCGGTTAATCAATTAAAAGGTTTGACTTTCAAATTAATTTACGTATTTTTGTATGCAAGTGGGGAAAAGTGGAGAGAAGTGGGGAATCTTATAATTCTATTATACTACTCTCAAAAGTATGGTAATATTTCTATAAAGAAGAATTAAATCATCGTATATGTTTCAGGGCCACTCAATTTGTAATTTAGATACTAAGTCACGTCTGATACTGCCGGCAAAGTTTAGAAAATATATGAAACCTGAAGCTGATAATAAACTGATTTTAACAAGAGGCATGGATGAGTGCCTTCTTGTTTATCCGCAAGACGAGTGGGAAAAAGTAAAAGTAGGATTAACAAGATACAATCAATTCAATGCGGAGCAGAGATTTTTCATAAGAGAATTTTTAAATTATGTGAATGAATGCGAACTGGATTCGCAGAACAGAATTGTTATACCACCCCAACTTATGCAATTCGCAAAATTTAATAAAGAGGTTGTTGTAATCGGTCTATTAGATAAAATGGAAATTTGGAATCCGCAGATAAAAGCAAAGTATGATAAATCAATGTCAAAATCTTTTGAGGATATAGCCGAGAAAGTTTCTGAGATCATCAACTCATAAACAATTGATGATATGGACGAAATCGGAATTTATAAATAATGACAGAAAGTTTTCACATACCAGTTCTTTCTCATGAAGCTGTAAAATTTCTTATCAACGAAGAGCTACCCGAACAAATTTTAGTTGACGGGACGCTTGGCGGCGGAGGATATACTAAACTGATATGTGAAAAAACAGGCGATTCAGATAAAATTATTTCAATTGATAAAGATCTCAATGCTCTTGAATATGCAGGCAGGGAATTAATTGACTGTAAAGAAAAGCTGATGCTTGTCAATGGTAATTTCGGAGAATTGAAAAACATTTTATATGAAAAGAATATAAAGCAAATATCAGGTTTAGTACTTGATCTGGGACTGTCATCCTTTCAACTGGAGTCTGAAGAAGGATTTAGTTTTATGAGAAATACCCGTCTTGACATGAGAGCATTTAAGAATGACGATATAAAAGCTTCAGATATTCTGAACGAATACAGACGCAGTGAGCTTACCGAACTTTTTGAAACTTTTGGTGAGATAGGAAACGCTGAGAGACTGGCCAAAGCAATTATTGAAAAAAGAAGAATAAAAAAGATAGAAACCACCTTTGATCTTGTAGAAATAGTAAAAAGTGAATACAGTATAAATCAAAAAAACTCAATAGATTTTTTAGCGAAGATATTTCAGGCATTGAGAATAAAAGTCAATAAAGAACTTGATAATTTAGAGAAGGTTTTGAGTGATTCTTTGGAATTACTGGTTAAGGGCGGAAGGATAGTTGTTGTTTCGTATCATTCTCTTGAAGACCGGATTGTAAAAAACTTTTTTAAAGAAGGAACCAGGAAGTTGATAAAAACAGACAACCCGTTTTTTGATGATGAGGTCGAACCCAAATTAAAATTGCTTACAAAAAAAGCTTTTATACCGACTAAAAATGAGATAAAAAATAATCCAAGATCCAGAAGCGCAAAGCTACGAGCAGCTGAATATCTTATTAAAAATATCTGAAATAATATTAAGCGAAATGATCTTATCCCGGAAAAATTTATGAAAAAAAATAATTCAGGTAAAAACAAGATCTCAATATTTTATTTTTTAATTTTTCTGATACTCACTTCAGTCATACTTGTGATTTATATAAATAACATTATTTATGTAAATCAGCTCGCTGTCAGTAATAACGAACTCAAAGAAAAGATAAAGCTATATATACAAACAAACGATTTGCTGAGAACTGAAACGGAAAAACTGAGCAGCTTTGAGAGGATCAGAACTATAGCAGGGGACAAATTTAATCTGTCATTCAAAGAGAATTCGGTAGATGAAAACAACACAATAATTATCAAAAAATCGCAATTGAAATAAACTTTACATTTTGCAGTTCAAAACATACAAAAATCCCGGCAAGCAAATAATACAAAGAAGAAAGATAAACTTTTTTTTTCTGGCATTGTTCGCCTGTTTTATACTAATTCTTTTAAAACTTATCAACGTACAGATAATTGAATCTGAGAAATACAAAATAGCGGCACGCAAACAATACGAAAATAAAGTACAACTCAAACCTTACCGCGGACTTATCTATGACAGGAATATGAATCTACTTGTCTCCAACACCTATGAATATTCATTTGCAGCTGATCCGAATATGGTAGAAAAACCCGAATTGATCGCCGAAATATTTTCAAAAACTTTTGGAAAAAATAAAGAAGACTATTTATCAAAACTCACTTCGCAAAACACATCTTTTGTATATCTTGAAAGAAAAATTGATATTTCTAAGGCTAATGGACTTGATACACTGAATATAAACGGACTGATTGTAATAAAAGAACCGAAAAGAATTTATAATTACGGCAGCATGGCTTCCCACATATTGGGATTTACCAATGTTGAAAATAAGGGGCAGTCAGGAATAGAATTTTCCATGGAGAAGAGCCTTCAGGGTAAAGAAGGTTTTGTAATTATGCAGAGAGATGGAAGAGGAAATAACAGACCGTCTTTAGAATTTCCAAAACAAGATCCTGAACATGGCAATAATATAGTATTAACTCTTGATATAAATATCCAAAGATTTGTCGAAGAAGAAATGCTGAAAGGTGTAAAAGAATTTAATGCAGATCATGCTAAAGTAATTGTAATGTCGGTTAAGACCGGAGAAATTTTAGGGATGTCGTCCTATCCCACATTTGATCCGAATAATATTTCCCTTAGTGATACAGCTGCGATGAAAAACTCGGCGATATCAGATGTATATGAACCGGGATCAACATTCAAAATAATTACCGCTGCTGCAACTCTTGAAGAGAAGCTTGAAGATCAAAATTCTATTATTGCCACAGAAAGTGCAAATGAAATTAAAGGGGCAAATATTACAGATGTTCACGGAGCTTCAAGCATGACCTTTCAGGAAATAATTGAACAATCCAGTAATGTTGGTTTCAGCAAGATATCTTTAAAACTTGGTGCAGAGAGGTTTTATAAATATGCGCGGGATTTCGGTTTTGGAATTTATAACGGCATCGAATTGCCGGGTGAGAACAGAGGTGTACTGAAAAGGCCAATAGATTTTTCTTCAATATCATTACCATACATGTCGATTGGATATGAAGTTTTGGTAAACGCGATGCAGATCGCAAATGCCTATGCAGCCATTGCTAATAATGGTTTGATGATGAAATCATATATTGTAAAAAAAGAATTTGGAACAAATAATAATACAATTTTTGAATCACAGCCAACTCCAATAAGGCAAGTTGTTTCTGTGAATACTGCAAAGACGCTTACATCATTACTGGTGGGAGTAGTTGAAAGAGGAACGGGCGTGGATGCGAAAACTGAAGGTGTCAAAATTGCCGGCAAGACGGGGACAGCTCAAAGATTAGTTAATGGAAAATATTCCAGTAATTCACATAACGCTTCATTTGTAGGATATTTTCCTGCTGACAATCCGCAAATTTTGATCGCAGTAATCTTAGATAATCCAAAGTCCGGTCAATATTACGGCGGTAAAGTTGCAGCCCCGATCTTCCAAAGAATTGCAGCGAGAATAATTGGATTCAGCGGCATCTCGGATATTTCTACAAAAGATTTTGTGAATGTAAATTATAAAGAAGATAAAAATACCATAAATACATTAACGGGATCAAACGAACAAAAAATTTTAATTCCCAATCTGATAAATCTACGTCTTGAAGATGCAAAGGAAATTTTAACAGAAAGCAATATCAATTTTGAAGTGATAGATAATGAAATAATAAATAATACAGAGGGACAGAAAAATAATAAAAGCGTCATATATGTAGAATCTCAATTGCCGATGCCAAATGAAAGTATATCTTATAATGAATGCAAAGTAAAGCTTGTAGTGAAAAATACTAATGTCATCTCAGACAGATTAATAACTGTTCCCGATGTAACAAATCTCAGCATAAGAAAAGCTATGAACATTCTTTTGTCAGAAGGTTTTGATGTGTCACTTAATGGCGGCGGCAAAGTGGCCGGACAATCGCCGCAGCAAGGAACGATGCAGCTTCCGGGCTCTAAAATAATTTTGTTTGGAAAAAATCAATGATGAAGTTTTCAGAGATCGCTAAGAAATTCAACATTACTGTAAATCTTGAATCAGAGAATGACTTTGAGGTAAAAGGACTTTCCTGTAATTCGGAAAATGTAAAGGAAGGGTATATATTTTTTGCGATCAAAGGATTAAAGAATAACGGGAATAAGTTTACAAATGATGCGATCAGGAACGGTGCAAAAATAATTTTTAGTGAAGAGGATGCAAAAGAATATGTGCCTGTCGGTTTTCATAAGGTTAATCAAATAAGAAAGTTAATGGCTTTGGTAAGCGGATATTTTTATGGTAATCCTTCCTTAAAACTTAAGCTTATGGGAATAACCGGCACGAATGGCAAGACTACAACAAGCTATCTGATCCGGTCATTTTTAAAAGATGCAGGATTTAAAACAGGTATTATCGGTACAATAGGTTATGATACCGGAGATGTAAAAATGGATTCGACAATGACAACACCGGATTCAATTGAAACAAATATGATGTTGGGAGAAATGGTAAATTCAAAAATAGATTTTTGTTTAATGGAAGTATCATCCATAGCATTATCAATGGACAGGGTTTACGGAATGAATTTTGAGACGGCTGTATTTACAAATTTAACCAGTGAGCATCTTGATTTTCATCATGACATGAGTAATTATTTCGAAGCAAAAAAATTGTTGTTCGACAGATTAACAAGTTCGGCACACGCAATTTCAAATACTGATGATGAATATGGCAGAATTATATTAAATGATACAAAAGCAAAAAAGTTTTTTTATTCAATGAAAAATGAAAGCGGTCTTAAAGCATTTAATGAAAGAATAACACTAAGCGGCCTTGAGTTTGAAGTTAAATATAAAGATAAGAGTTATAAGCTTAGTTCAAATCTGACAGGAAGATTTAACATTTACAATATTCTGGCATCGGTTTCAGCAGTATTACAATACGACATAGACATGAATTTTCTAAAAGAGTCACTTCAAAACTTTAAAGAGGTTGACGGAAGATTTAACAGGATAAAATTGCCTAACGGAGCAATTGCTATAATTGATTATTCTCACACATCTGATTCTCTGAAAAATGCGATAGAATCTGCCCGGGAAATAGTTAGCGGAGAGCAACAGGGAAAAGTAATTACAATATTCGGATGCGGAGGCAATAAAGACAGGACTAAAAGACCTGTTATGGGAAATTATGCAACTGAACTATCCGATCATTCAATAATAACTTCAGACAATCCCAGATATGAAAATCCTATGGAAATAATAAAAGAAATACTGACCGGAGTGAATACTAAGAATAACTATGAAGTTATCGAGAACCGTGAAGAGGCAATCAGCAGAGGAATTGAGATTGCAAGATCCGGTGATATAGTTTTGATCTGCGGAAAAGGTCACGAAACTTACCAAGACATCGGCGGAGTAAAAAGTCACTTTGATGACAAAGAAATTGTAGCCAAGTATTTATCTTTAGCAAAATAGAATGCTGAGAATAGAAGATCTGCTGAAGGTAACGCATAATGATAATCTGAACATTGATAAATTAAAGACAAGGAAGTTTAAAGGTGTTTCAATAGATTCAAGAGCAATAAAGAAAAATGAAATTTTTTTTGCGATCAAAGGTGATAAAACAGACGGCCATAAATTTATCAGAGATGTTTTTGAGAAAGGTGTTGAGGCGGCAGTTGTAAACAGATCATGGTACAGTAAAAACAAAAATAAATATCCGGATAAGGCGTTCATAACAGTAGATGATACAACCTCAGCACTTGGGGAATTTGCAAAGATCCATAAGAAAAATTTCAATTTACCCGTTTTGTGCATTGCGGGCAGCAACGGCAAAACAACTACTAAAGATCTGATAGCAACTGTTCTTTCGCAGAAATTTAATGTGTTAAAGACCGAAGGCAATTTTAATAATCACATAGGCCTGCCTCTGACGTTACTCAGATTAAATTCGAAACATAATTTTTGTGTGCTTGAAGCGGGCTGCAATCATTTTGGAGAATTAAAATATTTATGCGGGATAGCCGAACCGGATTTTGGATTGGTGACAAATATTGGTAAAGAGCACCTGGAGTTTTTTAAAGATCTGAATGGTGTTGCAAAGGCAGAATTTGAATTGTTTGATTATCTCATTAAGAAAGAAAAAACAAAATTGTTTTTAAACCTAGATGATAAATTCATCATTAAATATTCAGGGAGAGTTAAGAATGAAAAGAAATTTACTTATTCTTACAAACATAATCCGGATGTCAAAGGAAGATTTAAGGATTATAATAAGGATTTTGAACCCAATATTGAAATTGAATATAAAAAAGAAAAATTCGAAACGAGTATAGCAACATTTGGCAAACATTCTGTTTACAACGGTTTGGCAGCAGCAGCAACCGGTTTGTATTTTGGAATTGGTAAAAACAAAATAAAAAAAGCATTAAAGAATTTTTCACAATCTTCTTCAAAAAGAATGGAAGTTCTGAAAACAAACGGGATGACAATAATAAATGATACATATAACAGTAATCCTGAATCGGTAATGATGGGGATTGAAACAATGATGGAGTTTGATACAAAAGGAAGAAAGTTTGCGGTTCTGGCTGACATGCTTGAGCTTGGAAAAAGCAGTAAGCGTGAACATTCTGACATAGGCAAATTTGCAGAAAGAAGGGGCGTAAAAAATTTGTATACATTTGGAGTGGAATCATATCATACTTTTTATAATGCCAGAAAAGTAAAGAACAATTTGCATTTCGAAAGTAAGCAAAATATGATTGAGTTTTTAAGAAAGAATATTGATAAGGGAGATCTTATCTATGTCAAAGGTTCGCGCGGAATGAAGATGGAAGAAGTAGTCAACGCATTAAGAAAACTTTAAAACTTTATGCTATATAAACTGGCTGAATATATTAATATGAAATACAATCCTCCGGGATTTGACATATTCAGGTTTATTACATTCAGATCGGCACTTGCCGCAATGACAGCATTATTGATAAGTTTTATATTGGGTCCGAAAATAATCCGTTATTTAAAAAAGAAACAGATCGGTGAAGCAAGAAAGGAAGACGGTCCAAAGTTTCACTGGTCAAAAGCAGGAACACCAACGATGGGAGGCATTATAATCCTTGTGTCGGTACTGATACCTGTTTTGTTTTGGGGTGATCTAAGCAATGTTTATGTATTAATAATTTTATTTGTAACAATAACTCTGGGGATTGTAGGATTTGTAGACGACTATCTTAAGGTTATAAAAAAATATAAGAAAGGTCTTGCAGAACGTTATAAACTGGTAGGACAAATATTTACCGGGCTTGCTGTAGGCTGCGCAATTTATTTTCTGCCATCATTTGACGGAATACATTCTATCACTACAATACCTTTTCTGAAAAGCTATGAATTTGATTTCTCATATTTTTATATACCAATAATTGTATTTATAATTACCGCGACGTCTAATGCTGTAAATTTTACAGACGGGCTTGACGGGCTTGCAGCTGGGACTGTAGGCATTGTTGCCCTGACTTTGGGTATAATCGCATATGTATCGGGAAATATTGAAACTTCCAAATATCTTAACATAATTTATCTTAAAGGCAACGGCGAGCTTGCCATATACTGCGCAGCATTAGTAGGAGCGGCTTTAGGTTTCATATGGTATAATTCTTATCCCGCCCAGGTATTTATGGGAGATACAGGATCACTTGCACTTGGTGGCGCTGTTGGAACATTATGCATATTAGTTAAAAAAGAATTTATGCTTCCGATACTCGGCGGAATATTTTTTGCTGAGGCTTTATCTGTAGTGCTTCAAAGATATTATTTTAAATTTACAAGGCTTAGATACGGGGAGGGCAAAAGAATTTTCAGAATGGCTCCTATCCACCATCACTTTGAAATGCTTGGGATTCCCGAACCCAAAATAGTTATCAGATTTTATATAATTGCCATAATATTAGCTATCATAACTTTAGCTTCACTGAAGATCAGATAACTGAAATGGCAGATATCAAAAATAGTTCTTTCACAGTTTTAGGTGCCGGCAGGAGCGGAATTGCAATTGCAAAGCTTCTCAAATATAATGGTGCTGAAGTATTTCTAAGTGATGAGCATGAAAGAGAGGAACTTAAGTATTTTGATGAACAAATTTTTATAGATGGCGGTATTAAATATGAATTAGGAAAACACTCGGACAAAGTATATGAGAGCGATGTAGTTATAAAAAGTCCGGGAATTGCTCCTGAGAATGAAGTTATTCTAAAATCCAAACAGCTCGGCAAGAAGATTTATTCAGAAATCGAAGCAGCGTACTGGTTTTGTAAGGCTCCGGTAATTGCCATAACAGGAACCAACGGCAAAACAACTACGAGCGTATTAACGGGAGAAATTTTTAAGAATGCGGGATTTGATGTAAAGGTTTGCGGAAATGTAGGATTAGCTTTTTCGGAAGTGATTCCGTTTTTAAAAGAAGAATCGATAGTAGTACTTGAAGTCAGCAGTTATCAGTTGAATGACATTAAAGATTTCAGACCGGCTGTTTCTGTGATAATGAATATAACCCCTGATCACATTGACTGGCACGGAAGTTTTGAAAATTATATGAATGCGAAATTGAATATTTTAAAAAATCAATCGGAGACAGATATTACAATTATAAATTATGACGATGACCGTTTGAAGAAAGCCGTAAAAGATATTAAGCCTGAAAAAGCTTTTTTCAGCATAGAAAAAAATTTGACGGAATCTGATGTAAAGAGAGGCAGCTTTATTAAAGATGATAAAATAATTTATTTTGACAAAGAAAAGAGTATTGAAGAAGAAATAATGCTTGTAAAAGATATCAACATAAGGGGAAAGCATAATCTGTACAACTCGCTGGCAGCAATAATCTCAGCACGTGCATTTGAGATCAGAAATGAAGTACTAAGAAATACACTGATAAGTTTTCCGGGAGTTGAACACAGGATAGAATTTGTAAAAGTACTTCACGGAATCAGCTTTTACAATGATTCGAAAGCTACAAACATTGATTCGCTTATAGTTGCATTAGAATCATTTGAAAAGGATTTGATCCTGATAATGGGTGGCAGGGAAAAAGGTAATGATTATACAGTGATTGATAAATTAATAAGCGAACGAGTCAAGGTTATTATAGCTATAGGAGAGACGAAAGATAAAATTTCAAAACATTTTGAAAAAATTAAAAAAGTAATTTCAGCAGATTCGATGGAAGATGCTGTAATCAAAGCCATAGAGTCGGGAAAGGCCGGTGACACAGTGCTCCTTTCACCGGCATGTAAAAGTTTTGATATGTTTGAAAATTTTGAGCACAGAGGTGAGGAGTTTAAAAAAGCAGTTAACAGGCTGAGATGATGCAGCAAAAATATAAAATTGACATATGGATATTACTGCCGGTATTGATGCTGATGATATTCAGCATAGGTGCAGTTTACAGTGCAAGCTCAACATTTGCCTTTGAAAAATATCAGGACAGCAATTATTTATTTAAACAGCATGTAATAAAAGTTGTCATATCGATCGCCGTAATTTTTATTTTTGCGAAAATCGATTACAGATATCTTGAGAGCATAGCGAAACATATGATATGGGCATCGGTCATACTTCTGCTGATAACACTATTCTGGAGCAGCGGTCCGATAAAAGGCGCAAGCAGGTGGATCAATCTCGGGCCTCTCAGTTTTCAGCCTTCAGAGCTTGCCAGATATACACTTGTGATCTATATTGCTTTACTGCTTGCAAGAAAAAAGGATTACATTAAACTTTTATACAGAGGATATCTTCCAGTAATTTTTTATGTCCTGCTGGTAACAGGTTTAATATTGATCCAGCCAAATTTTTCGATGGCTCTAATAATATTTACATCATGCATGGTAATGATCTATTTGTCGGATGCGAAAAGAAAACATATTGTGTTTACAATGCTTGCGCTGATGCCCCTTGCAGCACTATTTATTTTATCGAAGGATTATATTATGAGCAGGATAACTTCATATGCCGATTATACCAGCAACGGAAATTCGAGTTACCAGCTGCAGCAGGCATTGATCGGATTTGGCAACGGCGGCTTATTAGGAATTGGTCCGGGAAACTCCAATCAGCGGGATTTTTTTTTACCGGAGGCTCACGGTGATTTTATTTTTTCAATAATCGGTGAAGAATACGGATTTATAGGAACGTTCATTATACTCTCGCTATATTTTGTAATTTTAACAAGAGGATTCAGGATCGCAAAAGAAAGTAAAGATGAATTTGGAAAATATCTGGCATTTGGAATTGTGATGCTTATTACTATGAATGCACTGGTCAATATGTCAGTAGCGAGCGGAGTGATCCCGACTACAGGAGTGACACTTCCTTTTGTAAGTTACGGCGGAACGTCAATATTATTTACTTCGATGGCAGTTGGAATACTGCTTAACATTTCTTCACAAAGGGAAGAAATAGATGAAGGGTTAACAATTGAATAATGAAATATTTATTTGCAGGTGGCGGGACAGGCGGTCATATTTTTCCGGCTATAGCAATTGCGGACGAGATCAGAAAAATTGATAAAGAAGCGAAAATAATTTTTATCGGCGCAAAGGGCAGAATTGAAGAAAAGATCGTTCCATCAAATAATTACAAGCTGGAAACAATTGATATAAAGGGATTTAACAGAGAAAGTTTTAATAAAAATGTAACACTGCCATACAAATTTATTTCAGCATTAATAAGATGCAGAAAAATTATGAAAGAATTTACACCGGATGTAGTAATTGGAACAGGGGGGTTTGTCTGCGGGCCAGTTATTTATACTGCTAACAGGATGAGAATACCAACTCTGATACAGGAAGGCAATTCCTATGCGGGAAGAACAATTAAATTCTTAGCTCCGAATTCTGATAAAGTTGTCATCAATTTTGAAGAAACAAGAAATTATTTAAAACGAAAAGATAATATTGTCAAAATTTCACACCCGATCAGGAGTTCATTAAAAAAGACTGACAGGAAAACAGCTTTGGAATATTTTGAACTATCATCTGATAAAAAAACATTATTTATTTTTGGAGGAAGCCAGGGTGCAAGGGGAATAAACAACGGAGTTGAAAAAATAATCAATAGGTTATCGGACAATAAACTCAACGTGATCTGGCAGACGGGTAAAAGCGATCATGAAAGATTAAATAAAAAATTCAGCTATCTCAGAAGCAGTTTAAAAATTCTGGAGTTCATAGAAAACATAGAGTATGCATATTCAGCCAGTGACATAGTGATTTGCAGAGCGGGGATCACGAGTATTATGGAAATCGCATATCTTGAAAAAGCATCAATATTAATTCCACTTCCATCATCGGCGGATAATCATCAGGAGCTGAATGCGAGAAGTCTTGCGGCAAAAGGTGCTGCGATATTGGTTAAGCAGAGCGAGATAGAAGAGAAGTTGTTAGATGAAATCACAAATTTGTTAAAGGATGAAAAGAAGATAGAAGAGATGAAAAAAGAAATAAAGCTTTTTGCGGATGTTGATGCTGCATCCAAGATCGCAAAGGAAGCAATAAAGCTGATAAATAATTAAATGGAAGAAAGAGCGTATAAATATAAATTAGATTATTATTATAAGTCTTTAATAATTTATCTGATAACGCTTATTGCTTACATTCTTATTAAAGGAAATTTTTCACATGAGACATTTGAAGTTGTAGTAAAAGATCCAATAATATACATAATTTTTATTTTCATCGGATTTTTTTTAATAGTTCTGATAGCAAATGCAATACGGGCGAGACAAATAATATTTAATGAAAAGAAAATAGTTTTCAAAAACAGATTCGGACAAAGAGAGATCGCCTTCAACGAAATACTCCAGGTGCGGTTTTCAAGACCTAAAAGGCTTTCAAAAGAAGAAAGAAGTGAAGTAAGAATTGTTAAATTAAAATTACAGAACAGAAAAAGATTTTTAAGAGTGAGGCTGAATGATTTTCAGAATGAGAAACAGCTGATAAGTGAATTCAGGAATATTTCAAAGAAAATTACTGCTAAAGTATATGAGTGAAGAGACGGACATTTTTGAGGGTGTAAGAAAAGTTCATCTGATCGGTGTTGGCGGGATCGGTATGAGCGGAATAGCTGAATACCTTGCCAGGAAAAAATACATAGTTTCAGGGAGTGATTTAACTAAAAGCTTAATAACAAAGAGGCTCACAAAATTCGGAGTTTTAATATCGGAAGGACATGTCGAAATGAATCTTCCTGATGATGCTGAACTTGTGATATATACCTCGGCTGTAACGGAAGATAATCCGGAATTTTTAAAAGCAAAAAAAACCAACAAGAAATTAGTTAAAAGAGCAGAAGCACTGGGAAATATAGTTAATAACAAGTTTGTGATCGCGGTGAGCGGAACTCATGGCAAGACAACAACAAGTGCGATGATCGCAAAGATATTGATTGATAATAAATTTGACCCGACCGTTTTTATCGGAGGAAATCTCGACTTCCTTGATGGCGGCTCGTCAAGAATTGGCAACAGTGATATAGCAGTTGTAGAGGCTGATGAATACGACAGAAGCTTTCATCAATTGAAGTCCGACATAATAGTAATAACAAATATTGACTCGGATCATTTAGATATTTACAAAGATATAAATGAGATAAAAGATAGTTTTAAGAAATTTGTAAATAACGCTAAGAAAAATTTACTGGTGATTGCATGCGGAGATGATGAAAATGTCATTGAAGTGCTTAAAGATGTTAAGAATAAATACACATACGGTTTCAAAAAAGAAAACGATTACAGTATAGAAGACATTACTTTTGGGAAAAAAGCAGTCAGTTTTATATTGGATAATAATGAAATAAGACTGAGAGTTTTAGGAAAACATAATATTCTTAATTCATCGGCTGCTTTTTTAGCTGCTAAAAAATTGATGATCGGTGATGACAGGTTTAATGAAAGCATCAAATCTTTTTATGGGGTAAAGAGGCGTCTGGAGTTGAAGCTTTCAAATGAGATACTGGTTTACGATGATTATGCGCATCATCCGACTGAAGTTGAAGTGACATTAGATGCTCTAAGGAAGAATAATAAGGGCAGAATAATTACAGTCTTTCAGCCTCATCTTTACACAAGGACAAGAGATCTTTACAGAGAATTTGGAAAAGCATTTGCAGGCAGCGATTTGCTGTATCTTGCAAAGATATATCCGGCAAGGGAGAAAGTTATTGAAGGAATCACGAGCGAATTAATTCTTACAGAATATAAGAAGTCCGGAAAAGAAGGATGGTATTTTGAGGATAATAATGCATTACTTGACGAACTGGAATCAATAAAACGACCGGGAGACATAATAATTTTTCAGGGTGCAGGTGATATCATTGATCTTTGCGAAGTGTTTGTAAACAGAATAAAGATAAAGACAAACGGAAAAGTACCTTTATGAGTGTAAAAAAAATAATTTTAATTGTGATAATAATATTTATTGCAGCAGCAGCACTAATGTCCATAAAATGGAGAAGCGGCAGTAAATTTGAAAAGATAACGATCACCGGAAATTATACAATTACATCAGAAGATATTTTGAATGTATCAAGATTGAATGATACATTATTAAATGCAAATGAAGTTAATATAGACATTATACAGGACAGAATATCAAAGCATCCCGAAATAAAAAAAGTTTATGTCAGCAGGAATTTGCCATCTGAAATTAAGATCGAGATCATTGAAAGGCGCCCAGTTGCAATTCTTAACGGTGAAAATGAAATGAAGCTGATAGATGATGAGCTGGAAGTATTTCCGTTTAAAAACTTTATTAAACTCTACGACCTGCCTGTAATAAGCGGAGTACGCGTGGAGAACAATCCGAACCATAAGAATAGGTATAATAAAGATGATCTTCGACTGGGCCTGTTTTTAATTTTAAACAGTTATAAAGAAAGTAAAACACTTTACAATAATATTTCGGAAGTAAATTTAAATGACAGCAGTAAAATCATTATTTATCTTTCTGAAGATTCGAGCCCTTTTTATTTGCCAAGAAATATGAATGCAAATGTTTCAAACCCCGAATATCAGGCATTATTAATTAACAAGCTCAGGGTCTTTGACTGTTATGTCAGGCAATCACTTAATACACATTTAAAAAAATCTGTAAATTATGTAGATCTCAGATACACAAACCAGGTTGTAGTTAACTCTAACAATTAAAAAATGGCAGTTAAAAGCAGAAAATCAAAAGCTATAAACGATGAAAATATTATTGTCGGGCTTGATGTAGGTACCACGAAGATCTGTGTCATAGTTGCAAGAATTAAAGACAACAACAGCATGGATATATTAGGAATTGGCAAAGCTCCGTCATTTGGGCTTCACAGAGGAATAGTTGTTAATCCGAATAAAACTACCGAGTCAATAAAAGCTGCACTCGAAGAGGCAGAATTAAATTCCGGCGTTACTATCAATTCAGTATCAGTCGGAATAGCGGGTCATTATATAAGATGTATCCAGTCAAGCAGTATAATAGGAATAAATAACTCAGACAGGATAATTCAGGAAGAGGATATAGCCCGCCTTATTGAACAGGCGAAAATAATGAAGCTGCCCAGCGATACAACGATCATTGATGTAATCCCTCAGGAATATGTAATAGACGGTAAGGACGGAATTTTTGAAACACCGGTGGGGATGTTTGGAATAAAATTAGAAGCAAAAGTAAATATTATTACAGGACTTGTTTCATCGATTGATGATCTTTCAAAATGTGTCACCAGTTGTGGCGTTGACATAGATGACATAGTACTTGAGCCAATTGCATCTTCCAATTCAGTACTTGATGAAACTGAAAAGAAAGTTGGAGTAGCAATGATAGATATCGGCGGCGGTACGTCTGATATTGCAGTATTCAAAAAAGGGGTTTTAAAATATACGGCCGGTATTGGCATCGCAGGAAATCTTGTAACAAATGATATTGTGGAAGCTTTGGGAATTTCCGAAAATGAAGCAGAAAGGATCAAGAGAGAGTATGGATATGCAATGGTTTCAGAAATACTTAATGATGAAGAAATAATAGTACAATCTATTAAAGGTAAAATTCCAAAAGTAACAAGCAAAAGTATACTTGCCAGAATAATTCAGGCCAGGATGCAGGATATATTTGAATTGTCGGCAATAGAAATTCAGAATTCACAAATTGCAAAGGAACTACATGCGGGAGTAGTAATAACCGGCGGCGGTTCTTTGATCAAAGGAACGAAAGAGTTAGCGGAAGACATACTGGGAATGGAAGTGAATCTAGGAATTCCTACCGGGTTAACCGGAGGTTTGATAAAAGAAGTTGAAAACCCGATCTTTGCAACCGGTGTAGGACTGGTGCTTCACAGGCTAAAGACAATGAATGATAAAAATAAATTTTATGAGATCAGAAAAGGCAACAAAAAATCTATAAGTATGACAAACATATTCAAGAAGATCAAGGAATGGTTTGATGAGCTATAGTGAATGGTGAATAAAAATTTTACAAATTAAATTCAAATTTTTTAAAAAAATTTTATCTCTTATAATATAATTTAAGAAGAAAGGAAAATTAAAAATGCCAATTAGAATTGTTCCCAGTAATCAGAACGGTGCAAAGATAAGAGTTGTCGGAGTGGGAGGCGGAGGCGGAAATATATTAAACGCAATGATGGACAAGGGAATCGAAGGAGTTGAATTTATCGCGATCAATACAGATGTACAGGCTTTGGATACCAACAAAGCGGCCATTAAAATACAGATCGGAAAAAGCCTTACAAAAGGTCTTGGCGCAGGTATGGATGATGAGATCGGTTACCGGGCTGTTGAAGAAAGCAGAAATGAGATAGAGGAAGTTTTGACGGGAAGTGATATGATCTTTGTAACAGCAGGCATGGGTAAAGGAACGGGTACAGGCGGCGCCCCTGCAGTTGCAAGAATTGCTAAAGGTTTGGGTGTGCTGGTTGTAGCAATTGTAACAAAGCCGTTTAATTTTGAAGGCCGGCCGAAAATGGATCTTGCGATGAAAGGTCTGGAAAAATTGAAAAATGAAGTTGACAGTATGATAGTAATTCCAAATCAGAATATTGTAAGGCTTATTAATAAAGATGCGAATAAGGACGAGGCATTTGAACTTGCAAACAGGGTCCTATATAATGCAACGAGAGGAATTTCACAGATCATAACGCGTCCCGGGGAAATCAACGTTGACTTTGCGGATGTAAGGACAATCATGAAAGATATGGGCGATGCAATGATAGGAACCGGAATTGCAAGCGGAGAAGGCAGAGCAGAGAGAGCAGCAAAAGATGCACTATCAAATCCGGTACTTGATGAAATTAATATAGAAGGGGCAAAGTGCGTACTTGCAAATATATGCGGAGGCAAAGATCTGAAATTTCATGAAGTTGAAAAGATCAATGAAATAATTCAAAAAACTGTCGGCGAAGATGCAAAATATATTTTTGGGTTGGCAGAAGACTCAAAATTGGGTGAAGAGATAATGGTAACAGTTATTGCAACAGGCTTCAGTAAAAAAGAAAAGCTTTCAATAACTGCCGAACAAAAAAGGGAAAGAGAAGAGAAATTTTACGCAGGATATGAACAGCAAAAGGGCCGGATCACAAGCATGCCATCTGTTGATGAATTAAGCCAGCTGGATAAGCCCGGATTTATCAGACGCGAAATAAAATTAAATGAAGATCTTAGTGAAGATGTGAAAAAAATCAAGATTGAAATTGAAGATGATGATTTCGGATTTGATGATCTGAAGATTGAAGATGATTTTTCCAAACCGGCATTTCTCCGCAGACAGATGGACTAGTTGTAGAGTGTGTAGAGTGTGTAGAGTGTGTAGAGTGTGTAGAGTGTTTAGAGTGAGTAGATTTTTAGAATTAATAAACTTCGCAAGTAAGGATACTCAATACTGAATACTCAATACTGAATACTCAATACTGAATACTCAATACTCAATACTCAATACTCAATACTCAATACTCAATACTCAATACTGAATACTCAATACTGAATACTCAATACTCAATACTCAATACTGAATACTCAATACTGAATACTCAATACTCAATACTCAATACTGAATACTCAATACACAATACTGAATACTGAATACTCAATTATAATTGATCCATCTTCTGACAACGAATCTTTTGCCGTCAGTAGAATTCCAGTCACTAACGGGAATTCTTTCATTCATTACACTTTTCAATCTGCCTTGAAGATCACTCTTATGTACGCCCTGTGCAGGAGTACTTTCGATAACCATATTATTTTCAAGAACTATTATGACGTGTCCGCTCCAGGCGATCAGATCAAGAGGCTGAAGCATATCAAAGATCTGTGAAGAATTCTTTCCGGAGATATCCAGTCCTTCACCGTAATTAATTAAAGATGAAGTATTTCTAGGAGTGCTCCCGTTTGTTGCCTGATACACAAGCCCTGAACAATCCACACCTTTAAGACACCACAGATCCCTTGTATGATCCTGCAATTCATTTTTCGGTTTGTAAAAATCCAATAATTGTTCGATACCGTTTCCGTAGTTTCCTCCCCACATAT
>JBDSYA010000214.1:0-10147 GCA_039925865.1 Ignavibacteria bacterium
ACAGCACCGGGAAGAATTTTTACATTTTGAGGTTTTATATTATACAAACTTGTGCGAAGATCATCCTGTCTCTGTTTAAAAATTCCTTCAACTTCAATTTCATCAGTACTGACTATCTTCTCAATAAGAAAAATATCGAGGATCTTACTTTCCTTTTCTGAAATAATAAAGTTTTTAAACTCGTATGAACTATATCCCGGGTGAGAAACGAAAATTTTATATGTTCCATTAACTAATTCAACTTTATAAAAACCCCTGGCATCAGAAAACACTTTATAACTATTTTTCTCATTTGAAATGCTGATCAAAACGTTACCTAGTTTTGTATCATCAACAGTTCGGATACTTCCTGTTAATACGGCATATCCTGAATTAATTTGATTTTGTGAAAAGGAATATTGTGTTATTAAAAAAAGAAATGTTGTCAGCAAAAACTTGAAAATCATATTGTGAATGGTGTGGTTTTGAATTTAGTTACGGAATTACAAACGTATGTCCTTAACTTATAGTTTCAAAATTAGACAGGAGGATTTTAACAATCTATTAAGAAATGTAAATAAATATTAACAGGATATAACGGGATCCTCAACCTTCGTGGAAAAACATTTAAAATCTATTTCCCATTTAAATATTTTCACAAAAAAAGGCTAATTAAAAAATTAACCTATTAAATGAAAGGATGAAATAATGAAATAATGAAATGTTGAAAACATTTTTGAAACTTGTATAATACTATATTTGAAAAATTTAAAACGATTGAAAAAATAATCCTCAAACATTACAATAGATTTATTCAGGCTGCTTTCACATTCTTCGGATAACTCTCAGGATAAAGCAGGCATCTCTGTTCATGATCGTTAGTCCCGGCAAGCAACGGGTGAATTACCGGACAATCGGCAAATGCTTTTGGACATCTCGGATGGAAATAACATCCCGAAGGAACATTTGCAGGAGAGGGCACATCACCGGTAAGTATAATTCTCTTTGATTTATTATTCGGATCAGGTACAGGGACTGCGGAGAGCAATGCCTGTGTATATGGATGTTTCGGGTTTGCATATAATTCACCGGCATCTGAAACTTCAACAAGCTGGCCAAGATACATAACACACACTCTATCAGAAATATGTTCAACTACTGAAAGATCATGTGAAATAAAAAGATAAGTAATTCCAAAATCTTTTTGAAGATCCTGCAGAAGATTAATTATCTGCGACTGTATCGAAACGTCGAGTGCCGAGACCGGCTCATCACAAACAATAAATTTTGGTTCTACTGATAACGCCCTGGCTATACCGATCCTTTGTCTTTGCCCTCCTGAAAATTCATGTGGGTATCGACGCGCATGAATTTTTCTTAATCCTACTCTGTCAAGAAGCTCTTCAACTCTTCTTTCGGCATTGTCACCATCAGCTATTTCATGGAATTTTAAAATTTCAGTTAACATACCTCCTACTGTGATCCTTGGATTCAATGATGAATAAGGATCCTGAAAAATTATCTGCATTTCTTTCCTGATCTGCTTAAGTTCTTTCTGAGCCATAGTAGTTATATTCTTTCCGTCAAAAATAACTTCACCTGCGGTAGGTTCGACAAGTCTCAAAATAGCCCTTCCAACGGTTGTTTTACCGCAACCTGATTCACCGACAAGTCCAAGAGTTTCACCTTTTCTTATTGTGAAGGTTACATCATCAACTGCTTTAACATTACCTACTGTTTTTGAAAATAAACCGGTTCTGATAGGAAAATATTTCTTTAGTCCTTTTACTTCGAGAAGATTTTCACTCATGAATTTAGATAATTAAGTTTTTGGCGTTAAGTGAATTTTAATATTTGTAAATATAATTTTTTGATTTTGCAAATACAATCAATAACAATTAGAAAAAAGTTGAAAGAAGTTTGATGTGAAGGAGATAGTGAATAGTGAAATAGCTTGCCGCCTATGGTGGGTATCACTATTGAAGTTAACTTGTCAAAGTTGTGTAAGCCATACACTTTATAAGAATTGTTTTGTGGGCAATTAATTAAATTAATATGATTAAATTGCGATATTCAAAAAATTAAATATCTTAATGGAAGTAATTTCAGATTTTTTTAGTAAGCTCGGTAATCTTGAAGAATTGATCAAATGGGGCGGCCTTACAGTTCTTGTAATAATTATATTTGCTGAAACGGGATTATTGGTTGGATTTTTCCTTCCCGGCGATTCTTTATTAATTACTGCGGGTTTAATTGCGGCGCAGGGATATCTGGATATTGTAGTTTTAAATATTGCATTGATAATAGCTGCAATCGCAGGTGATCAGGTTGGATATTTATTTGGAAGAAAGACGGGTCCAAGACTTTTCAGAAGAGAGAAGTCTCTGCTGTTTGACAAAGAACATCTTATTAAAGCAAAAGGATTTTATGAAAAATACGGAGGTAAAGCCATAATCTATGCACGTTTTGTTCCCTTTGCCAGAACCTTTGCGCCCATTGTTGCCGGAGTTGGTCAAATGGAATATAAAAAATTTGTTTCGTATAACGTGTTTGGAGGAATATTGTGGGTTGCGTCAATGACACTTCTCGGATATTACTTTGGCAATATACCGTTTATAAAAAAGAATTTTGAATATGTGATCATTGGAGTAATAATTCTTTCATTGGTTCCTGTAGTAGTAGGATACCTTAAGCACCGAAGAGAAAATAAAATCAAATCAGACAGCTCTGTCTGATTTAATCGATTTACTCATTAGAGACCGGACCGGATTCTTCAAGTAATTTTGATTTTTTGATATTAAGATTTTCTTTAACAAAGTAAAAAGCGCCGATCAGAATAAGGCTTAGCAGGCCTAACAGGTGACTGACCGTTGCAAAACCAAATGCTGCTTCTTTATTCACTCCGTAAATATTAACAAGTGTTGCAGTTGCAAACAGATGATAAATTCCTGCTGAGTTAGCGGGAAGCGGAATTGTCATGGCAAAAGTTATCATTGTAAGTACAAGATTGGCGTCATAAAAATTCAGATCGATGTTAAATGCCAGCAGTGTTAGATATGTAGATGCGATATAACACATCCAGAGAATTACGGATAATAAAAATATTTGCAGAAAATATTTAGGATACCTTATAAATAAAAACCCGTTAATCATTGAAATAAAAATATTATGAACCTTCTGATGCAGCTTTTCGGGTAAAAGTTTTTTTGTTAATTTTTCAATTATAATTTCAGACTTCTCCAGATTGAGCATTATTATAATAATAAGAATAACAAAAGAAAGAACAATTACAGAGGTGTATAATGAAATAGTTTCGAGATTATACTGTTCGAATGTCACAGATAACTTTTGCTTGAAGTATATGAGGCAGATTCCGAATGAGATGAGTAATGAAAGCAGGTCAAAGACCCTTTCGACGACAATAGTACCGAATGAAGATGCGCGTGAAATTTTTTCTTTATTTGCGAGAAGTACCGGCCTGTAAATCTCCCCGCTTCTCGGTATGACACTGTTCATCATATAACCAATCATCATTGATGAAAACAGTATATCCATTCCAATATTTTTCTTAAGCGGATTCAGAAAATATCTCCATCTTAAGGCCCTTATAAAACCTCCTGCAACAATTCCGATAAATGTTCCTGCCAGTGCATATAAGTAATTTGCATTTTTAAGAACATTATATAATTCATTGAAATCATTCCCGCGAAAAGCCAGATAAAGAAAGAATACAGTAAGAGATATTAGAATTACTGCCTTAAGTATTTTTTTAATCTGAAGTTTCAAAAGGATTTGTAATGTAATAAAAAAAGTTAAGCACCTTAAACTGTAAAAGTGCTTAACTTAATTCAGTTTAAATTTATTATTTTATCTCAGATCTATCACTTCAACACCTTCAGGAGGTGAGAAACTAAATTTAGATGTGCTTAGACCTGCATCAAGAGAAATATCTTTAAGAGTATAAGTGTTTGTCGATTCGGATGTAACGACATTTATTTTTCTGATAAGATCTTCATTCTTATCGATCCATATCTTAGCAGATTTAACCGAGCCACCATTGCGTGGAGTCAGTTTTATAACATAACAATCCAGTCCGCCTAGATTTTCCTCACCATCAAGATCGGAATAAAAATTTTCAGGGTAATTGAACAAAAATTTATTCGGAGAGAATGTATTTCCGTCATCTTTATAATTGTCCACAACTACCTGTTTCCTTTTAGGAGAATAAGACCATGAAGTTTGCCCGTCTGTTATAATTATCTGACCACCGGCTTCGATGCGGTATTTATTAGACTTCTTAATGTAAATTGTTCCTGAAGATGAATTTGCTTTGCCTCCGGAATTCTTTAAAGTCTGAGTAAATGTAGCTTTTGCATCGGAAATATTATCATATTTCGTTTGAACTTTTTTAATAATTTCCTGAGCATCCTGCGAGTAAGTATATGCACTGCTTAACAGTAAAATTATTATTAAAAAACTCTTTATATTTTTCATAAATTTTATTTAATTTTTTTGAAAATACTCAATTAAATTAATTTTTTCAAACGATTAATTTTACTTACCCGGCTTCCAACCGGGCCGAGTATAAGAATCTAACTCAAGTGTTACATTTCCAAGCATTACATTTACCAGCGCTTTCAGAGGCATCCTCGCTTCATCGTCAGAAAACCATCCTCCAAATTCACCCGAAAGTCCAAACACGCCTTCAAAATTTGCCACACCATTACATCTGATAGATTTTATATCATCTTTCATAGGAATCGAAATCTCTTCTCTGAGTGATGAAAAATAATAGTTAACTGAAGTTTCAGATTCATTCATAAATACTGGGATCAAAAAATCGTCAGTTGAAAATGAATTTATTCTTGCCCGGTAAAATAAAGAAAGACCATCCTGAAATTTTATATTGTGATTGAAGTTAATTTTTTCGTTTTTCTCAATTTTACCATTGTTGATCTTTATAACATGCACATAACTTGAATCATAATTAAATTTATATTCTGTATTAATCAGACCATCATCTTTATAATCTGTCGCTTTGAAGTTTCTTGAATACAAATCTTTACCGTCAAACACAATCTCTGTTTCGAAGATACTGTTAAGTGTGACAAATGGAATTCCCTGATAAGATTTCATTTCAGACCAGGCCGTGTAAATAACATTACTGCCTTCAGTCTTTGCTCCGGTGACTTTCATGTTAACTTCACCAAGCTTAATGAATCCATAATACACAATGTATTTTAATTCTTCTCCTTTGACTAATATTTTAGCCTGGGGAAGAACACTGTTTGAGAAACAAAATAATAATAAAAACAAAGATATTTTTTTCATGCCCATCATTTCAAAAACACAGGTGGTTCCCATTTATTTTTTTTAAAAGAAGTTAGTTCCCAGACAACATTACCTAATGAAGAATTAAAATATGCTTTGATAGGAACCCTGTACTCATCATCAGACAAAAGTATTAGAAATTCTCCTTTGAAACCAAAAAACCCGGTAAAATCGCATGTTCCTTCCATTTTAATTACGGATATGTCGTAATCGAATTTTTCAATATTGGTCAGTGTCTTATTTGCATTAAAAGAATATCTGGCAGAAGATTCTTCTTCATTTATAAAAACAGGAATGTTATAATTTTTATTTGAAAAGGAATTTATACGGGCATCATATTGCCAGCATAACTCATCGAGGTAATTTACATTTTTTTTTATTGGTACCTGTATATTTTTTTCAACATTACCATCAGTTTCCTTGATAACCTTTACATAACTTTTGGGATAATTGAACCTGTAATCTGTCCTGGTAATAGAACGGTCTTTGAAACTGGTTTCGTAAAACTTTTCAGAATAAAGGTTATGATCATCAAACTGCATTTCGGTTTCGAAGATCTCATTTATTTTGATGAAGGGTACTTCAGGATAGGTCTTTATTTCTATTTTCGCATTGTAAAGAAGTTTTTTATTCTCTTTCCGTGAATTTGATAAAATAAATTTTATAAAACCGAGCTTTATAAAGCCGTAAGATACTTCATATTTAAGTTCTTCTCCAACTTCTAAGACCTTTTCCTGAGAATAAGCTTCTTTATTGGTTTGTAACAATGTTAAGGCCAATACAAAGAAGCCTATTCTGAGTTTTTGGAAAGGCATATCAATTTATTGTTTCAGCTTTGCTAACTTAATAGCATCATCAAATAATGTTATCGCTTTTAAAAATTGTTCGTCATTATTAACCCAAACTGCATAACTTCCGCTGTTACCCCAGATGTCACGGGCAATTTGAAATTTAATAGAGGTTTTAATAAAATTTATGTCTTTATTAAATTCATCCTCTTTAAATGTAATCCCTTTTTCTGTTGCTAAATTTTTGAGGTCTGAAAGTATCCCTTCTCCAACATTAAATCCATCCCGAAAACTACCGGCATTTTTATATTCAGATTCAATATTTTTTCGGTTTGCTGACATATATTTTTCAGAGATAATGTAAAATAGATTAAGTCTTCTGAGCTGGACTGTGTAATCAGTAAGTGTATCGAGTTTAACTATATAATCAGGAGTAATCCCGCCTCCGCCATAAACCGTTCTTCCGCCCATTGTTTTGAATTCAGGTTTTGCAGAATCCAGTGCGCCAGTTTTATTTTCAGTATTTGCTCCATCAACAGTCAAGGCAGGTGTTTTATACTTGCCTCCTTCATATGGTTTTTGGATTAATCTACCGGATGGAGTATAATATCTTGCAGTTGTAACTCTGAATGCTGAACCATCAGGCAGGTCAAACTGTCTCTGAACAAGGCCTTTACCAAAAGTTTCTTCGCCAACTATCAATCCCCTGTCCCAATCCTGGACTGCACCGGATACTATTTCACTGGCTGAAGCAGAACCGCCGTTAACAAGTACTATTAAAGGTATGTCAGTGTATTTTCCACCTTCAGATACATATTCTTCATTAAAATCTTTTATCCGGCTCTTTGTGTAAACGATCTTTTGGCCAGCCGGAATAAATTCACTTGCCATTTTGAAAGCCTGATCAAGATAACCGCCCGGATCGCCTCTCAGATCAAGAATAACTTTTTTCATTCCTTGATTTTTCAGATCTCCCATAGCTTTCATAAATTCATCATAAGTCGTGGCGGCAAATCGTGAAACTTTTACATAACCAACTTCATTATTATGCATAAATGATGCATCAACACTGTAGATTGGAATCTTATCTCTTAGTATCTCAAATTCAAGCGGCTCATTCATTCCTGAACGTACTATGGTTACATTTACTTTTGTACCTTTCGGGCCTTTTAATTTTTTTGGAACATCCTCTCTTGCTATTTTAACTGAATTCTGACCGTCAATTTTAATAATTTTATCACCCGCCTGTATACCTAGTTTTTCTGAGGGTCCGCCACTGATTGGAGAAACTATAGTAAGTGTATCATTGACAATATCAAACTCTACACCTATTCCTTCAAAACTTCCCTGAAAATCTTCATTTACCCTCTTAAGCTGATCTGCTCCAATATAAACTGAATGAGGATCCAGTCCATCAAGCATACCTTTTATCGCATCTTCTGTGAGTTTTTGTGAATCAACATCATCAACATAATACCGTGAAGTTACTTCGAGAGCGTCATTGAATTTTTTTACCTGGGAAGAAATTTTGTCATCTGAAACTGCATCCTGAATCTTCATTCCGATAAAAATACCGAGAGCTATCAGAATAACAGATATCGGGAGAATAAATTTTTTACTCATTATTAATTATATTATTTTGATTTTGATAAAAATAGGTTATTAACTTATTATAAGAAATACTATTGTAATCTTTAATGTTCCTTTGAAGATAAAATCTGTGTTACGATGATCTGATACGTTAAAGGATTGTTTTAAGTTTGAATAAAAGTATAAAAGATGCAATTTTATTATATTGAGAATGGTTGAACCGGATAGCATTAATATCCGTAATCAAAATATAATCCTCATTTATAATTTTAAATAATTTTGTATTGATTTATCAAATTAATTTAAACATTATTACAAAAATTTGTGCGGAGGATCATGAAAGAACGTATACTCGTTTTAATTTAATCTTAATTGTTAAATAAATTCAAATTATGAAATCATTGAAATTAAAAGTAATTCTTGTTATGCTTATCGGCTTGATCGTTTTACAAGACGGCATGTCTCAGGGAAGCGGCAATAAATATGCAGGTGAATTTCTTTCACTTGGCGTCGGAGGCCGTCCGAAAGGCATGGGTGGTGCATACGTGGCACTTGTGAACGATGTTACTGCAGGCTACTGGAATCCCGGTTCACTTGCAAAAATAAATTATCCTGAATTTTCTTTGATGCATGATGCTCAGTTCGGAAATCTTATTAATTATGATTACGGATCTGTTGCTATACCGTTTGGTACAAGTGCTTCGTTGGGTTTAAGTGTTATCAGAATGGGTATCGATGATATTTCAGATACCAGAAATGCTCTCATTGATCTTAACGGAAATGGTATATTAGATCCCGGCGAAAGATTAGATCCGAGTAAAATCACTACTTTTAATACTTCAGATTATGCTGTCTATTTCACTTATTCAAAAAGATCATCGGATAAATTTTCTTATGGCGCAAATTTAAAAATTATCAGAAGGAATATAGCTGATGAAGGTGCATGGGGTTTGGGTTTTGATATAGGTGCAACTTACAATCCTTTCGGCAAATTTTTCTTAGGTGCAAATCTTCAGGATATTACAACAACTTATTTATCATGGTCTACCGGAAAGAAAGAAGTGATTTCTCCGACTGCAAAGATCGGTACTGCTTATCAGCTGGACTTTCTTAAAGGAACACTTACTCCTGCAGTTGATTTTGATATTAGATTTGAAAATAGAAAATCCAGTGCAAATGCTAATTTAGGTCCAGTTAGTTTTGATATGCATGCTGGAATTGAATATTCGTTTAAAAATCTTATCAGCATAAGAACCGGTTATAATGATCTTGGAAATCTTACTTTAGGTGCCGGTGTAAAACTTCCTAAGATCGACATTGATTATTCATTTTCAAAATTTGACGGACTTGAGCAGCTTGGTAATAGCCATGTAATATCTCTCGTATTTAAGTTAGAAGAAGATAAATTTCAGAGAAAATAAAATTTTTTTAAATATTAAAAAAAGACCTTGTTAATTTTTTTAGCAAGGTTTTTTTATTATAAGTCGATTTATAAATCACAGATACATATTAATACTAATAATATATTATGAACAAAATCGGAATTGCAATTCACGGAGGTGCAGGTACTATACTTAAATCAACAATGACCCATGAAAAAGAATTAATATATAAAAACGCACTTGATGCGGCTTTGATGGAAGGCTGGAATCTGCTTAAAGGTAATGCATCATCATTGGATGCAGTGGAACTTGCTGTCCGCTTACTTGAAAATAATTCATTATTTAATGCAGGAAAAGGCTCAGTATTTACAAATGAATCCAAACACGAGATGGATGCTTCTATTATGGATGGCGCTACATTAAATGCCGGATGCGTTTCTTCTGTCAGGAATATCAAGAATCCTGTTGTTCTTTCCAGGAAAATTATGGATAATTCTGAATTTGTATTTTTAAGCGGAGAAGGAGCTGAGGAATTTGGGCGAATTATGAATATCGAATTTGAAAATGATGAATATTTTTTTGACGAGCTCAGATATAACCAGTATTTAAATGCTTTGGAAGAGGATTCGGTTCAGCTTGATCATAGCCCTGGGAATAAAAAGTTTGGTACTGTTGGAGCCGTTGCACTAGACAATGCAGGAAATTTAGCCGCAGCTACTTCAACCGGCGGAATGACGAATAAAAAATATGGGAGGATCGGAGACAGTCCGATCATTGGATCAGGAACTTATGCTAACAATAAAACATGTGCGGTTTCTTCAACCGGACATGGAGAATATTATATCAGGGCAGTTGCGGCATATGACGTTTCGGCATTAATGGAATACAAAAACCTTTCACTTGAGGAAGCTTGTGAAGAAGTTGTGAATAAAAAACTTGTTTCAATTAAAGGCGAAGGCGGAATGATAGCAATCGATAAAAATTGTAATATTTCCATGCCGTTCAATTCAGAAGGAATGTACAGAGCTTGCATCAGCAGTGAAAGGAATCTTGAAATTAAAATTTACAGAGAATAGT
>JBDSYA010000215.1:0-6354 GCA_039925865.1 Ignavibacteria bacterium
TGCACATAAGCTATGGAAGCTTTTTTATAATTCCTGGCAAAAAAAGTCCGGGTTTCTTCACTATTACCTTTCGGGTAAAGAAAAGCAAGACTATATAAAAATACTGAACAATACTCCTAACTATTTATCGCAGACAATACTTGAAATGCCGGACATGGATTTCCAGGCTTATCATTTTGATGAAGGCGCTCTATGGACTTTCTCCATGAAGCCTCATACGGAAGAAGATCAGCAGGTGATGAAACGATTTACGGCTGTATTCTCCCAAACTTTCCGCCGGTATCAGGATCTACAAAAAGCCGAAGCGCAGGCAAGGGAAGCTCAGATCGAAGCTGCATTAGAAAAGGTCAGAGGCAAAGCGATGGCAATGCATAACAGTAATGACCTTACTGGCGCTGCTGGTCAGGTGTTTACAGAATTAAATAACCTCGGCATTAAACCGATCCGCTGCGGCTTTGTTTTACTTTCAAAAGATTCACGCATAGCAAAACTTTATCCTGCAACATCATTTGATAATAAAAATACTCTTTCATTTACGGGTGAATTTGAATTTTCCGGACATATTATTTATGAAAAACAATATGAATCATGGCAAAAGAAAGAAAATTATTTCCCGGTTCTGGAAGGTGATATATTAAAATCATATTATAAAATTCTTGCAGAAGGACTTTCGGTTCCGTATGAAAATTTTTCGACAGACAGAAAACAGTTCGGCACTTTTCTTCCGTTTACAGAAGGGTTCCTCTTTACCTGGAGTGATGAACCTTATACCGAAAAGGAATTTAATATACTTGACAGATTCAAAGGCATTCTCGACCTGACTATCAGACGTTATATAGATTTAAAGAATGCAGAAGCGCAATCGCGTGAATCACAAATCGAAGCGTCATTAGAAAGAGTTCGATCAAAAGCAATGGCAATGCATAAGAGCGAAGATTTATCAAATGCCGTTGGGGTAGTGTTTGAAGAATTAGACAAATTAAATCTCGGTACATTCCGGTGTGGTATCGGTATAATTGATAAGGAAAAGCGTACTGCAGATGCCTTTGCTGCTTTAAAAACAGATGAGGGAATGATTGTACAGGTTAATGCAAATGAATCAATGGATATTCATCCTTTACTGCAGGGAGCTTTTGATGCATGGCTTAAGCTTGAAAGTTTTTCATATGTTTTAAAGGGAAAGGAAATTGAAAAATATTATAAAGAACTGCAAAAAGCAAATTTTATTTTACCCGATTCAAAACAATTAGAAGTTGAAAAAAAACTTCCGCAACAATATTATTATATTACGACTTTTAAATCAGGTGGTTTGTTTGCTTTCAGTGAAAATGAATTCACTGAAGAAGCAAAAAACATAATGAAGCGTTTTGCTGAAGTTATTAATATTACTTATACACGTTTTCTTGATTTACAAAAAGCTGAAGCACAGACAAAAGAAGCAAGGATCGAAGCCTCACTCGAAAGGGTAAGAGGAAAAGCGATGGCAATGCATAGCTCAGAAGATTTGTCAATGACAGTGAATGTATTCTTCAGAGAACTTAAAGCGCTTGGCATTACTCCCATACGATGTGGTGTTACTCAGGTAGATGCGAAGGAGCAAACTTCCGCTGTTACGGCGACAACAGCATTGCAGCAGGGTGATTCGAATGAAGTGATCGGAAAGTTAAAGATGTCAGGGCATCCGGTTCTCGAAAACATTTTCAACCATTGGAAGTTGCAACAGGAATATTATGCGGTGCTCACGGGAAAAGAGTTGAAAGAATATTATGAGGCTATGAGTCCTCAGGTTGTTTTTCCGAATTATCCTGCAGATGCTCCACAGTTCGGCAGCTATTTTTATTTCAAGGAAGGATACGCTTACGCATGGACCGAAAATGAATTAACTGAAGAACAAATCAGAATATTCCGAAGATTCACTTCTGTGATTTCCCTCACCTATCGGCGCTATATTGATCTGAAGGAAGCTGAAGCGCAATCACGTGAATCACAGATTGAAGCGTCTTTAGAAAGAGTTCGTTCAAAAGCTATGGCAATGCAGAAGAGTGATGACTTAGGTGTGGCAGTTGCAACTATTTTTGAAGAATTAGATAAATTAAATTTAGGAACATTCAGGTGCGGTATAGGAATACTTGATAAAGAGAAACGAACTGCTGATGCATTTGCTGCATTGAAAACAGATGAAGGTATGATCGTTCAGGTCAATACAAATGTATCAATGGATATACATCCCTTATTAAAAGGAGCATTTGAAGCATGGTTAAAGCAGGAAAGTTATTCATATGTCCTGGAAGGAAAGGATATTGAAATATATTATCAGGCTCTTCACAATGCAAATTTCAATTTACCGGATTCAAAGCAACTGGAGATCGAGAAAAAACTTGAGAGGCAAAATTATTTCGTTGCACCGTTTCGGTCAGGAGGTCTTTTTGCATTTAGTGAAAGTGAATTTTCTGAAGCATCAAGAAACATTTTGAAGCGTTTTGCAGATGTAATAAATTTTACTTATTCACGGTTCAATGATCTGAAACTTGCAGAAGCACAGACAAGAGAAGCGCAGATCGAAGTTGCGCTCGAACGTGTAAGAAGCCGCACTCTGGCTATGCAAAAAAGTGATGAACTTGCTGAAACAGCAGCAGTGGTTTTTAAACAACTTATTACGTTAGGAATAGCTCCGACGCGTTTATATATAGGTATCATTAAAGATGACAGTGGTGATGTTGAATTGTGGGCAACTGATGAAGACGGAAATAAAGTCAGTACACAATTCACGGGGAATGTAAACCGAAATTCTACAATTAAAAAAATGTATGCAGCGTGGCAAGCTCAAAAAAAATCAACTACTATAGATATGCAGGGAAAGGAATTAGCAGATTATTTTAAATATCTGAGTGAGGAGCTGAAAGTTCCTTTTAAACTTGGTCTTGAGCAGAAACGAAGACTTCAGAACATTGCTTATTTCTCACAGGGATTTATAGGTATGGCGTCACCGGGTGATCAGCCGGAGGAAGCAATTAATTTGCTTGAACGGTTTGCTGCCGTATTTAATTTAACATATACACGTTTCAATGATTTGAAATTAGCAGAGTACAATACTGAGCAGGCGCATATTGACCTTGTAAAACTGCAGACAGAAAAAAAACGCGCTGAAGATGCATTGACAGAACTTCAGGCAACTCAAACTCAATTGATTCAATCAGAAAAAATGGCATCTCTCGGCGAACTTACTGCCGGAATTGCTCACGAAATTCAGAACCCGCTCAACTTTGTAAATAATTTTTCTGAAGTAAATGCTGAATTAATAGATGAACTGAATCAGGAATTAGATAAAGGAAATTTTGAAGATGCGATTGCAATTGCAAGAGACATAAAAGAGAATGAGGAAAAAATCAAGCATCACGGTAAAAGAGCTGAAGGTATTGTAAAAGGAATGCTTCAGCACAGCCGCACCAGCACCGGTATTAAAGAGCCGACAAATATTAATGCTTTGGCAGATGAATATCTGAGGTTAGCTTATCACGGTTTGAGAGCAAAGGATAAAACATTTAATGCGACAATGAAAACTGATTTTGATGAAAACATAGGAAACATAAATATTATTCCGCAGGATATTGGCAGAGTAATTCTCAATTTAATTACAAATGCCTTTTATGCAGTGACGGAAAAAAAGAAAAAAAAAACAGAAGGCTATGAGCCAACTGTTTCTGTAGGTACAAAAAAAATTGAAGATAAAGTAGAAGTGAGAGTAAAAGACAACGGCAACGGAATTCCAAAGAAAGTATTAGATAAAATTTTTCAGCCCTTTTTCACTACCAAGCCAACAGGACAGGGCACGGGTTTGGGTTTGTCGTTAAGTTATGATATTGTAAAAGCGCATGGAGGTGAATTGAAAGTTGAGACTAAGGAAGGTGAAGATTCAACTTTTACAATTCAAATACCTGTCAAAGACGTTTAAGTATGAAGCATATCTTTATTTTTTTATTGCTACTCCCGCTTGCAGCGTTTTCTCAAAAGAGCAGCGTTTTCAAGCTGAGTGCAACAGGAGAAAAAAACACAAAGTTTGCCAACGGTTGGATAGCTTTGGATTCGGGTTGGAAATTTAAAGCAGGCGATAACCCGGAGTGGGCAAAGCCTGGCTTTGAGGATTCATCATGGCAATCGATAACCCTTTTTCAGGACTTATATGTGTTGCCGGAAATTCCCAAAGGCGATATTGCATGGTTCCGTTTGCGGCTTACAACAGATAGCACCATGAACCGGCAATTGGTGATGCGCATCTATCAAACTGGCGCTTCCGAAATATACCTTAACGGAAAACAAATACATCAACTTGGCACAGTTAGCTCAAACCCTGATTCTGTAAAATACTATAGCCCCAATTCTATCAATCTTTCTTTTCCGATAATTCATAACACAGAACAAACATTGGCTATACGGTTTGCTAATATGCCTCAGGTTTATCCGATTTACCTGAATTCAAGAAAATCAAATCTGGAGGCATGGGTCTCTGCGCTTGACAATGCCAGCGATGACACCTTTGTTAAATACTATAAGGCATTCAGCAGCAGGTTGAACATTGGTATCGGAGTGGCAATTATTTTGGGGGTACTTTATCTTTCTTTTTTCCTTTTTTTCCCTGTGCAGAAAATAAACCTGTACTTCTCTTTAAGTAATTTTTTCTTTGCCCTGTTCCTGATTTTCCAAGTGATTTTTTTGAACTCCCATGAATCTCTGATTAAATTATTTATCCCTTTAACCGGCTCTTTTGTATTTTATCTTTTGCTATTTCTCTATTGCATCTACAGAATATTCGATCAAAAGCCTGGGTGGATTTACTGGTCATTATTACTATTGGGAATTGTGGCAATCCCTTCTGCATTTCTCTTAGGTGGAAATCTTATCAGCTCATGTGTTGGCCTACTGATAATTGTTGATTTGTTGAGAGTTAGTTTAAAATCTTTAAAGGCAAATAAAACAGGTGCCCGCATTATTCTTTTTGGGGTCATTATTAATCTCGTTTATTGGGTATGCAATCTGCTATCAGGCTTTTCTGTGATACATATCCCCGATATTGATACTTATATACCGTTTGCTTTTTTGATTGGCCCATTAAGTTTGGCAATTTATTTGGGCTATGACTTTGGGAAAACAAGTCTGTCACTAAGGCAAAGGCTAACAGAAGTAGACCAGCTTTCAAATGAAAAGCAACAAATACTTTCCACACAAAATGAAACATTAGAAAAACAAGTTGTCGAAAGAACGGCAGCACTAAACAAATCACTCATTGATTTAAAATCTACCCAATCACAACTCATCCAATCCGAAAAAATGGCTTCACTCGGTGAACTCACAGCCGGCATTGCGCATGAAATTCAGAACCCGTTAAACTTTGTCAATAATTTTTCTGAAGTGAGTACAGAATTAGTTGATGAAATGAATATTGAAATTGAAAAAGGGAATACAGAAGATGCAAAATTAATTGCAAAAGACCTGAAACAAAACTTGGAAAAAATAAATCATCACGGTAAACGTGCAGGCGACATTGTTAAAGGTATGCTTCAACACAGCCGCTCTAGCAGCGGCGTTAAAGTACCAACTGATATAAACGCTTTGGCAGATGAATATTTGAGATTAGCGTATCATGGTTTGAGAGCAAAAGACAAATCGTTCAACGCAACAACAAAAACTGATTTGATGAAAGCATAGGAAATATTAATATTATCCCGCAGGATATTGGAAGAGTGATTTTGAATTTAATTACAAATGCGTTTTATGCGGTTAAGGAAAAGAAGAAGCAAAATATTTCCGGATATGAACCCACTGTTACAGTAAGCACAAATAAAATTGGTGATAAAGTAGAAGTGAAAGTAAAAGATAACGGCCATGGTATTCCTCAGAAAGTATTGGATAAAATATTTCAGCCGTTCTTTACTACTAAGCCAACCGGGCAGGGGACGGGTTTGGGATTATCGTTGAGTTATGATATTGTAAAAGCGCATGGAGGAGAGTTAAAAGTTGAGACGAGGGAAGGTGAAGGTAGTGAGTTTATAATTTCAATTCCTGAAAAATGATATGTCTTGAACGTCTGTAAAAACTCGTAGGTTGTCATTGCCGCAAAAACGGGAATCCAGGAATTAAATTATTAAAAAGTATCAAAAATGTTGTTCCTAATCTCTTGTTTAGGAACGTATTTTGGTTTCACATAAAATTTCAATAAATTGCTTTAAGTCAAATTTAAAAGTATGCCTAAACTTATATTAAATATTGAAACAGGATTTCGAAGCACTCACAACTCATAATGTTGATTTCTTTACTCCGCCAGGAATGAATTCTCTTATTGAAAAAGAGTTTTTGATT
>JBDSYA010000216.1:0-5032 GCA_039925865.1 Ignavibacteria bacterium
TATTATGATCATCTGTTTCAATTGCTTTCCTGTAATGTTCGATCGCCTGATCTTTTTTTCCCATCTGTAAATAAATGTCGCCCATATACTGGTAAGGAAGTCCAAATCCTGCGGGACCTGCATCAAGGGATTGCTTGAATTCACTGAGAGCAACCTGTCCTTTTGTTTTATCTCTCTGAGTATTCATTGCCTGGTTGAACATATTAACATACGTTACCTTATAATTTGGATTGCCAGGGAATTCTGTTTTCAGATCTTTGACTTCATCTTCGGACTTTCTTTTATAAACTACATCGGTAAAATCATTCGCTTTATCCGTAAAGTAATAAGGATAATAATATTTTATAAACTCTCCTGTAGTGTACAATGCTCTTTCAGCGTATGCGCTTGGCTTTACACCCGTTGAAAAATAAATATAATCGGGATCACGCGACATGACATAATCAGCATTATAATTTCTTTCTTTCCATCCGATAGTTTGTTCGGAAATCTCCGGGATCAGTTTAGGATTATGCGCAATTTCTTTATCCGTGAGTCCGAGCAGATCTATTACATTTACATTTGAACCCGCAAAATATGAAACAGCTCCAATGGTTGTGGCAGCTAAGTTCAGAGGACGTCCAAGCTGCTGCTGCTTATTTTTGAACCAGTTACCTGCGATCTTCATTTTGTCAACAAGTCCGTTCTCTCCCTGTATGTCTTTACTGAGTAATTCTTTTTGTGAGGAATAATAATAAATACATATAGCAGCCGTAATCAATATTATGACTGAAAAAGAAATCTTTGGATTATTTAATTTTCCTTTTAAAATGAAATATAATTCAGAGAGAAACTTTGCAAACAAAATATAGATCAAAGGCAATATTGGCAGAAAGAATCTGTTTTGCTTCAGTACATCGCCGCCAACTGAAATTGTATAAATGATGAATGAAACAATTAAAAAATAAAACAGTGACATCTCAAAGATGTTCTCTTTCTTTTTAAATAAATACAGAGGAGCAATGAGAATTATTCCATAAAATAAATAAGTTGTCAAAAATTTTGTAAAATATTCTATCCCCGAATTGAAATAAGCCTCTGAAAATCCGGTCTTGGCATAATAAGTATTTGGAAAAAGATAACCGTAATATGAATACCTGATGAGGAAATATAAAATTATCGGAATTACATAAATAGAATATGAGATAAGATTATGCTTAGAAAAAAAGACACTCAAAAAATCTTTACGATGATCTTTGATTGTAAAAAATAATTTATGAATGATTATCAAACCGAAAAAATATAAACCTTCGGGTCTTGTCAAAGTTGCCAGCACCAGGAATATGGAAAATTTATAGTCCAGCTCCGCTTTGTTTCTGCTTTTCAGATAGAAATAAATTCCCAGCAAGCAAAACGAAATGAACATTGTGGATTCCATTCCACTGACTGACCAGAAAATAAACGAACCGGAGAAGACTAAGAGAACGGAAGGGATTAGATCAAGTAATTTTACTGATATTAAATCAGTGTCATCAGTTTTTACTTTCTTAACTGTAGTTGAAGGAGATCTTATCTCAATTAATTCAGAAAGTTTATAAGTAACGAACAAAACTACAACTCCAAATATTACACTGAGCATCTGTGAAATAGTCTGAATGTTAATTTTCAGGAAAACAAATACACTAAGTATAAGAACCCACAGAAGATTGGTATAACCTTCAACTCTTTCACCAATATTGAAAACAAGTCCGTTACCTTCAACAAAATTCTGAACATATCTGAAGCTGATGAAAGCATCGTCCTGAACAAATTTATTATTTATGCAAATGACTATAAAAGCTGCAGACAGTGCTATTAAAAAACCAAGGATTAAACTTTTATTGCCGGCAGGATTATTTCTTTGTTTATTTAGTACAACAGTTTTTTTTGACATAATTATTATGGGAAACAGTTATGGACTAACTGTTTCCCTGATCATACTTTTACTTCCCGGAAGGATTATTCATTTTTTGTTTAATTGACTCCATCTTTTGCTTAACGCTTGCATCTCCCGGATTCATTGCCGAAAGAGTATTAAGGATCTCAAGTGCTTTCGGATAATCACCTTTTGCCTCATAAATATCCAGAAGGATTCTGTAAGGATTATAATAAGACTGAACATTTTCAGGATTTGTTTTCAGCTCTTGTTCAGTTCTCCTAATAACATCATCAGAAAGTTCATTAAATTTTTGTTTGTTGCCGAGTTTATTATAAAGCAAAGCCACATCATACTCAATTCTGTAATCCATTGTGATAACATCTCTCGGAATGAGCTGTTCCATTTTATCAAGAGTTTCTTCTGCGAGTTTAAAATTTATGGAATCATTTGCATAATGATATGCCAGTCTTAAAAATACAGTTCTGTAAGTTTGCGACATCCTTGTCTGGTCTTCATTATAAAAAATATTTTTATCATTAAGACCATTAAATCTAAAGCCATACTTCGGAGTTTTTGATGGTTCGGAAGGAGTATCAAATAAACTTTTTTTCAGTATCTCAATATTAATTGCTTCTCCTGTAGTCCCTGTACTTGCTTTGTAAGGAAGCAGTCTTTGAGACATCCCTTCCATAATGAGATATTCTCCAAGCCCTACGTAATTATCTTCTGAAACTGTGATAGAATAATATATTGGCCTTTCCCATTTATTTGCTTTTATAATATCCATAAGAAGCAGATCATTTGCTTTCAATGCAGTAATTACCTGGGTTCCGGACTGTTGGCGAATTGTTGGCTGAATGTTAACTGTGATCTTTGACGGAAGACCGGGATTATTTCTCATTGAATCCGGATATGCAGTTACGGGAACATCATAAGTAACAGCTTTCTTTTCATCCCACTGAACAGGCTGAAGTCTTTTTAACTGTGCGTCAGTAAATGTCATAGGCACAGTCAATGCACCGTAAGGCCTTTCATTTTTTAACTGAAGGTTATACCAGTCCGTCTGGGCCAAGGATAAGTTTATAATCCTCACATCAGTTCTCACTCCGTAAACTGCCTGTAAACACCATAAAGGAAAAGTGTCATTATCACCGTTAGTAATTAGTATAGCATCTTTTTCAACACTCTGTAAAAGATTGTAAGCATAATCATATGGAAGATAATTTCCTGCACGGCTCTGATGAAAATAATTTACTCTCAGCATATTGAGTGGTACAGCTGCAAAGGAAAGTATTAATACAACTGAGCATACGGCCATCAGAGATTTTTTATTCATTTTTTCCGCAAGCAATTCTATAATACCCGCGACTCCAACGCCAATCCATAATGAAAACGCCATAAAAGCTCCTACATAAAAATAGTCTCTTTCACGGGGCTGAGGTTCCTGCTGATTCTGGTACAATGCAGTTAAAATACCCATCATAATAAACATCATCAAAAATATGAAAGCAAGCTTCCAATCTTTTTTGAACTGGTAAAATAAACCGAACATACCTATTAAAAATGGTATCGCCCATAATTTTTTAAAATCGACTCCATCATTTTGATCATAACCCTCCCTTCCTATATAATTCCAGAACCAATATCTGTTGAACATGTGATTGATCTGATACTTCCACAAAAACTCCATATCGCTTGAATACTTTTGATAGATTCCCTGATGCTGTGGTTCCTGAGAATATCGCCTCGGTAAAACAAGCGGCTGCTGACCATATTGTTCACGATTCAAATATGATATAAGTGATTCAAGATTGCTTGGACTGTTTTCATTTAAAGGAAGATTTGTAACATTTGCTCTTTGAAGAATTGTTATGTAGGTTGAATAACCGAGAATTATCAGAAACAGCGAAAGTGTAAGCAGACTTAAAATCGGATTCATTTTTTGCCTGGCATAATAGATACCGAAAATAATTAAACCAATTATTAAAACTCCGACTATAACACTTCCCGACATTAACAAAGGAAATTTTTTGACAATACCGGGATAAACAATGAAAAATGCAATTGCAGAAAGTCCGAAAGCGATGGCTAAAGTTTTTGGAGCGTATTCATATCTTTTAAAATAAAAGAACAAGCCTGCAAGAAAGATACATTGAGCGACAAGTAAATGAATTCCAATCGATAAACCCACAACATATGCTACGAGCAACAAATATTTGTCACTGCCCGGCTCATCTGATCTTTCCCACCAAACCATCAAGACCCACATACAAAGCCCAATCAAAAATGTACCCATTCCATATACTTCACCTTCCAAAGCATTGAACCAGAATGAATCACTAAAGGCATACGATAAAGCTCCGATCACAGAAGATCCGCATATAAGCAATACATCATACATTGACCTCGGAATTCCCCTCCAGTTCCTTATCACTTTCGTTGAGATCAGGTATAAAAATAAAACACATAATGAACTTGAGATCACCGAAAGGTAATTTACTCTCAAACCTATATCTGCTGCTGTGGGAAACATTGTAAATATTCTGCCCATCAAAGTGAAGAATGGCGCACCCGGAGGATGCGGTACAGAAAGGGTGAATGCGCATGCAATAAATTCGCCGCAATCCCAGAATGAGAAAGTAGGCTGCACGGTCATCACATAAATTATTGTCGAAAATAAAAATACAAATACCGCAGAGATACGGTTGATCAGTTTAAAATCCATCTATTTATTTTATTTTAGGAGAGCCAAAATTAATTTAATTAACAAAGATTTTCAAGCTATAAACCCTTTAGGTAATTTAGATTTATTTCGGTTTAGTTGTACTAATTTAAATATATTTATATAAAGGAACACTTGTCCAAAAATTTATTAGCATGAGCATTTTTAAGATAACAAGTTTCTTTTGAATCAAAGTCTTCAAAGGAAAGGGGAAATGATAAAAATCACTTCCCCTTTGAAACACGAATTATTTAACTCTTATTTCTTCTCTTTCTTTTCACGGTGGAACAGGATCTCATCTATCAATCCATATTTCTTAGCTTCATCAGGACTCATGATGTTATCTCTTTCTGCATCTGTCATTACTTTTTCAGCAGGCTGACCTGAGTGCTGTGCTGTGATCTTGAATAAAG
>JBDSYA010000217.1:0-7779 GCA_039925865.1 Ignavibacteria bacterium
TTTTCATTATTAATCTTTGCGTTCTTTGCGTCTTCTTTGTGCACTTTGTGGTAAAAAAAAGTTTAAGGGTTCATTTTTGTTCAAAGGACTTTATTTCATTTTTGAATAGTAAAACAAATAAATCATATAGTAGAAAATCAATTTGGACAGCAATGCTGTGTGATCAGATTTCACTTAAAATGATTTTCTTATATTTCCCTTTTAACTTTGTATTCATTTCTAAAAAAATACTCATTCTCTCCGTCATACTTCACTTCTTTCCTGATTACAATTTCTATGTTGCTGAATGTATAAATGTGCCGAAGGGTGGCTTTTTTCTCGTTATCTTCACCGGTAGATTCCGTTATAAAATGTAAGCTGCTGTCAGTTAAATAATTTTTTGATATCAAAAACTCATTATCAAATTTATTCCCGTCAATACTCATACTTATACTGCTTGAATTATTCATATGAGGTTCATCAGGGTACGAGATAGCAAAAAGCCATGTATACTGACTGGTGTCCGAATGTGTAACTAATAGCTGTGCTGGTATTACAACTTCTTTATTATTGCTGTAATCTTTATACATCAGGTATCCCACCCATTCTCCGTTTATATTTTTCAGATCAGACAGATTTAACGCCGGATCATCTTTCGGCACAAATGCGGCAATTAAAATAGAAATTATAAATAATATCACAAAATTTTTCAAAACGAATTTAATACTTGTATGAAATTATATTCTAAACAGAGAAAATCAGGAAGTTCTGCGTTGGTCGATAGAAAATCACAATTGGTCCCGAATGAAGTATATAAACGCATTTATTTAAGGTTCAGATTTCTTTTATTAATTATTTTTGAAAACAGCTAATAACCCGGAATCATCCATTAAATATAAAGTATTGTTTTCTGTTTTAAAAGTTTTTGCATTTTTCAATACACTCAGGAAATCTGATTCACTGTTTCCCGGACACATCATCCGTGTCATTGCTAAGTTTGAAAAGCTTATTTGGTTTCCTGTTATCTTCACTTCTCCATTAAGCCGGTTGCAGCCGGTTGATCCTGATACAGTTGCTTTCCGAATGTCAAACTTAAGCTCCGGAATTCCATTAGTATATTCTTTTTTAGAAATTGGCTGACCATTGATGACTTCCAAAATGTATGTGGTATCTTTAATCTCTGTCATCATCTTATTTAAAGAATCTGAATTTATCTCGCCTCTTGTCAAAACAAACATTGTTTCATACATTCCGGTAATTTTTTGCATTGATGCATCAAGCATTCGTACGGTATTATTGTTGATTATCTGCAAGTATGACTGTGAACCTTTAATATCATCAAGCACAATAATTGAATCACCTATCATTCTCCATTTTCCTGTAATTTCAAAGGGCTTTACATCCTTGCCCGCATAGATGGATTTTGTCGAAAAATATCTTGAAGGAAGTAGCGTCACAGTATATATTACCGCTTCACAATCCGCGCAGGGCGTTTTGCCTGAATATATCCCTGAGGCAATTTTTATCAGGCTGTCTTTACGAGCCTGTATTAATTGCGGATTTTTTGGAGAGTTATTGGGAATGAGACTTTTACTGCAGGAGATAAATATTATAGGAAAAATTACAATTGTTATGACCTTTAGTAGTGATATTTTTTTCATAAAAATTTCTTGCAAGTAAGTTTGATTGAAAGTAGTAATAATGAAAACTAAATAATCTGCAGTTATTTGTAATCTGAATTGTTGTATTTGTTTTAAATTTCAAAAAAAGTTTTGAGCTTATCCGCAATTTTCTTTCCGGCTGATCGTTCTATTAAGTTAAAATTATTTTTTAAAATTTCCTTTAAATTTTCCACAGAGCCAAATTCAGTCAGCAATTTTTGCGCCCTTCTTTCCCCTATTCCCTCTATGCCGGTTAATTCAGTTGAAAAAGTTCTTTTGTCCCTCAGTGTTCTGTGATATGTAATTGCAAATCTGTGTGCTTCATCTCTTATTCTCTGAAGAAGCTTGAGCCCGCTGGAAGTCTTTGGAATATTTTGCGGATCTGATTCACCGGGAAAATAAACTTCCTCGAGTTTCTTTGCAAGACCGATTATGCTTTGTTCTTTTATCCCGAGATCGTCCAGAACTTTCACTGCTGAAGATAATTGTCCTTTACCCCCGTCAATTATAACGAGATCCGGGACAGCACTAAAACTTTCATCAATGTTTTCACCCTCGCCTTCCGAAGAAATATTTTTCTCTGATATCCTTTTAAATCTTCTGTAAATAACTTCTCTCATTGAAAGAAAATCATCAGGCTTTCCTGTTTCATCCAGTACGGTCTGTAATTTGAATTTTCTGTAATGCGACCTGCGTGTTTTTCCGTCTGTGAACACCACCATCGAAGCAACTGTATCTGTACCCTGAATGTGTGAAATATCAAAACATTCTATTCGAAGCGGGAGTTTTGTAAGTCTCAGATCCCTTTTTAATGAATCGAGTGACGGAGGAATAAATTCTCTCTTCATCTTAGTGAGGATGAGCTCGTCCAGCATTAACCGCGCGTTCTTTTTCACCATGAATACAAGCTTATATTTATCTCCTATCCTTGGAATAATAAATTCTATCCTGCTTTGTTTTCTTTTTTCAAGCCATGCTTTTATGGTATCTTCATTTTCAATCTCATTCATTAAAAAAATTTCATCAGGTATAAATTCTGTCTTATTGTAATAGTTAGTGATAAGGTTTTCCAGTATCTCAGGATCATATTTACCTTCTACATTATTCAAAAAATAATGAGTTTTGCCGATTACCTTCCCATCACGAATCTTAAGGACCATACCGCAGCATTCATTTCCGGATCTTTCAAATGCGAACACATCTCTGTCAATTATTTCATCGCCTACCATTTTTTGCTTGGATGTGTACACTTCAACTGCGTCTATCTTGTCGCGTACTCTTGCGGCTTTTTCAAATTCCATTTGTGATGAAAAGTAATTCATTCTTTCATTCAGTTCATTCAAAAGTGATCTTGTCTTGCCGTTAAGAAGTTTTGAAATCTCATCTATCATTTCATTATAATTCACTCTGTTTACCAAACCTTCACATGGACCTTCGCATTTATGTATATGGTAATCGAGGCAAACTTTAAATTTTTTATTTAAAATAAATTCTTCATTAAGGTTTAAATTACATGAACGAATCATGAAAATATCTCTGACAGTTTTTAATGCCGATCTCATATTCTTTACATCTGTATAAGGTCCAAAATATTTAGAACCGTCTGATCGCTTCCTTCTGGTCGGGAAAACTCTGGGAAATGCTTCGTTGGTTATTACAATATATGGAAAAGATTTATCGTCTTTAAGATTTATATTATATCGCGGCTTTAATGCTTTGATAAGATTTTGCTCAAGTATCAGAGCTTCGATCTCATTGTCTGTTGAAATGAGTTCGAGATCTGAAATTTTGCTTATCATTGCACTTAGAATTGCTGAAACAGGCTTGATCTGAAAATATTGCCTGACCCTGTTGCGCAGTATTTTTGCTTTGCCAATATAGAGTATTTTGCCGTTAACATCTTTGAACTGATAAACACCCGGAGTTACGGGAAGATTTTCTAATTTCTCTTTTAGTGTAGTGGAAAGCTTATGGACTGTTGTTACTTCAATATTTACGATTTCTTCCTGCATAGTATAAACGATACATACAATTATGGTTTTATTAACTTATTACAGATTTATTTTTTTGCCTGAGTTAATTCGATCAAAACATTGTTAGTTGACTTCGGATGAAGAAAAGCTATAAGCATGTCATCAGCGCCGGTGCGCGGATCCTCGTTTACCAAAAGAATACCTTCTTCTTTAATATTTTTCAATGAGTTCCGTATATCACTAACTCCAAAGGATATGTGATGAATTCCCTCACCTTTTTTTTCAATAAATTTCGTTACCGGGGAATCAGCTGAAGTCCCTTCAAGAAGTTCGATCTCGCAGTTATCCAGATAAAACTTCCTCACATTGACTCCTTGCTCTTCTATAAACTCCGCAACAGAAGCTTTTACATTGAAGATCTTTTCAAATACAGGAACGGAATCTTTCATGGATTTAACGGCAATACCAATGTGCGCCAGACGCATATTTATTATTTATGAATTAAATTTGATGAATGTCTTAAATTTAAACAGGATTGTTTTATAAACCTGCCGGCAAGCCAAAAACCTTTCGTTTATAAAAAATTTTCAAGACCTTTTCTTCTGAGATAATCTACAACTTCTTTGACTGATTGAGCCTCTCCCCGCTTACAGATCAAAAGACCATTGTCAGTATTGATGATCAGCAGGTTCTCAATCCCTATTGTTGCCACTATCTTCTGATCATTAATAATAAGACAGTCTTTGGTATCAATCGTTACAGTCCTTCCCTGCTTTACATTTCCGTCGCCGTCCTTTTCTTTAATATTATAAACTTCATCCCAGGCACCTACATCATTCCATCCGAAATAGCTCCTTATAATATATACATCTTTTGCTTTTTCCATTACACCGTAATCAATTGATATACTTTTTGTTTTTGAATATTCTTCGTCAAGTACTCTTGTAAAATCCTTTGATAAAAGATTTTCCTGAAGCTTACTAAGAGTTTCATAAAGATCCGGCATATACGTTTTTATTTCTTCCATCATGGTATCGGTTCTGAAAATAAACATACCGCTGTTCCATAAAAAATCTCCGCTTTTAAGAAATGCTTTTGCGACTTCAAGGCTTGGCTTTTCTGCAAAGGTTCTTACTTTATAAATTTTTTCAAAAGTGCTTTCACCGTTCTTTTCCAGTTCGATCTCAATAACCTTATCGGCATCATACTGGATATAACCGTATCCTGTTTCGGGCTGTGTCGGATGAATTCCCAGTGTGACTATACCGCCATTATCATCAACAAATTTAAGCCCGCTTTTTATTATCCTGTGAAATTCTTTTTCATCACTTATCAGATGATCGGCAGCCACTATGAGTACGTTAGCTTTTGTCTCAAACTGGTTTATGAACAAACATGCCAGTCCGATGCACGGAGCCGTGTTTCTTCCTGTGGGTTCACAAATTATATTTTCATCAGGTATTTTTGGAAGCTGTTTCTTTACTTCATTTTTATAAATAATATTTGTTACAATAAAAATTTTTGAATCATTAAATACACCTTCAAGTCTTTTATAAGCCATCTGCAGTAGAGATTCATTTTCATTTGCGATCTTTAAAAATTGTTTCGGCAATTTCAGCGTACCTTTCGGCCAAAATCTTGTACCCACTCCTCCTGCCATTATTACAGCATAATTGCTCATAATTATTTAGATGATTTGATTAAATTTCTCTTAACTCTTTTTTTTAGAAAATATTTTTACCGGATCATTAAGATAAGATATGAATACTTCCACATCCTCAGCTTCTTTTCCCATTACCAATGATTTGAGATTATAAATTATGTATCCGAAAATTTCTTTTGTCTCTATGGTCACCGGATTAATTCTATAATTTTGCAGGAATTTAATGAATATATAACTTGCTTCAGCAAGCTGGATCATTCTTTTCATTTTAAGTTCCTTTGACAGCATCACAATTTCCTTAAAATTTGTAAGGCTCCCGGAGAGGCTGCGCAGAGCTTCATAGATCTGGTATTCACCTGTAATATTGTCCAGAGAATTTAATCTGGCCGCAGTATCTTTTACCAATTGCTTGATGAGTCCCAGCTTTACTTTTTGAGTATCATCAGGATACTTTTGATGTAACTGATTTTCAAGCTCCTGTTTTTCTTTTAACTGATTAATATAAAGTTTTCTTTTTTCCTTTTCTTCAATAAGAGCATAGCGGATATTTTCTATGGATTTCAAAATATCCTTATACCCGAAATAATCATCTCCCTTTATAAGACTTAGGACCAGCGCCAACCCTTTCTTAAAAAGATTTAATGTGCTCTCGGCAAGATCATATTTGCCGTCTGCGATCTTTTCAAATGAAAGTGTCAGTGTCTGGTAAATATTTGATATTATCTCCAGTGACATTTTTCGTGAAATGTCTTCAAGATGAGTTGATATCCCGGTAATGTTTTTTATTAAAGAATTTCTTTCATCTTCGTCACCGGGCTTTGCATTTACCAGATAGATCATTATATCCAATTCTTTGTCAAGCTGGCTGTTCTTTTCTTTTATCTCATTCTCATATTCAATAAATGCGGCATTGGTAGGTTGTGGTGTGGTCTCTTCAGCGAATTGTTCACTGGCACCATCATCAAACATACCATTCAGCTCATCTTCGTGTTCTTCTTCTTGTTGTTCTTGTTGTTCTTGTTGTTCTTCTTGCTGATCTTCTTGTTGTTCTTCTTTAAATAATTTTAATTCTTCCTTTATGTCTTCACTTAATTGAATTTTCTCATTTGTTTCTGGATCGTTCTTATTTTCAATTATCTTGTCTTGACCAGTCTGTGCAAACAGCGTTACTTCAGCTTCTGGAGTGGTTTCCTTAGACTCTTTGAATTTAACCTTTGTCTGATCTTTGGCTATTGATTTAATATCCTCTTTATTGAATGGATGCTCTTCTTGATGCTCATCGTGATTCTCATCGAGATTTTTTTCCTCTGTTGAATCATCCGCAGATTCACTTGATGATGCACCTAAGTCTTCTTGTTCCGGAAGTTCATAAACATTCTCCTCAGTGTTTTTTCCGGTTTCAGGAAGCTCATACACTATCTCTTCATTAGTATCAGATTGGATCAGTTCAAGATAATTCTTCTTAAATAATATAATCTCCGGTTCCTCGTGCGTATCGACTGAGTCTGAATTCACAAAAAAAACTTCCTCTTTTATTTCATTTCCCGGCTTTTCAATTTCCGGGTCTTTATCAGCAATGCTTGTGTCTTCATTCCTGAAAAAACTTTTTTTACTTAACTGAGGATTCGAAAAATAATTTAAAAGTTCGTTTTCCAGATATTCTGTATCGGCCTGTATATTAAGTGAAAGGTTTTCAAAATTAATAACATCATCTTCAATTTTTTTAACGATAAAAATAAAGTATTTACCGATGTTCTTAAATTCACTGACGTGAGAAAGTATGAAGAGATCACGCAATAGGTTCTCTGAGCGGATCAACTTTCCAAAAAGTTTGTCTATGAGTTCCTTATCGGGGTTGTTTATATTATAACGGGCAAGATCATTTTTTGCTTTATGAAATACGAATTTCAGATAATCTGTTTTCCTGATCACATTCATGTTTTTCGGATTATTCTTCAGTATAAATTCTCTGTACTCTTGACGAAACATTGCAAATTATTTCATATGGGATCGTGCCCGTAAGATCAGATAATTCATCCGCAGGATAATCTTTCCCAAATAAAATTACTTCATCGCCGGTTTTTATTGTTGAATTGTTGCCAATTTCTGACATGATCCAGTCCATACAAACTGTTCCAGCAGTTTTGAATTTTTTACCTTTTATAATTACGCTTGATCTGTTAGTAAGTAATCTGGAATATCCGTCTCCGTAACCAATGGGTATTGACACAATCCTCGTTTTTCGTTTTGTAAAATATTTTCTGCCGTAAGATATGCTTTGGTTTTTTTCCAGCTCTTTAATAAATTTCACCCTGGATCTTAAAGTCATTACAGGCTTTATGCCGATATCTTTGACTTTTCTTTTTCTGTCGGGATAATATCCGTACAGAGAAATGCCGGGTCTTACCATATTAAAAAAAGAATCGTTGAAATTTAAAATGCCTCCTGTGTTGCAGATGTGTTTCAGATCAAACTTAATTATGTTTTGTTCCAGTTCTTTGAC
>JBDSYA010000218.1:0-7727 GCA_039925865.1 Ignavibacteria bacterium
AGAAAGATGCTGCAAAATTACTGGAAGAAGCCTTCTCAAAGAAAAGCTGGAAGCCGCAGTCGATTATTTTTTCAGGAAATACAGACTGTTACCAGCCTGTTGAAAGAAGATTAGGGATCACAAGAAGCTGTCTTGAAGTTTTTCTGAAATTCAGAAATCCAATTGCAATAATAACAAAAAATGCTTTAGTTCAGAGGGATGTAGATATTTTAAAAGAGCTGGCAAAGTTTAATCTTGTTAGAGTCATAATTTCAATTACATCTTTAAAAAAAGATATACAAAGGAAGATGGAGCCGCGAACTTCAATTCCGGATAGAAGATTACAGACAGTAGAATTTCTTTCAGCTAACGGAATATCAACAGGGATCAATTTTGCACCTGTGATTCCGGGGCTTACGGATGAAGAGATACCTTCAATATTAAAAGAAGCTTCTTTACGAGGAGCAAAACATGCGGGGATAGTAATGCTGAGGCTTCCACATGATGTTAAAGATCTTTTTGTTGAGTGGGTCAGGAGAGAATTTCCCGAGAGATCTAATAAGATCATAAACAGAATAAAGGAATTGAACGGAGATAATCTTTACAACAGCAAATTTGGAACAAGGATGACAGGAGAAGGTGAATGGGCCGGTACCGTTCAGAAAATTTTTGAGACAAATTGTAAAAAATATAATTTCAATTTAGAAAAAATCCCTTTATCAACTGAACATTTCAGAAGGAATTTAAAAGGTCAGATAGATTTGTTTAGTGAATAATAATTTTATTTAAGCTGACCTCTTATAACTTGAATGTTAAATCCTGAGACGAATTTCACTAATTTTGTAGAATTTCAAAAAAACATATTTTTATAAATTCGCTTCAATTCGTGTAATTCGTGGCGAAAAATTTGCTAGAAGAATGAAGCGATCAACTTGGGTAATTTTATTTAAAGTTAATTTAAAATTGAATTTCAAAATACATGCCATTAACGATACAGCTACATTCTTTCAGTTATAAAAAATGCGGAATACCAATCGACACAAAAGGAAACGGAGGCGGATTTATTTTCGACTGCAGATTTATTTATAATCCGGGCAGGAAAGAGGAATTCAGTAAGCTTACAGGTATTGATAAAAATGTAATAATTTTTCTGGACGAGCAAGAGAAAATGCAAAACTTTTTAAAGAATGTTTATGACATCATCGATCCTGCAATAGAAAATTATCTTGAAAGAAATTTCACAAATTTGATGATAAGTTTTGGTTGTACGGGAGGACAGCACAGATCTGTTTATGCAGCTGAAAAAACCAAAGCACATTTATTAGAAAAATATCCAGATATAATTATTGAACTCCATCACGATCAAATCGAGAAAGGTCTGAACATCGGCTAAAAATAATAACATAAGTACTTTTATTCCTCGGGATATACACTCGATAGAGAAAAAGACATTTCGCCTTCATCTCATTTCACAGCTGTTCAACGGACTTTCATTTGGCATTCTGATGCTTCAGGAAGTCATACTCAAAAAATCACTTCTTGCTTCAGATTTCCAGGTAACGATACTGATCTTCCTAACCAGTTCGGCTTTTTTATTTTCCATATACGGACCGGAAATCATTAACAGATCAAATAATCAATCAAGAACAATAATTACAATGGCTGTATTCAGCAGATCATTCCTGCTGATAATTCCTTTCTTTGAAACACCTAACTTTTTTATTTTCTGTATTGCTGCAGTTAGTTATACAGATTCTCTGATCAAGCCCTCTTGGAATACGGTCTTCAAACATAATTACACTGACGAAAAAAGAAGTACTCTCTATTCATATGCTTCCAGTTTATATACAATAGCAGTCCTCGTGATTACAACTTTACTCGGATACATACTTGATCTGAATTATCAGCTTTATAAAGTTTTTTATCCGATTGCCGGGATCTTTGATATACTCGCTTATATCAATCTTGCCAAAATGATTAAGATGGGAAATTTAGCGGTACCGCACGGAGTACAAAAATTTGCCGGAGTCATTACCGCGGGGTTTATAAAAGATGTGATAATACTTCCTGTAAGAAACCTTGTCAAAATATTCAAGGAAAACAAACCTTTCTTCAGGTTTGAAATTTATTTCTTTTTATACGGTATGGCTTTTATGATCGCGAGTCCTGCTGTTCCAATTTTTTTAGTTCAATATCTTAATCTTGAATATGCTCCGATCTCCATAGCCAAAGGATTGGTTTTCTACACAGCTACTATAATTTTTACTCCGATCATGGGAAGGATACACGGCGTCGGTAATCCCACAAAATTCTGCGGCTATTTATTTCTATTTCTGATCACATATCCGCTTTTAATGCTGTCAATAAAATATTTTGGAATTGATAATAATATTGTTTCACCGGAACTACTTTTATATCTGACTTACTTCTTTTTTGGAATTGCAATGAGCGGCGTATCATTATCGTGGAATTTGAGTTCGATATTTTATGCGCCGCACAATGAAGTTGCAAATTATCAGGCGGTTCATATAACACTCACCGGAGTTCGCGGAACATTTGCCCCATTCATTGGATACATAATTCTAAAACTCATTTCAATTGAAGCCACCTTTATAGTTTCAGCATTTTTCTTTTTATTAGCCGGAATCATGATGCTCAGGGAAAGCAGGAGATAGCATAGTTTCAGGTAACGAATTAGAATTACTGTCTGCAATGTGCATTATCGGTTCACTCGGATTTTCAAAAGCATTCTTTCAACCATAATAATTTTTTATTAACAATAACGATAACACAGATTTATACTCGGATAATTAAGTTTAATTATATGTATGTATAAAGTATTTTCAGCAAAATTATGGAAAATAAAATAAACGTTGTAATAGTTGGAGCAGGTTTTGGAGGACTTCAGGCAGTAAAAAAATTAGCTGAGAAAAATAAAGATATCCGGATAACTCTGATCGACAGGACAAATCACCATTTATTCCAGCCTTTGCTTTACCAAATCGCGACGGCTGTATTGAGCCCGGCTGATATTGCAATACCTTCCCGTTCATTAACAGAAAAATACAAAAATGTAACTGTTGTAATGGATGAAGTTACCGGTATCGATAAAGAGAATAAAACAATATATTTCAGTGAGAGGTCAATGAAATATGATTTCCTTATTTTGTCAATGGGAGCAAAAACCGGTTACTTCGGACACGATGAATGGAAAAAATATACAAGCGGTTTGAAAAATCTGACAGACGCACTTGAGATACGGAAACGTTTACTGCTTTCATTTGAAGATGCAGAGAATTATCCTGAAAATTCAGGAAAACTTTTAAAATATGTTATAATAGGCGGAGGCCCTACGGGAGTTGAACTTGCAGGCTCAATTGCAGAATTATCTCGTAATATTATTCGTAAAGATTTTAGAAATATTGACACGGGAAAAGCTGAAATTATTTTAATTGAAGGAGGATCTGATCTTGTCCAGAGTTTTGACAGGTCACTTTCAATTTATACAAAAAATCAACTTGAAAAAAGAGGGGTTAGAGTATTGCTCAATACCCGGGTCGTGAACATTGAGGAGAAAAAGGTCTTTGTTAAAACTCTTGATGGCGAAAAAATATTTGATGCTAATATAATAATCTGGGCTGCAGGTGTAGAGCCTGTATCATTGACACAAAATCTGGGATTTAAAATCGACAGACACAAAAGAGTTGCCGTGAATGAATATTGTTCAGTGGCCGGCTTTCCTGAAATTTTCATTATCGGCGACATGGCATTTCAAAAAGACAACTACGGGAAGCCACTTCCGGGATTAAGCCCGGTGGCAATGCAACAGGGAAGATATGTTGCGAACTTTATTATCAATGAACTGGACGGCAAAAAAAATAAACCATTTCATTATATCAATAAAGGTAACATGGCAACGATCGGGAGGAAAGTTGCAATTGCGGAATACGGTTCTTTTAAAATGACAGGAATATTAGGCTGGCTTGCCTGGCTGTTTGTTCATTTATATTATCAGGTTGGTTTCAAAAATAAAATCACAATATTTATCACATGGATATGGAGTTATTTAACTTTCGGTGCCGGAGCAAGGGTCATTCAAGAACCTATTGATTCGCGTAAAAAATAAAATGATTTTGGAAATTCAAAAAAGAGGAAATATTATTTCCGATAAATTAGTGTTTGAGAAAACAGGGCAGTGCATACAATCATGGTTAAGTTTTGCACAACAACGGTTCTTTAAAATTAACTCCTCAGAAATTTTTGAATTCGTTGTGAGCATTGATGGCCTGAAACCTTTAAGACAAACTAATTAACAGCTAACCAAGAAAAATTATTATGGCTAATGAAAATTATATGACTCCTTTAATTTTGATCCTTGATCAGCTTAGGAAAAATGGATATACCGACGACTTTATTCTCACTAATGAGGGACTTTTTTCAAAGAACACAAATGAAACTTACAGACCCGAAGATCTTTCAATTGAAAAGGTCTACAGATTTGAGGGTTATTCAAATCCGGATGATATGGCAATAATGTTTGGAATTAAAAGCTATAATGGTGTAAGAGGTGTGGTAATAGATGCTTATGGTGCATATGAAAATGATGAACTAGGAAAATTTCTGAAGAATGTAAAACTGGAAGAACATAAGATTTAACTATCCAGTCCTACCCTGAAGATTTTCTCTTCGTATTTTGATTTTATTTTATCCAATGCATAATAAGGCAGGGAATGTTCATTACGAAAAAGATTAAGATTTATACTCTTATCGTCTGTGTGAAGATCCGAAACTCCCAGACCTAATTGTCTTGCCCTGAGTTTTACAGAGGGATTGTGAAGTTTTTCAAAGACCAATAAGGCAGAATTAAAAATTTCCCTGTCTGCATTTGTATAACCGGTTAATTTTAAATCTCCTGAATCATAACGCAAATTCTCAAATCTTAATGAAAGATGAATATGACCTGTGAGAAGATTTTTTGAGCGTAGCTTACGGCAAATATATTCAACTATTCTTCTTAGTTCTTTTTTAATGTCACAGGATTTGTAAATAGGCTTTGACATAGTATGATGATGCGTCAGCGATTTTTCAGGTTTCGTTTTTAAAGTTATTTCGGAAGTATCTTCTCCCCGGGCAAGTTTTCTGAATATTATACCGTTCACACCAAATTCTTTTTTCATAGAAAAATCAGAACTCTCCGCAAGATCACCAATAGTGTTGATTCCCATAGCTTCCAATCGAAAAAGCAATTCGCTTTCCTACGCCCCATACTTTGCATGCGGGCATTGAATAAATTTCACTTTTTTTATTTTCCAATGTAACAATACTCAAACCATCAGGCTTACGGATTTTTGTAGCAAGCTTTGCAAAGGTTTTATTATATGATATACCCATAGAGACAGTTAGATCTTCAAGCTCACGGATCCTTTTTTTTATTTGAATTCCCAGTTTTTTGGCTTCATCATAATTACGGACAACCGGCGTAAGATCAACAAAACACTCGTCAATGCTGTATTGCTAAATACATTCTTCAGGTGCAAATTCATTTAATGCCCTGAGAAGGTTCAAAGTTATTGCTTCTTATTTAGGTCCATAGCATGAGAGTGAAATTAGATCAGGACAAAACTTTTTGGCTTCAAGAACAGACATACCCGTTTTTACGCCTGCTGCTCTTGCTTCATAAGAAGCTGTCATCACAATTCCTTTTGCTCCTTCCATACCTCCCACTGAAACAGGCTTTCCTTTTAACTTCGGATTATCGCGCTGTTCAACCTGAGCATAAAAGGCATCAAAATCCATATGAATAAAGAATCTGGATGTGTGCTCTTTTAAATTGCAATTCATATCCTTTATGTGCGGAAAACAGTACAGCGGCATGATTCGTACGCGCTTGAAAAGATCCTGATATACATTACCTTCGCGGGCAATAAAGAATGTTGAACTTATAGTTTGCATAGACCTTAATTATCTAAGGTAAGATATAAAATTTATTAATAACAAAAAATTTATAATTTAAGGCGAATTCTTTTAACGATATTTAATCTTCTGCAATACCTTAATGTCAATAATAATTTTATAAACTTCTATATAAGTTCTCGATTTTTTCCTGTCCGTATTTATTTTCTAATTGCTTTACTGTAAAATGTCCCTGAGCCATTTTCTGAAAATGATTCATAAAAACATAATTGATTGCTCCTCCCGAAGCAGCTCCGATTATAGGAATTGATTTTGCTGCAGCTCCTTCCGAAATAATTATTCCAAAGCGTGATGCTACTTTTGAAATAAAACCCATAACAGCAGGCGCGCTTTCCTTAATGATCCCTTTGTGCAAAATATATTTATTTGCTTCTTTTAAGGTCTGAGCAAGAGCTGCCCGCGTTAAATAATAAGCATTATCGGAAAGATCATCTCTTTTTGAATTTCCGCCAAGGGCGAATACTTCAAGACACGCAAGTTTGGTTTCTGAATCGTTAATATCAAAACCCTTGCTCCTTGCAATATCGGCAATGGAGCGCAGCATAATAGCAGTTGTTATTGGCAGTTCAATTGCAAGCGCCGGTAATCCGAAAAAACCTCCTGCTGATCCTGTACCTGTAACAAGCATTTTATGAAACAGATTGTTGGATTTCGAATTATTGTTGTTCATTTTTGAAACGAGAATATTAAGAGATTTCAACAAAACTTTTTTTGCCAGGCTGCCTGCACCCTCCTGAAATTTAACAGGTAACAGGGAATATACTTTTTCAATCGGCTTACCGATTATATTTGACAGCTCCATTAGAAAAGCCGGATGTTCTAACAATTTCTTCGCTTCTTTTAGTTGATCTAATTCCTGATTAGTGATCATTATGTATGTTTAAATAAATTGACAAAAATTTAAACCCTGCGGGCTATGAAAGTAAGTTAAAAAGTTTTTTTCGAAACATATATCTATTAATTATATTTCATAATCTATGTCAACCTTTATCTACATCCGTCCAAAACAATGCAATTTTATAAATTTGTATTTTTAGTTTCGATTTCATCCGCTTTTCTTTTGATAGGTCATGGGAATCCACCCCTTCGGGGAAAGAAAAGCTTGCAAAAGAAAAACCTCCCGCTGATGAAAAATTATTTCTCCAATTCTATATTACAGTTTAAACAATGTATTACTTTGAAAAACGTTTTGGACACTATGCTTTATCATAGTTTTCAAATTCATTTTGCATTGTATAAAAATATATAGTTTCTATTTTGAAAAGTATTTTTTAAAAATATATAAATGATTGAAAAAGAAATTTTACTCAAAGCATATGCCTCAATGTGCACATCCAAAAGAATGGCCGAAATTTACGATGAGAACCGGCAAATTTGTAAATATGTACACTCAACCTCCCGCGGTCATGAAGCCATTCAGCTTGCCGTCGGCATGCAGTTGAAGGAAATCGACTACATAAGTCCCTATTACAGAGATGAATCTATTTTGCTTGGAATGGGTCTGCAGCCGTATGAACTAATGCTGCAACTTTTGACAAAAAAAGATGATCCGTTTTCAGGAGGCCGCACTTATTACGGACATCCATCTTTGAAACGAGACGGATTTCCAAAAATCCCGCATCAATCCAGTGCCACCGGGATGCAAGCAATTCCGGCTACAGGTATGGCTCACGGAATATCATATCTTGAATCGGTGAATTTATTGAATTCGAAAGAAAGATCCGTTGTAGTTTGTTCACTCGGAGACGGTTCAGTTACAGAGGGTGAAGTATCAG
>JBDSYA010000219.1:0-5820 GCA_039925865.1 Ignavibacteria bacterium
TAACAAGCGGTATTTTTCTGTTTCTGATCCGTCAAAATATAATTGTAGTTTCAAGAGAAATTGAAAATGATCTCCGCCACGACTTCTTCGCGCATCTTCAGACATTATCACGAACATTCTACAACACCCGTTCGACAGGTGATATAATGGCGCATGCAACTAACGACATTAGTAACATTCGAAATTTTGTCGGACCCGGAATTATGTATTCCATGCAGACATTCACCAGGACTGTTGTAACTTTAATAATTTTATTCTCGCTAAGCCCGTCAGTAACAATACTGGCATTAGCGCCGCTTCCATTCATTACACTAATTGTTTACAAAGTCGGCAAGCTCACATTTAACAGGTCTCTCAAAGTTTACGAAACATTTTCAGACCTTACAACAAGAGCTCAGGAAGTATTATCCGGTATCAGGGTCATAAAATCTTATGTTCGCGAAAAGCATGAAACAAAAGAGTTTGACAAAATATCATTGGATTATCAGGGGAAAAATCTTTTGCTTGCGAAGGTGCAGTCATTTTCTTTTCCAATGATGTTCCTGCTTACAAGCCTTTCCATAATAATTGTAATTTATTTTGGAGGCATTAAAGTAATGGAAGGGACTTTAACAATTGGCAACATCTCTTCATTTGTGATTTATCTCGGGCAGCTTACATTTCCAATGATAGCATTTGGCTGGATAATAAATCTGATACAAAGGGCAGCGCCTTCAATGCAGAGAGTGATGAATATTATTAACACGCAGCCCGATATTAATGATGATAAAAGTACAAATTATGAAATCAAATCAGAAGATATCAAAGGCGAAATTGAATTTAAAAATGTTTCTTTCAAATATCCTTTATCGAATAATTTTGTGCTGAAAAATATTAATCTCAGGATCAGGAAAGGAACCACCCTGGGAATCATAGGACAAACAGGATCAGGCAAAAGTACATTGATAAACCTTATTCCAAGGATTTGGGATACAACAGAAGGCAATATTTATATTGACGGTCATGATATAAAAAAAATTCCTTTGAAAATTCTCAGGGAATCCATTGGAGTTGTACCGCAGGAATCTTTTTTGTTTTCAGATACGATAGAAAAAAATATTGCGTATTCGAAAAATGAAGTTGATGACAATGACGTTATTGAATTTTCTAAAATTGCAGGCCTTTACAAAGATGTTATAGGATTTCCCGATCAGTTCAAAACAGTTATCGGTGAAAGGGGCATTACACTGTCGGGAGGACAGAAGCAGCGGACTTCGATCTCCCGCGCAATATATAAGCGTCCTGAAATATTAATTCTCGATGATTCTTTATCAGCCGTAGATACTAAAACGGAAGAGGAAATACTCAGTGAATTAAAAAAGATAATGAATGACAGGACCAGTATAATTATATCACACAGAATCTCCACAATAAAAAATGCAAACAATATAATTGTGCTTAATGAATCCGAAATAAAAGAGGAAGGCACCCATAATGAGCTCATTGCACTTGGAGGAATTTACAATGACATTTTTACCAAGCAACTGCTCGAAGAAGAAATCAAAGAGATAGATTAATTGGCAGATCAGATCATAAACAAGTCCGAGGATGATGTACTTTTAAAGGCTATTGATAAGCGAATAATGAAGCGCCTGTTATCCTACTTCCGACCGTACCGAAAATATATTATAATTGCCACCGTACTGACCATCACAATCTCTGCGCTTGCAGCATTACGGCCGAGATTAACCCCGATCGCAATTGATGAAAAGATTATGAATAAAGATTTTCCGGGACTGCAGACAATTATACTGATCATGATGGGAACGCTTGTATTGCAAGGCTTCATCCAATATGCAATGACATATCTGACAAGCTGGATCGGTCAAAAAATTATTTATGATCTGAGAAAAAAAATATTCGACCATATATTAACTTTAGATCTTAGATTTTTTGACAGAAATCCGATCGGCAGAACAGTGACAAGAGTTACAGGAGATGTGGAAGTTTTATTTGAAGTTTTTTCATCAGGACTTGTAACTGCCTTCGGAGATATTTTTCTCATTTTATGGATCTTATATTTTATGTTCTCAATGGATTTTACGCTGGCGCTGGTTACATTATCAATTTTGCCTGTTCTGATTTACGCGACATCCATTTTCAGAAAGCGAGTACGTGATTCATACAGGAGGATAAGAATCCTCATCGCCAAACTGAATTCGTATATACAGGAGCATATTACGGGCATTACTATTTCCCAATATTTTGTAAAAGAAAAAAGAACGGTTGACGACTTTGAAAAAATTAACCGCGAGCACACCAATGAAAATAAAAAAAGTGTTTTTTATTATGCGGTTTTCTTTCCGATCGTTGAATTAATAGGTGCTGTATCGGCAGGCCTGATTATATGGTACGGCGGCGGACAGGTTGTTCAAAGTGCAGTATCAATTGGAATTTTAGTTTCATTCATACAGTTCACAGAAATGTTTTTTCGCCCTATCCGCGATCTTTCCGAAAAATATAATATTCTCCAGACCGCCATGGCATCAAGTGAAAGGATATTTGCTTTGCTTGATGAAGCTCCTCGTATTATAGATCCCGTAGATCCTGTAATTTTGAAAAATGTGAGGGGTGATATTGAATTTAAAAATGTTTGGTTTGCATACACTAAAGAAGATCATATTTTAAAAAATATTTCATTCAGGATCAATGAAGGTGAAAAGGTTGCATTCGTTGGCGCAACCGGAGCGGGGAAGACAACTATAATAAATCTGCTTTCCAGATTTTATGAAATCAATAAAGGTTCGATCTGCCTTGACGGTATTGATATCGGGAAATTAAGTCAGAAGGATCTACGAAAAAACATTGCTATAGTCCTGCAGGATGTTTTTCTGTTTTCAGGTGATATACGATCAAATATTTCTCTCGGGAATGAAAGTATAACTGAAGAAAGGATCAATCAGTCAGTAGACAATGTCGGCCTGAGAAGTTTTATAAATTCTTTGCCTGAAGGTCTTGCCCATAAAGTCAACGAGAGAGGATCTACATTATCAGTCGGGCAAAAGCAGCTGATCTCATTTGCACGGGCACTGGCATATGATCCAAGAATATTAATACTTGATGAAGCAACATCAAGCGTTGATACCAATACGGAGATACTTATTCAGAAAGCAATAAAAATTCTTATCGAGGGAAGGACATCAATAATTATTGCTCACCGGCTTTCAACAATCCAAACCTGCGACAAGATAATCGTAATGCATAAAGGAGAAATAAAAGAAATGGGAACACACCAGGAGCTGCTTGAAAAAAACGGTTTGTATTATAAGCTTTATCAGCTGCAGTATATGGAAGAAAAAGATATTGTTTAAGCAAACAAAAATAGGAATGGAATAAAATTTTAATTCAACTTACAACAAAGAATAGATCCATAATTAACAGATCACAAAATCTCTTTAATAAAAAATTAATCTTAAGTATTTTACAAACTATTTAAATTTAAATTTATAATGCACTTAATAAAAATATTTATACTTTCAATCGTATTATTTACAAATATTAGTTTTGCCCAGAAGAAAATTGCATATTGTTCTAATCAAAGCAGGTCTGGTTTTTTGCAGATCTTTACAATGAATGAAGATGGTTCCGGTATAAAGCAGTTGACCGACCTTGAGGAAAATTGTATGAAACCAAGATGGTCGCCGGACGGAAAACAATTAGTGTTTTATTCTGACAAAGGATTAATTTATCTGATAAGAAATGCTGAGAGTTCTACTCCTATAACTCCTTTTTATTTATGGAGCGGTTACAATCCTTTCTTTCTGCCTGACGGTGACCAGATCATGTTTAACGGCGAATATGAACAAGTGCTTTCGATATTTGTTATTGACACAGCGCAGTATGGGACTGAACCGTCACTTGTTTCGGGAGGCGGTTATTCAAATATGCAGGTTTTATCAAAGGACGGTAACACGCTTATTTATTCCACGTTTGAAGCCGGATCTAAAGTGATAGTTGCAGCAGATCTGAATGATACAACAGAAAATTATTTAAAACAAATCAGTAATAATAATGAAGCTAATCTTGAACCTGATATTTCACCCGACGGCACTAAAATTATTTATTCAAGTTTTGACAATAATTTAAAAGGCACCGTCAAGCTAAATGTAAATGGAAACGAAACCTCACTTACCAAAGGTTTGGGGAGTTCAAATGTACCGAGATTTTCTCCTGACGGTAAGAATATTTCATTTGTGGTAATAAATGGCAGTGATGTATCTTTGTACATTATGGATTCTGAAGGCAACGGGAAAAAAGATCTGAATATCAATGGCGGCAGTGTCGGAACGTTTCAATGGATGGACAATGACAAAATAATTTATGACGCCGGCACGGAGACAAAAACAAATATCGGTATTGTAAACATTAAAACCGGTAACAGTAAAATAATACTGGAAGGCGGATTTCATCTGCATCCAAGTGCTCAAAATTAACATTTAAGAAGGAGTGAAAGAAACCTGCGCATCAGGTTAAATTATGAAAGTCATTGAACATATTGCCAAGGCAAAGAACCCATTTATAAGTTATGAAATAATACCTCTGCAAAGAGGCGGAGACATTAAGCAATTATTTGCAATAATTGATGAGCTGATGAAATTTAATCCTCCTTTCATTGATGTTACCTCTCACTCTGCGGAAGTTCACTATGAAGAAACTCTGAGCGGGATCAGGAAAAAAGTAAAAAGAAAAAGGCCGGGAACAATAGGAATCAGCGTTGCAATAAAAAATAAATTTAACGTTGATACAGTGCCTCATATACTATGCAATGGATTTACAAAAGAGGAAACTGAAGATGCATTGATCGAGCTGAATTATCTGGGTATAGAAAATGTGCTTGCTGTAAGAGGTGATGATCTCGGATATGTAAAACCTGTTCCTCAGGGAAGATCATCAAATATTTTTGCAGTTGATCTGGTAAAGCAGATCTGTGATATGAACAACGGAAGATATCTTGAGAATGAACTTCTTGATGCAGCGCCAACCGGCTTCTGTATTGGTGTTGGAGGATATCCGGAAAAGCATTTCGAAGCACCAAACATGACCGTTGATGTTAAGTACGTGAAAGAGAAGGTTAATTCGGGAGCGGATTACATAGTAACACAAATGTTTTACAATAATAAATATTATTTTGATTTTGTTGAAAGATGCAGGAGCGAAGGCATCAAAGCACCAATTATTCCGGGATTAAAAATTTTAACTGCAAAAGGTCAGCTGACATCTGTTCCAAAAAATTTCTTTATTGAAATTCCTGATGAACTTTCTTCAGAAGTACTTGAAGCCAAGCCTGAACATGTAATTGATGTTGGAGTTGAATGGGCAGCCAGACAATGTGAAGATCTGCTCAATAAAGGTGTTCCTTCGTTACATTTTTATATAATGCATAATGCAAAACCGATTCAAAAGCTGTTTAAGCGTTTAAAGATCTAAATCATCATTTAGTAATGCAGTAATTCATAACTACTTTAACTCACGTAAATATCTGAAGTTAAATTCCTATTTATATTGAATAAAATAGATTAACCAATTTTGTAAACTTAATATCTTGCTTTTACTTCATAACGTTTTTATTTTAAATTAATGATTTTAAAAGGTAATTTTATATTTTACCGGTATTTAAAGAGAAACAACATAAATTCCGGAGAACAACACAGTTAAGAATGAAAAAAGTGTATCTATACCAGATACACTTTTTTTTTTAGCGTTCAATGCCGGTGGATAAACATATAAAACAGATCTTCAGGCAAACAGAAATTCTATCTGTAGAAAACTTTTATAAATTTT
>JBDSYA010000220.1:0-18631 GCA_039925865.1 Ignavibacteria bacterium
CCGGCCGTAAAATTTACACCTCTGCCAAATGAGATCATCTTAAACGGTATAAGTCCCTGATCATGGTACATTGCAATTGTCATATCAAATTTCTTATAAGACTTGTTTGCAAAATAAGCATCTGAGGAAAAAGGTCCTCTTACATTAAATCCCATCGAGTTCATTTCTTCAATAACAGGTTTAATAAATTTTATTTCCTCGTTACCGATCAGTCCTCCGTCGCCTGCGTGTGGATTCAGCGAGAGCAATGCAATTTTCGGTTTTATTATCTTGAAATCTTTTACCAGTGAGTTATTAACGGTAATTGTTTTGGAAAAGATAAGTTTTTTGTTAAGTTGTTTGCTGACTTCTTTTAAAGGGATATGTCCCGTTATTAAACCAACCGAAAATTCTTCAGAGTAAAGGATCATCACAGTATCATTTGACTTTGTTAATTTTGTTAGCATTTCAGTATGACCTGGATAATCATAACCGCCAACATTCAAAGCTTCTTTTGATACTGGCATTGTTATCAGAGCATCAAATTCTTTTTTCATGCAAAGTTCTGTCGCAAGTTTAATTGCATCCCCGGAAATTTTGCCTGCAGCCTTGTCAATTTTGCCTGGTGTTAACTTGAATTTTTTTGGTAAAGGAATTTCAATAATTTTCTGCCGGGAAATTTCAGGTAGGTTTAAAAGCGAGGAGTAAGAGTCAAGGATTGTCTTGGCACCGGTAATTTTCAAATTATATTTATCATTGGAGTTTAAATCCTGAAAGATCTTTAATATTATTTCAGGACCGACCCCATTTGGATCCCCAATGGTAAATAGAAGTTTTGGTTTCTTTTGCACCATTCCTATTCATCTTTAACTTCTGTGATCTCTGCATCAGCCCAGAGGCCTTCAAGATTATAAAAATTTCTTGTGTCTTCCAGGAAAATATGAACTACAACATTTACAAAATCCTGAAGTACCCAGCTCATGTTAGCATATCCTTCATTGTGCCAGGGACTTTCATCTAATATCTTTGTACCTTCTTTTATAAAATCAGATATGGCCTTTACCTGTGTGTCGGACGAAGCTGAACAGATCACAAAAAAATCTGTAACCGTTGTAAGTTTTCTAAGGTCCATTATTACTATCTTATTTCCTTTTTTCTGCAGCATAAGTTCAGAGATCTGCAACGCCAGTTCTTTTGAATCCATAATTTTTTATTTCTTCTTTTCTAAAAATGGTTTTAATTCTTTGTAATCTTTTCCAATTACAACTGTAAGATCGAGGTAAAGACTGTTATTCATTTGCTGTATAATATTTCTTTCACCTACGCCAAGTATCATTGCAACCCTTTTCGATTTATTTTTATCACCGCTTCTGTCAATTATAAGTGTTTTTTCTATATCTTTAGATTTGTAATTTCCCATTTCAACAACATCCATACCGCTCTTTCTTAAATATTCAGTTATTTGTGATGCTATGCCGTTTTCATTTGTCCCGTTTTGTACATCCATCTGGATGGAGAGATTTGGCTGATTGGTTAATGTCTTTGAAGTGTCCGTTATTTCTTTTACAGAATCGTTCTTAATGGAATTGTTGATGAGCGAAAATCCGAAATATCCAACGAGTATAAGGAAAACAATAATTGCACCGTTTAGAATATAATTGAGTAAGCCTTTCTTCAATATATTTTATATAATAAAAAACCGAAAGCATTATTTACTTTCGGTCTGAAATAAAAAGTATTTAAGTCAATGACTATTTCCAAGAAGAATCTGAGAATCTGTTGTTCCTTGAATAAGCTGAAAACGGGTTATAATAGTCATTAAAATAATCACTTTCATCGTAACGCCTGTACTGAAAATTAAAAGAAGCATTGTCTGATATTTTGTAATTCAGAGATGCTCTTGATAAGAAAACTCCCGACAGATTGTTCTGAATAGAATTTGAATAATTCAGTCCCAGTCTTGAAGATGCAAACGGTGAATATTGAAATTTAACATCAGCACTTACATCAAATTTGTCTGAAATTTTATAACTCATAGTATTAATATATGATGTCAATGAAATGTTTCCCTGACCGGTAGTCATCATCGATACATTGAAAGAGTGTTTCATGGTAAAATTTTTGGGGTTTATGAATCCCAGTAAAAGATTGTTTGATTTTTTGTATGAAGAAGGGCCTTTATCGTCATATCCTTTGAATTGTGCAAATGTAATGTTTGAGATCAGTACAAATGCGAACATCATTGCAATAGTTTTTTTCATATCGGTTTTTAATTATGTAAAATTCTTGTTTTATGGCAGAAATGTCAATGATATTAACTATGGGTATTGAGTTGTATTATTTAATTTTTTTACCATCTCATACACGGCAACTCCATATGCAACTGAAACATTCAAAGACTGTTTCATTCCCAACATAGGTATTTCAAATGAAGTGTCAGCTATATCAATTATTTCTTTCGATACACCTGAAATTTCATTGCCCAGTACCAAACAAATCGGAAAATCATTTTTTTCAATGTTCCATATTAAATTTTGATTATCAGTAATTTCGAGAACAGCTATTTTAATTTTTTGCTTTTTTAGTTTCATGACAATCTCAAGCGGATCTTTATAATATTCCCAGGGAACACTTTCCGTTGCACCCAAAGCAACTTTTTCAATTTCCTTGCGGGGTGGATATGGAGTATAGCCTGTTAAATATAATTTTTCAATAAAGGCACCGTCTGAAGTCCTGAAGATCGATCCTACATTGAAAATACTTCTGATATTATCGCAGACAACAAATACAGGATTGCGCCGGTATGAACCTATCTCTTCCAGGTTTTTTCTGGATGACTCTATCTCGGAATGTGAAAGTTTTCGCATTTAAAATGTTTATCGCTATTAATAACTTGTTTTGAAAATTTTAAAGTTAATCAACATAAACAATTCAATAATATCTTGACGGACACAACCGAAATACTCTCTGAAATTATTAATTTCTTTTCACCCGGAGGAATTTTATCGGATCATTTTGAAAATTATGAACATCGAAAACAGCAGGAAGAAATGTCGGAATATATTTATTATACTCTGGAGAATAAATATCATACATTTATTGAGGCTCCAACCGGCATAGGCAAAAGCTTTGCATACCTTATTCCAGCAATATACTATGCAAAGAAGAAAGATAAGAAAGTCATTGTTTCAACTTATACAATAAATTTGCAGGAACAGCTAATCAACAAAGATATTCCTTTTATTCAGAAAATCCTCCCGCTTAAATTCACTGCTAAATTGCTGAAGGGAAGAAACAATTATCTCTGTCCTAATAGACTGCAAAGGGCAATTGAGTCCTCAAATACTTTATTTGAAACAGATGAACAGTGGAACCTTGAGATGATATATTCATGGTCAAAGACCACTATAGACGGTACGCGTTCTGACATAAATTTTCATATAAACGAAAATGTCTGGAGCATGGTCTGTTCCGAAAGAGGAATTTGTACAATGAAGACCTGCGGATCGGAGGATACAAATTGTTTTTATCAGAAGGCAAAGAAAGAACTTGCGACTTCGGATGTAATCGTTGTTAACCATCATTTGTTCTTTACTCTGTTTGACGGGATCGCCGATGAAAGGGATGGATACCTTTACAAAAATGATTTTGTAATTTTTGATGAAGCACATACTGTCGAACAGGTGGCAACTGATCATATCGCTCCAACAGTTTCACGTGAAATGATAAAGTATCAATTGCACAAACTATACAATCATCAGAAAAAAAAAGGGTTTTTGCTTACTCTTCCCTCCCTTCATATTCAGGCAATAATACAAAATCTTCTGGATCTTAACCAGCAATTTTTTCAAAGTCTCCGCAAAAATTTATTCACGATGAATGACGGGAAATTAAAAAGCCTCACGTCAAGAGTTTATGAAAAAGGTATAGAAAAAAATATTCTTAAAACAGAATTGGAGAATTTAATATTAAGCCTTCGAGCCCTGAGGCCTGCCTGTAAAAATGAAAATCAGGAAAATGAGCTTAATGAATTTGTTATAAGATTTACAGAATTTAATTATGTCCTGGATGAATTTTTAAAACAGGAAAAGAATTCGCGTGAAAATGCTTATGTATACTGGGTAGAGCTATCGTCACAAAGGCCGGAATCCAATGTCAGTATTTCTTCTTCGCCCGTTGATATTTCAGATTTTTTCAGAAATAATATATTTCGTGCAAATAACTCCTGCATAATGACCAGTGCTACTCTCACTGTCAATAATAGTTTTCAATATTTCAAAAAAAGACTCGGAGGTGAAAATGTGAATGAATTGAAACTGGATTCCCCGTTTGATTTCAGCAGCCAGGTTAAAATCTATATACCAAAAGGAATCTCTACTCCCCTTAAAGAAAATAATTTAATTTATAACGATGAATTAAAAAAATGGATACTGCATTTTATAAAAATAACAAATGGTAAAGCTTTAGTACTTTTTACAAATTCCAACCTGATGAAAACTATTGGTAATGAGATAAAGGATGAACTTACCGATAATCAGATCGAGCTTTTTATTCAGGGGACAGGATATTCGAGAAGTATCTTATTAAATCATTTCAGGAATGATATATCTTCTGTATTATTCGGACTGGATAGTTTCTGGATGGGAGTTGATGTGCCGGGTGAATCATTGAGCAATCTAATTATTACAAAACTGCCTTTTCAAGTCCCGTCCCACCCTGTAGTTCAGGCAAAAATGGAATTTATTGAACAAAGAGGCGGAAACAGTTTTTTTGAATATTCTTTACCGGAAGCAATATTAAAATTCAGGCAGGGTATAGGAAGGCTAATCCGGCATAAGTCTGACAATGGAATAATTGCTATACTTGATAACAGAGTTATCACTAAGACTTACGGAAAATATTTTTTGAATTCGATCGATGAGTGTGAAATTGAAATACTGGATTGAACCGTGTAAGTTTATTTCATTTAATATCAGCAGGAGAATAATTATTTTCCCGTTTAACAAATAAGAAATCATAAGCACCTATAAATGGAAAATCAAAAACTAGAAGACTTAGTACCTAAACATCAGGGTAACGGAGTTTCAAAGAAAAATATTGAATATACGAAGAATCTTTATGCGGATGCACGTTCCTGTGCAGTAAAAATTCTATGCAGATGTGAGCGTACAGATTCCTACCTGGAAAAATTAATTGATGCGGAATTGAGAAATGATACCCTAAATGATTTTGACAAAGCATTGCTAAATGAGATCTCACATGGCGTTATAAGATGGATGCGGAGACTGGATTGGTTCCTTAACGGTTTTTATCGGGGCAATTATGAAAAGTGTCTGCCTGAAGTACGCAACGCAATGAGGGTTGCACTTTATCAAATACTTTTTTTAAATAAGATCCCATATTCAGCAGCAGTAAATGAAGCAGTAGAATTTATAAAAAGAATTCATGGTGAAAAACATGCCGGTGTAGTAAACGGCCTGTTAAGAACCATAATAAGGACCCTTGAAAATCTTGTCTGGCCAACCCGCGAGATAGATGAAGTGAATTATCTCGGCATAATCCAGTCACATCCAAACTGGATGGTTAACCGCTGGATAAAAAGATTTGGTTTTGATGAGTCCGTAAAGCTTTGTGAAGAAAATAACAAACGACCTGTAATGTCATTACGGGTAAATAATCTGAAAATATCGACTGCGGATTTTGAAAACTATCTGAAGGAAAAAAATCTTTATTATAAAAAAGGCAGTTTCGTAAATAATTTTTTCACCACCAAAACAATGTCTAAGATCTACACAGACGAATTTTTTAAACAGGGATTTTTTTCAATCCAGGACGAAAGTGCCGGGCTGGCTTCGATGCTCCTGGATCCTAAAAAAGATGAATTGATACTGGACCTGTGTGCTGCACCAGGTGGTAAGACCGCACATATATCCGAACTAATGGGTAATGAAGGTCAGATAATTGCTGTAGAAAAATATTTATCCCGCTCAGAAGTAATGAACAAGAATGTTGAAAGATTAGGAGTAAATAATGCAAAGATAATCCATGATGATGTCAATGAACCAAATTCTGTTGAACTTAAGGAATCTTTGTTGGGAAAGGCAAACAAAATACTTGTTGATGCACCATGTTCCGGACTTGGCGTACTTTCTAAAAAACCTGACATAAAATGGAAGCGTGAACTTTCCGACATTTTAAAACTTCAAAAACTCCAACTGGAAATATTAGATAACAGTATTAAATATCTTAATAACGGAGGGGCAATTATATATAGTACCTGTACTACTGAAAAAGAAGAGAATATGGATGTTGTGGAATTATTTCTTTCCAGGCATCCTGAGTTCATTATTGATGATGCACGAAAGTTTGTAACGGAAAAAGTTGTGAATAAATCCGGATGCATTGAGTTGTTTCCCCATATACATGAAGTGGATGGAGCATTTTCAGTCAGGCTGATAAGAAATTAAAAACTCAGCCCTGAAATTTTTCATACGCGTTTATAATATCTTTGACAAGTTTGTGCCTGACTACATCTGATTTTTCAAAATATAGAAAAGCAATATCTTCAACATCTTTTAAAATTTCCTGAACCTGTATCAAACCCGATTGTTCTTTTTTAGGAAGATCGATCTGAGTGACGTCTCCTGTGACAACTGCTTTTGAGGTTGGACCAAGTCTGGTTAAAAACATTTTCATTTGAAGTGCAGTGGAGTTTTGTGCTTCGTCTAAGATCACAAAAGCATTATTAATAGTTCTACCTCTCATATATGCAAGTGGTATAACCTGAATAACATTTTTATCCATATAATATTCAAGCTTTTCCATGGGTATCATCTCTTCAAGCGCATCATATAAGGGCCGGAGATAAGGATCTACTTTTGCCGACAGATCACCCGGGAGAAACCCAAGGCTTTCACCGGCTTCAACTGCAGGCCTTGTTAAAACTATTTTACTTACTTCTTTATTCTTTAAAGCGGCAACTGCAAAAGCGACTGCCAAATATGTTTTCCCTGTCCCTGCCGGACCAATTGCAAAAACGATATCATTCTCTTTGACTTTTTTCAGATATTCCAGCTGGTTGCCGGTTCTTGGTTTAATAAAATCATTTTTTTTAAAAAGAATTACGTCTTTGATTTCATTTGGTGAAATACCCAGTCTTTCTCTAATTTTATCCGGCTGACCTTCTTTTGAATCAATAAGATCCAGTACCAGTTTTACATCTTTTGAAAATATTCCGCCTTGTCTTTTTTGTAAGAATATAAGTTCGCTGAATACTTTTTCGATAACCTTTATTTCGGAATCATCACCTTTTAAAAAAATAGTATCACCGCGAAATACAATAGTGGCATCGAAGCTGTCTTTGATTAGATTTAAATTTTCATCATTGATCCCTGCAAAGTTAATAAGATCAACCCCCGGCAGATTTATCTTTTTTTCTACAATACTCATTTATAATAATCTAATAATAAATATTTAAAATATAAAAAAGCCCTTATACTTTATGCAAGTATAAGGGCATCTTAAAAATTATATATAACCAAATTTTATGACTTATTTCTTTTTGGTTGTATCTTTCTTCATATCCATTTTCTTAGTGTCTTTCATTTCTGTATTACCCATATTATTCGAAGATTTCATCATTCTTTTCCTTCTGTGACCTCTGTAGGAATTAGCTTTGCTCATTGCATCTTGTTTCTGAGCATCTGTCAGAGTAGGAATTCTTAAAACCTGTCCTGGATAAATAAGGTTTGGATTTGGGATGGTTGTTTTAACTCTTGGAGGAGCACTTACAACACCACTCTTGTTAGCATCCCAGATTGCAGGCCATAATCTTGAATTGCCATAGATATTTTTCATTCCGGCAATTTTGTATAAGCAATCACCTTTAACAACTGTATAGGTTCCTGAAGCATCCATCATTTTACCCTTACAATCTGTTATCTTTTTCTTCATTGCATTATATCTGTCCCAGAATTCAGGAAGACATTTGTACTTTCCGCTATTACCACCGTCGACAATTCCTGGCCACATGTTCTTTTCTATGTCAGCTGCGTCGTCCGGACCCTTACATGCATTTACTCTTTTTTCAGCATCAGCAAATCTTGTTTTGTATGCCTGATAACCTTCAAAAGAACCGACCATGTTATACAAAGCGGTTTTTGCATTTGCTTCTGTTTCTGTTTTTTGGTCCAATGTTCTCTTTAAACCATCGATTTCGGTGGTTAGAGAATTTAATTGGTTTGTTAGATCTGTTCTCCTGGCGGTGTATTCATCCATTTGCGACTGCCACATCTCTTCGTCCATTTCCACCTCTTCCATGTCGTCATCATCATCATCATCATCTTGTGCAAACGAAGCTTTTGCAAATACTGCCAAGGAGAAAACCATCATAAATACTAATAATTTATGAAATTTCATTTTTTAAATCTCCTTTTGTTTTAACTTTTAAAATTAGGTTAATAAAATTTTTGTAAACTTAAAGATATTACGGGCAGTTTTTTCTTGTTTGATCTGCGATTCCCTGTAATTCTTTAATGCTTGCTTCCCTGTCAGCGATTTGCTTTTGCAAGTTTGACCTTTCGTCATTCCTCGCATTGACTTGTGATTGAAGTGCATCCACTTCTGCTTTCAAGTCATTTAATGCTTGAATCTGTTCTTCATCTACACCACCACCACAACCGACTAGGAATGTTGATCCAGCCATCATTGCAACAGTTAATAGAATGAAAAACAAGTTTTTCATTTTTGCCATTTTTAAAACCTCCTGATTTTTCTTGGCATTTTTAAATAGGGTTAATTAAGTTCTAGCAAAAATAAACTTTAAAATCTTTGATGTCAAGTCACATTCTAAAAAAATAGACACTAAATATTTAAATTTGGTGTCTATTTCAAAGTTTATTTAAAATGTATTATAAATTAGACTAAGATAAAAATGTTAGCGCAGAAAATTAATAAATATTTTTATCGAAGAAGTCGCCTATCTTTATTCGGGCATTAATGAAAGCGCCTATTAATCCGAAGTTATTAGAAGGAGTTTTACCAAACCTGAATGAGGGTCCAATGCCAAAAGCTTTGTTTGCAAAGCCTTTCCAGGGACTGTCGAGATAAAGTTCTGTCAGAAGTTGGAATTCTCTTTTGCCGGCAAACATAGCATCAATCCTCAGATCGAAAATAAAATCATCAACTTTCATTTCCCTTCCGGCGTAACCTAAATGATATTCTCCAAAATGTTTTGCAAAATAAAATTTTGCGCGTGTTGAATTATAAAAAATCAAATTTGGAGTTCGTAATTCAAAACCAAAATACTCGCCTCTCACTACATTGTTTTTCATAGGCTCACCTGTAACTTCGTTTCTGACTATTATAGGATTATCAGTAACCTCTTGAACTGTATCGATCGTGGAAAAATATGATAATCTGAACACAGGTATCTCCAGTGCAAATTCAATCCCTAAGTGTGGCGTGAAAAGATTGTTCCAATTACCCAGCCAGGTGCTTCTAAAATCTTCAGTTCTGTTTGTACCATTTGCATATTTCAAAACGAACTCTTTTGCTCTGCCTGTAACAGCTACTTCAAATAAAGCAAAGTGAAGTCCTCCTTTTATAAAATCTGTTTCCATTGGACCTGAATAAGGTGTACCAAATGCTACTGTCATTCCAACACCCGCACCATATGCAAACGGTATACCCATCGGATCACCACCAAAAGCCTGGAAATACGGATTTACATAATAATCCATCGAGCTGAGATACCGGGTTTGGTTTGACCAGGTTGTTCGAATATCCCAGTTTGCAGCTATCCTTTCGGGAATATAAGTCAACGGGCTCCAGATCTTTGTTTTCTTAGGAGCATCCAGTGTTCGATTTTCATCCGTCCTCGGTACGCACCTCGTCCAGTTTGCAAAAATGCTACCTAATGTTGAATTTAAATCTACCCGATTGTTATTTCCGAAGTCAACCTTGTTAATAGAATATGAAACGCCGATCTGTTCGGTTGTAATGCTGTCATTTCGAAGATTTTGCAGATTATTATATTTTATGTAATCGTATAACTGTATGCCCTTGATGTCAAGGCGTATATTACAGCCTGATCTAATTATGAAATCATTTTGAGCAAAAGATGAGCTATTGCATATTGCTACATAAATGCAAAATAAAATTAAGATCTTTATAAATTTTGAATGTAACTTTATCCGGAAACTGTTCTTTATATTCATGTATAGTTTTTAAATAAGCCTTTAATTTTATTTTTATTTTCTGTCGATACTATTCGCTTTTTGGATCAATGCTTCTCCTGTTCCTGTACTTTGCAGAGTTATTGTTCCCGTATTTTAAGAGCAGTTTCTGGAATTGGGGACTAAGTTTGTCAAAGTTAAACTCAAGTCCTAATACTGATAATGATCTCAGGTTCTTTTTCAGATCGACTTCCAGATCTATTGTTTGAGGTAAAGGAAAATTTTCATAATTCTGAATTACATATGCTTCACTGCCATCGGCCAAAAAGTTTTGAAACTCATCTTCACCATCATCCTTATCTTCGGCAGTTTCCTTAGTCCTGACAAGAAATTCCGAGTTTTGATCATAACGTTCAAAGTACAATCTATAAGTTTCACTGTTTTTCCAGTCAGCATTGCTGATCGGTATCCTTAATTTTGCCCGGGGATTTCTGAAAAGTTCCTGCAGAAAATATCCAAGACTATCTTCCTCAAGCGAAAGACCGGTCATTCGAAAATACTGACGTCCGGTTTGAAGATATGGGATCGCAATTGAAGTTACTTTATAAGGTATTTTGTAAACTTTATTGTTCTCACCACGAATAATTAATGTATTCTTAACTGTATTTTCAATTCTTGAAAAATCCCGGGACAAATAAAAATTAATGCTGTCCAATGATTGTTCATCAAGAGTAATTGTATCGGAACTTTCAGGTTGTTGTGCATTGGAGATCTCATTTACAAACAGAGTGCATAACATCATAAACACTATAAATATAAAATTCTTCATCAACATTAGCTGCTGCTTTTTTTTATTTTCTTATTCTTTTTTAAGTATAAAATATAATCAACAGGCTCCGATCCCGGCACTTGATTTTCAGAAAGGATAACACCTATATCGAACTTTAGCTCACCACCTTTACTCCATTTCTTTTTATAATCCTCACTTAAGTTTGCCACAAACTGCTCCTTGTTCTTAAGTCTTACCTGATAAATTACATCAACACTATCGATCTTCCAGACTTCTATATATTTTGATGACTCGGAATTTGGAGTAATCTCAATGCGGTTAGCATCAACATCATCAAGAATTCTGATCTCATAAAGTTTTTCACCTGCAAGGTTTTTTAAGTCACTGTTATTGACTTCCATGTTAAAATTTGAGACCTGCATAACCGGACTAATTGTAAACCCAAAAGGCTCATTGTTATCAACAGGAATAAATTTATTCACATAAGAGGTGGGTAAATCAAAGAAAAAATGTAAACTGTCGTAACCATTTGTTTCAAAAACTACCGTCTCTAAAGCTTTAAAATCTTTTATGAATGTCTTATTGTCATTTAAATATCCATTTAGAGTACCATCATACGGCAAATTATTTTTCACTATTGCGGTTGAATACTTTATGACAGAGGTAATTGGCGTAACCGGTTTTACAAGTATTATTTCTTCAGTCTGACAAAAAGATTTATTTGTTAAACCGGCATTAACAGATAAAATCAAACAACAAACCGATGCTATTCTCTTTACATGATTCATCATTTACCCTTTGGTATCTCTCCTTCAATTGTAGTTTTGCGTGTTTCCTCAGATCTTCTCGGTTGAGGAGATGGTTGCACAGGTGGCTTTGTACTGGCTATCCTTTTAATTTCATTATACTCGGATTCATCCACTACTACCTCTCCTTTTTTAATTGGCATATACTCCTCGTCCGGCGGCAACTTTGGTTTTATAATAGATGATAAACTGTCATAACTGGTCAGCTTCAATAATGAATCAATTTTATTTTTCGTTATCAATGTATCATTTTCCTGAATTTCAGTAACCTTGTTCAGTGAAAGGTCTGTACCTTTATAAAATAAAATCGATATCGCAATAATATATAGCGATTGAAATATTAGAAATTTCGCGTCACGCCTGTTACCTCTGCTCATAATTTATTAAAATTATTAATGATATTTAACGACCAATTATCTTTATGATGTTCTCAAGGTTTTTCTTGAATTCAGGATCTTTCATATTCTGAATCGTATTGTTCCAGTTGGTAATGACTTCATTCACTTCATTTAACTTTTCACTATCCGGAAATTGTATTTGTTGAACTGTACTTGTCTTCTCAGTATCTGAATCATCATAAATTTTTCCAAGATACTGAATTTCTAATTCATCAAATGCAAATTCAAATAACTTTGCAATTGCAAGTATGAACAATGACTTTATTTCGAATGGAACTGCAAAACCTATGAATAAATCTTCGTTTTCCCGCCCAAGTCCGATAGTAAATAAAATAACTGCTGCTCCGATCAATGGAAGTACCGTTCCTATACCATCAACTATTCCACTCCATTTATCTACCATCTTGCTTAATTCTTTTCTGGATGCTCTACCTTCAGATATCTTTTCATCAAGACTCTTTTTTAACCACCATATGCACCCAACAAAAACTAAGTAAGCGAGCACGGGATAAAATTTGAGATTATCCGATACCTCAAGAGCTCTCTTCAGATTTTCGCTATTCAAATCAAAGGAAAAAAAACCAGTTACAATTTTAAACAGGTCACCAAAAAAATAGGAAATTATAAGAATTAATAAGGATGGTATGAAAGATTTGTAAAAATTAGCTTTGTTAATATTAGCCGCCTCCCTGCTTCTTGTTTCTTGTTTTATCATTTAAACTTTTTTTAAACTAGTCTAGAATAATTAAAACTATTTAAAAAATCAAAGTAAAACGATGTTTACAATTTTTGTTAATTTTTGTAAGCTATGTTAGAATAAAGGTTCTTCGAATATTATTCAGGAAATTTTTAAGCCATGGTTATTTGATATAGGAGGAATAAGTTCAGAGCAATTGAATAAGTTGCTGATGCAGCTTTTGGGCAGAAGGCAGTTCATATCGTGTTTAGTAAGTTTTGTAAAGATGATCTATGGAGAGCATTTAAGTTTTCAAATCATACTCTTTATTTTTTAATATTCATAATCGCTTTTCTTTATCAAAGCACCATTTTTAAAATGCATTATTGACATATGTCTGTTTGTACGTTCATTCATTGATACATTATTGTGAACGGTTTTATAATTGTTGGTATTTTCAAGTGCTTCATATAAGCTCGCTCTTGTGTTATTCCCTTCTATAATTTTATCCAGTATCAGTTTCATTCCGTCGTAACCAAAGTAGTAATTTTTAATCTCTGCTTCATTTTTTTCAATAAAGTTTTTTTTAGATCCGTCCAAATAAAAATCAGACTCAAAGTATAGCTCTTTAATATACATATGGTTTTCCTGAAGAATTTTTTCATTATTCCAGTCACTTGTTCCTAAGACAGTTAATACAATATTTTCAGAAAAAAACTGGGAAACAATACCAGGTATTTCATTAAAATTTGAAACTGGAATATATATTGCATCGACCTTACCTGGAATGATGGTTTTATTCTTATCAAATGTAACAGATGGATTTATACTCAAAGAAAGTAATTCACTTTCTGCAGTCTTTCCGAAAAGTTTATAAATACTGACGACGAGCCTTTCATTAATTAATGAGTCAACGTAAGAAAATTTTATGTTGGACTTTTTTAATTTATCAATTTGTATTGAATTAAGATTTGAAAAATCAATGAATTTATCATTCTCAATAATTTTCGATTTTATGTTTTTTAGCTGATCAATAATATTAAATGCATCTTTATTATAATATTCAGTCAGCAAAATGTTTCCCTTATTCCTTCTGACTTCATCTGAAAAACTATCTGCAAAATTTTTACCGTAACTATCTTCCGATAAGATTACAAAATTTTTAATTCCCAGCTCATTGATCGCAAATTTAGCCATTAATCTTCCTCTTATATCATAAGTGGGATTTAGCTGAAATACATATTCGTTGTTTTGGGCCAGAAAGTTAAGCGTAGCTGTCGGAGTAATTATAGGAATTTTATGAAATGCTGCCGCGCCTGCATTATTTACCAGTTCGCTGCTGAATACCGGACCCAGAATTGCGATGAGATTACTGTCCGAAGCTAATTTGTTAAAAGCATCTAATGTTGCTGTCTGGTCTTTTTTTGTGTCTTCTATTTTTATGCTGACATCAATATCCGGCTCAGAAGATTTATATTCTTCAAGCGCATCCTTTATACCTTTAAGCATTTGCTCACCTAAAAGTTTTTCACTTTGGCCTGATGAATTTGTCATTAAAGGTAAAGCAATACCGATTCTAACCTGCGAATATCCGGCAGTGTTAATCGTAATCAATAATAGTAGGACTAAACAAATTCTAAGCATGATATGCATCTAATAATTTTTCCAAGTTAAGTTTTATTATCCAAAATCCAAATTTCCAAATCTAAAATCCCAAATCTAAAATCAACTCATTCCCATTCAATTGTTGCAGGTGGTTTAGAGCTGATGTCATAAACAACCCGGTTAACACCTTTAACAGAATTAATGATCTTACTTGATATGCCTGTAAGAAAATCTTTTTCAAAATTATAAAAATCAGCAGTCATTCCGTCTGTTGAATTTACCGCTCTTAATGCAACTACATTTTCGTAGCTTCTCTCATCACCCATTACGCCCACCGATTGCACGGGCAATAGCACCGCAAATGCCTGCCATATTTTGTCATAAAGCAATTGTTTCTTCAGTTCGGAAATAAATATATCATCAACCTTTCTTAAAAGATCCAGTTTTTCTTTTGTTACATCGCTGAGAATTCTTATTGAGAGTCCGGGTCCCGGAAAAGGATGTCTCATGATAAAATGACGGGGTAAACCCAGCTTGACTCCAATTTCTCTCACCTCATCTTTAAACAGCTCTCTCAAAGGTTCTATCAGCTTTAAATTCATTTTCTCCGGAAGCCCGCCCACATTGTGATGTGACTTGATTGTGGCTGACGGACCTCTAAATGAAACTGATTCTATTACATCGGGATAAAGTGTCCCCTGTACAAGAAATTTTGCATCCTTTATTTTTTTAGCTTCTCTTTCAAAAACTTCTATAAATGTTTTACCGATTATTTTACGTTTTTGTTCGGGGTCAAAAATATTTTTTAATTTTTTTAAAAATAGTTCAGATGCATCTACAAATATTAAATTAAGTTTATAGTGTTTTTTAAAAAGTTCAATGACTTTTTTACTTTCATCTTTTCTCATCAGGCCGTTATCAATATGAATACATATGAGATTCTCTTCAATTGCTTTATTGACGAGTATTGCAGCAACCGAAGAATCCACTCCCCCGCTCAATGCGAGTATTACTTTATTCTTACCTGCAGCTTTTTTTATCTCTTCTAACTTAGAATCAATAAACGATTCCGGTTCAAATAAATTTTTTATTTTGCAAATTCCGAACAGAAAATTGTAAATAATATTTCTTCCTGATTCTGTATGCTGAACTTCAGGATGAAATTGTAAACCATATACTTTCAGTTTTTCCGATTCAAAACTGCAAATAACCCGGTCAATACTTTTTGACGATGATTCAAATTTCTCAGGAAGAGTATCAAGAGAATCTCCGTGGCTCATCCATACCGTCAGCTGATTATTGATCCCTCTGAATAATTCTGAATCCTTGAATATATATATTTTTGTATGACCGTACTGGCGATGAGTTGAGCTGTGCAGCTTTCCTTTAAATAATTGACAAATCAGCTGAAAGCCATAACAGATGCCCAGGACCGGGATTTTATTTTTTATGAAAAGGTCAACATCAGCCCTTGAGATCTTAGGAGAACTTTCTGAAAGTACACTTGCAGGTCCCCCGGACAATATTACACCTTTGATATTGTAATTTGCGGATCGGTCTTTCAAAAACTTTTTAATATTGAGACTATAGGGGTGTATCTCTGAATAAACTTTAAGCTCTCTGGTTTTTCTTGCAATAAGCTGTGTATATTGCGAACCAAAATCAAGAATCAGAACAAGGTCCGTTTTTTTCAAAATTATATTTTTCTCATTATTTCAGGATTTTCCTGTGTAAGAAGCACCGCTCCGTATGCAGATGAATGTTGTTTAATTACCACTTCAATTGTTTTGATTTTTTTTAATTCTGATTTTAATTTGTCGGAAAGATTATTTTTATTTTCAATAATACTCCCGATAAAAGCTATTTTCATTTGTTTCTTAATATTTGCAATTTTCAGATAAGTTCGTATATGATCCATCAAGCCTTCCACCGCTTCATCAATGATCTTTTTACTCATAGCGCATTTTTTAGAGCATTCAATAACGATGGGAGCGATTTTTTGAATCTCAAAGTCAGCATTAAAAACTTTTTCATTTATATTTTCTTTTTTTATTCCGAATGCTTTTTCCAATTTCTCCGAAAGTCCGCTGTTTTTATTCTTGATCTTTCTTAGATCGTATTCGTTAGCAATCAAAATCAGTGCTCTTCTTCCAATCCAGTATCCGCTTCCTTCATCACCAATAATTCTGCCCCAGCCGCCAACTCTCGTGATTACGCCTTTAGAAAATCCATAAAGTACTGAGCCTGTACCGCTTATTAAAATAATCCCGTCTTTTCCTCCAAATGCTCCATATAGGGCCGTCATTGCGTCAGTTGTGACTGATATATTTTTAAATCTTAAATTTTTTGTAAATGCTTCTTTAAGTTTGATCCTGTCTTTTTTTTCCCTGGCACCCGCTATGCCCAGACAGATTCCCATACAATTTTTTAGTCCAAGACCGGCGATTGAAAGTGAATCATCTATAAAATCAGTTACAGTTTCGCTGTAATTTTCAACACCCGCTACTGAATAATGAACTCCTTTATATGATTTGTCAGATAAAATCTTTTTATCTTTTGAAACTATCAAGATTTCGCATTTCGTCCCACCGGAATCTATTCCGATATAGTAAGCCCCTGTATTATTTGTCATTGAATTAAGTTATCAATAATCATTTGAAATAAAAATTGCAAAGAAATATAAATTTTCAATTGATACTAATTGATACATATAAACTCAATACAAATAATATTTTTTATACATATAATATTTTAATACACACTTTTATCAACGCTTACTTTGCAAATCTTTGCAAACCAACAGCGATTTTGAAATCCAATATTCAGAATTAATTTTGTATATTGAAAAACATTTCTTAAAAAATCATAAAATTAATAATTGAACAAGACAGTTCTCGATAAGGGATTTATAGAGATCATTGATAAACTGGGCACTGATCTTACGGTGGTTAATTCTGCAAGGGTTTCTTTTGGTAAACGAAAGGAAAAATTTGACGAGAGCGACCGCAAGCTTGTAAGATTTCTGGCTAAGAACAAACACTGGTCACCGTTCAGGCATATGATGGTGCAGTTTCATATTAAAGCCCCTGAGTTTGTAATGAGGCAATGGTATAAGCATGTAGTTGGCATTGAAACTTCATCAAGTTCTTCAGCAAAAGATCATGCATGGAATGAGATCAGCGGACGATATGTTCCCGTGACCGATTTTTATGTTCCTGCTAACTGGCGCCGGCAGTCCGAAAATAATAAACAAGCATCTGAAGGAAGTATAACTGACCAGCATAATGCATCCGAAGTTTTCGAAACTGCAATGAAAGAAACCCTTGAATCCTATCAAAAGCTTCTTGAGCTTGGCGTCGCGAAAGAGCAGGCAAGAATGATTTTACCTTTGAATCAATATACTGAAGTGTACTGGACAGCATCATTCCAGGCAATAATGAATTTTGTCGATCTGCGGGATGAGCTCACTGCACAATGGGAAATACAGCAATATGCAAAGATGATAAAAGAAATGATGTATGATATATTTCCTGAGACGGTGAAGATATGGTTTGAAGTGAATGAAAAATAAAACTCAATTTTATTTATTAAACTTCATAATAATATCCGGAATTTAATCAATCAATAGAACGCTTGTCAAATTTCGCAACTGAAAAAATACTCTTCAAAACCTGTCCTGCAATATTTGGATTTTCCTTGAATCTCCTGATTGAATATTCGTACCATCTTTCTCCGAATGGGACATAAACTCTCATCCTGTGACCTTTCTCGACGGCGCCATCTCTTAAATTCTCCCTTACACCCAAAAGCATTTGAAATTCATAATCTGTGTTTTTCAATTTCATTTCCTTGATCATCTTTACCGATTCTATTATTAAATATTCATCGTGAGTGGCAATACCGCAGTACGATTTTTTTTCCAGAGCAATCCTCAGGATCTTAAGATAATTTGCTCTGATTTCATCAGCATCTTTAAATGCTATTTGCTCGGGTTCGATATATATACCTTTACAGATGCGAAAGTTAGCTCCGATATTAGTTAATCTTAAAATATCTTTTTCACTTCTTCTCAGATATGCCTGAATAACAATACCTAAATTTTCAAAATCTTTTTTAGCTTCTTCAAAGATCCTGATTGTAAGATCAGTTACTGAAGAGTCTTCCATATCAATTCTTACAAAGCAATTAATTTCTTTTGCTCT
>JBDSYA010000221.1:0-9415 GCA_039925865.1 Ignavibacteria bacterium
GATTTTAAAACAGGAGCAGTAAGGATCAAAGGACAGTTCCATGTAAATACAGATGTAAAAGATGATTATTCGGATATTGTTTACGATATTAATGCTTATGGCATTGAATAATTTTAAATTATTTTAACAAGAGAGTTTCTGCAAACCTTCATGAAAAAAATCAATAAAGAAATTATATTTAAAGCTAAACGAATTGGATTTTCAGATATTCAGTTAGCTGACATTTTCAAAACAACAGAAAAGTATATCAGGGACTACAGATTTAATAACGGGATAATACCGGTTTATAAAACTGTTGATACCTGCGCCGCCGAATTTGAAGCAAATACTCCTTATCATTATTCGACTTATGAAAAGTATAATGAGACAATATCATCTGAAAAAGAAAAGATCATTATCCTGGGAGGAGGACCCAACAGGATAGGTCAGGGAATTGAATTTGATTACTGCTGTGTCAGATGTGTGAAAGCATTAAGGGAAGAGGGTTATGAAACTATCATGATAAACTGTAATCCTGAAACAGTGTCAACAGACTATGACATTACCGATAAATTATATTTTGAACCGCTGACCACTGAAGATGTTTTAAATATTTGTCAATATGAAAAAAATCTGAAAGGAATTATTGTAAGCTTCGGCGGACAGACACCGTTGAGAATTTCTAAAGAACTTGAAAAGAACGGCTTGAAAATTTTAGGAACATCTTCAAAGAATATAGACATTGCTGAAGACCGGGAAAAATTCGGAAAGCTGCTGGATGATCTGGATATACCAAAGCCGGAATATGGTACGGCAAACGATCCTGAAAAATCAGTGAGTATTGCCCGGCGGATTGGATATCCTGTTTTATTAAGACCTTCTTATGTGCTTGGAGGGAGAGCAATGCAGATCGTATATAATGATGAACAGGTGAAAAAATTTTTCAGAGATGAAGCTGAGATCTCCAAAGATCATCCTGTATTAATCGATAAATTTTTAGAGGAAGCAAGAGAGATAGATGTCGATGCTATTTCTGACGGAGCAGAAGTTTATATTGCCGGAATAATGCAGCATATAGAAGAAGCCGGAATTCATTCGGGAGACAGCACTTCTATACTTCCTCCGATATCAATAAGTCAGATTAATCTGAAGCAAATTAAAGATTATACAAAAAAAATTGCTCTGGCATTAAACGTTATCGGACTCATCAATATTCAATTTGCTGTTAAAAATAAAATTGTTTATGTCCTTGAAGCAAATCCACGCGCATCAAGGACGGTTCCTTTTGTCAGTAAAACAACGGGAATACCGGTTGTTACCATTGCCGCAAAAATTGTCACCGGAAAAAAACTTAAAGATTTTAAGTTACTCAACTTTGAAGATATCGCGTACATAGGAGTTAAAGAATCTATTTTTCCGTTTCAGAAATTCCCCAAAGTAAAAATGTTTTTAGGACCGGAGATGAGATCGACGGGAGAGGTGATGGGGATTGCAAAAACTTTTGGAGAAGCCCTTGCTAAGGCGCAGGAGTCAACCGGTTCAGGTATTCCTGTAAAAGGTAATATATTTATCAGCGTTAATGAAAATGATAAGAAGAAAAAAACTATTGAAATAATAAATAAATATGTTAATCTTGGATTTGGAATTATTGCAACTACCGGCACTTCAAAATTTCTTAACGAAAATGGTGTAAATGCTTTGCAGGTATTTAAAGTAAATGAAGGCAGGCCTAACATAGTTGACAAGATCAAGAATGGCGACATACAGATCGTAATAAATACACCATTAGGTTACGAATCCAGATTTGATGAGTATGCTATTGGCTGGGCAGCTGTCCAGCATAAAATTCCTTTTATAACAACACTTTCGGCGGCTAATTCTTTTGCAGAAGGAATTGAAAAGATCAAAGAAGGCAATCTTGAAGTAATGAGCTTGCAGGATTACTATCTTATGAATTAGCATTTTAAAAAGACTGACATTCAGAAATTAAAAAATTTCCACAGAGATCATGGATATAGAAAAAATAAAAAATAGCGCGAAATGGGATCCATCCAGAGGTGATTATTCGAAGAGTCACGTCTCGTATGAAAGGAGATTGAGTAAGAAGAAACAAAAAAGAAATTTTCTATTAAAATTACTCTACATAGTAATTCTAATTTCAGGTATTATCCTTTTATATCTTAAATTTAAGTAACAGGCTTTACAAGTTTGAATCAGGAAAAAGCGGATCTCTCAATCCGCTTTTTTTATGAATACATTTTTTTACTTAAAGCCTGAAAAATTCTTTCTTAAGACTTTGGAAGATTTATCGCAACTACGGCAAAGACTCGCCAGAGAATTAGGCGCTTGTGAATAAGAGATACTGATGTCGAGTGATTGAGTCGATGAGATGAAGATGTAAACATACAGCCGGAGGTGACTTCCAGCTGTTTTTTTGTTGTAGTAGATTGATTTGATCACATTTAATCGTAAATTGTAATTGCCGGATAGAATTGATATTTTTACATAAATAGAATTTGAATTCGGAGTTCAAAGAAGGAAGTGCATAGATTAATTTATTACTGGAGGACCTCAAGAAATATGTTAATGGACAAGTCAGCAATTCAAATCGTCTTAAACCTACCATTGTATTAAACAAATAAATGAATAATTATTTTTATTCTTCCAACATTGGAGATTTTTCAAAATTATCACCTAAAACGATTACTGATATTCTAGAAAGAGAAAGTATTGAAGAAATTACTTAATACACAATTTTTAAAAAGCCATTGAAAAAGTACTCACTAGAGAGATTAACAAAGTTAGTTACAGATTTTCGAGATGAAAGAAACTGGAAGCAGTTTCATAATCCAAAAGATGTTTCGCTTTCTATGGTGCTTGAAGCATCTGAACTTATGGAGCACTTTCAATGGAAGAATGAAAAAGAAGTCATTGAATATATAAAAGGACATACGAATGAAATATCTCATGAGATTGCCGACGTTTTTTACTGGGTACTGCTTTTATCGCACGATTTGAATATTGATATTGCAAAGGCACTGGAAGATAAAATTCAAATGAATATGAAAAAATATCCTGTTGAGAAGTCATATGGAAAGCATATCAAGTACAATAAAATTTAAAAATAGACACAAAATATTAATTTATTAAATAAAACTAAAAAGTTGATATGAAGGAAGAAGTATTAGAAATAATAAAAATTTGTGCTAAGATGGTAGATGGGCGTGAAAGCGGTGAAATAAACAAACTTACATATTCAACAGCTTTTAAACCCTACCTAGATGAGTTCAATCAAAATTTTTCTACATCACCTAATTTATATTTACAAAATTCTATAAAGAAATTTTTTTCTGAAGAACTAGAGAATATAGATCATAACATTAAATTCAAGAGTTTTGGTTTTTGGGGAAATAATATTTATAATTATGTTTGGACATGTATATATTTTGATTTCGGACAAGAATCTATGGCCGCAAGTCATTCACCTCAGCTGTATATATTAGTTAATAAAGAAGGAATTAAATTTGGATTTTGTTATGGGAATTATATTAAGGATGAAGATGAAATGGTGACTCAAGTAAAATCAAAAAACATTTTAGAATTATTAATGAAATGTTTTGAGAAGGATAAACAATTATTATTTCTAAATTCATCAAATAACGATATTACAGCTAGTCCAGAAAGACTTTTTGAACAAAATGAAAGATTGCCTACAAACACGGAATCGGACGTTGTTAATAATTGGTCACGAAATAGTTTGTTAATTAAAGAATTTCCTAAAACTAATATTCCAGAAAATATTGAGATTCAGATTGACAACACTTTTCGATTATTAAAAGAATTTTATTTAAGTTTACTACCAATAAATAAACCTTCTGAATTTGTGAATAATAATTTCTCAGTGATAAATTTAAAAATGATATATGACGATTTTCTTAACACAGGATTACATGTATCGGATAAATTATTCAGTAGATTTGTATGCTCAATTCTTACCAAACCATTCCTAATACTCACCGGCCTTTCTGGCTCAGGAAAAACAAAACTTGCACAGGCATTTGCAATGTGGATTTGTGAAGATGAATCTCAATACGCTCTCATTCCTGTAGGTGCTGACTGGACTAACCGTGAACCATTGCTCGGATTTCCAAATGGTTTGGATTCAAAAGAATATGTTAAGCCTGACAATGGTGTTCTTGATTTACTTTTAAGTGCAAAGGATAATCCCGATAAGCCTCATTTTTTAATTCTTGATGAAATGAATTTAAGTCATGTTGAAAGATATTTTGCTGACTTTCTAAGCATAATGGAAAGCGGTGATCAATTGAAGTTATATAAAGGTGAACAAAGAGAAAGTTCAGATAAAACAGAAATACCGGCTGAAATAGAAATGCCAAAGAATCTTTTTATTGTGGGAACAGTGAACATTGATGAAACGACTTATATGTTTAGTCCGAAAGTGCTTGACCGGGCGAACGTTATTGAGTTCAGAGTTACAAAAGAGGAAATGGAAGATTATCTGAAAAATCCAAAACCTATTGATCTGGAAGGAATTAAAGCTAAGGGTAAAGGAATGTCAAAAAATTTCATTGATCTTTCGAGAGATAAAACAACTACTTTCGATGATTCTAAAGAGCTTAACATATCACTTTTGTTATTATTTGAATGTTTGAAAGTAGCAGGTTCTGAATTCGGATACCGGTCAGCAGGGGAAATAAATCGTTTTGCTGCAATAATAAAAAAACTTAATCCTTCATACACCCTTGATAATATTATAGACTTTGCAGTTATGCAGAAGCTCCTTCCTAAACTTCATGGCTCAAAGCGAAAACTGGAATCGGTTCTTAAGACGCTTTTAAATCAGTGCTTAATTGACAAGATTAAGACTGAAGACTATTTAATTGAGAAATCGGAAATAACAAATTCGGACCTTAAGTATCCTGTATCAGCTGAGAAGCTCAGAAGAATGTACAAAAATCTGATGCAGAATGGTTTTACGAGTTATGCCGAATTATAAATGGATAAAGCTGAAATTAAAATACCGCTTTTTGAGATAGATAAAATAATTACTATAAAGATTGCAGGAGAAAATAAATCTGAAATTCTCACACCCGCGGATTATTCGGACAACGGGGAGGCAGAATATCAGATCAAAGAAGGATGTTTTTATGAATATGAAATAACTCCAGGATACAAGATTGAGGCAGGTATTTCAGGAATTGTAACACCCTCAGCACTTAATGGTGACAGAGGCAGAATCGCTCCAAATATATACGTAGGTACACTTCCTTTGAATATTAAAAAAGGAAATGAGATCTGCGGATTATTTGAATTAGAAGTTCAGTCAGTAAAAACAAGTTACAGAAAAGATTACCGAACTATGCTGGGAGACATTGCAGATAAGTGCATAGATCTGCTGATGCTTTACAGTTCCCCTGTTACACAGAAATTCAAACCTGAAATTCCCGAAGATCCCAAAACCTTATATCAGCGGTTCGCATTTCTTAAATCTGTTCTTGAATCGGATGAATTTAATGAGGCTGTACAGAAAGTCATTTCTTCTCCGGTCACAAGATGGAAAAAAACTGAAACAATAAAGGATATCCGAAATATCAGAAGATACAGGAGTGCAGAAATCCGGCAGTTGTGCTCTTCTCAGAACAGAGTAAAGTTGCCTGAAAATCATCCTCTAAGATCTGAAAAAATTCTTGATTCAGTTCCGGTAAACATTACCGTAAATCATAAAACTGAAACCACCGATACACCTGAGAATCGTTTTATCAAGTATGCTCTGACATCATTTCAGTATTTTATAAGTGATGTAAGAACTAAGGTAAGAGAGTTGAAAGGAGCTGAAAAGCAATCTTTACTGCGTTTCGAAAAAGAAGCTTTATCACTTGAAGAACATCTAGAGAACTACTTAAGTCATTCCTTATTCTCTGAGGTTTCAGATCTTTCTATGCTTCCGCTAAACAGTCCTGTACTTCAGAGAAAAGACGGTTACCGAGAAGTTTTAAGAAACTGGATTATGTTTGATCTCGCTGCAAAACTTGAATGGAAGGGGGGTGATGATATTTATAATGCAAATAAAAGAGATGTTTCAGTGCTTTATGAATACTGGGTATATTTTAGACTTCTTAATATTATAAGCGATGTATTTCAAATTAATTTTGGTGAAGCAGAAAAGCTAATCGAAGAAACGGATGACGGGCTCGGGATGAAACTGAAGCATAATGAAGAATTCCTTCTGCAGGGAGTATTTAAAGGTGAAGGAAGAGAATTAAATGTTCAGCTGGGATATAATAAAAAATTCGGAGGCGGAAAAAATTATCCCGACCAAGGAAGCTGGACTCAGAGTATGAGACCTGACTACACACTAACAATCTGGCCATTTGAAATTAATCAGGAAACAGCTGAAAAGGAAGAAATAATAGTCCACATACATTTCGATGCAAAATATAAAGTGAAAGATATTGAAGACATAATCGGCAAAGAAGATGATGTGGACAATGAAAAAGATGAAAACCGAAAAGGCATTTACAAAAGAGCTGACCTTCTGAAAATGCATGCATATAAAGATGCAATCAGAAGAACGGCTGGGGCGTATGTATTATATCCCGGAGAAAAAGATTATACGAGAAGCGGGTTTCATGAATTAATTCCAGGTTTGGGAGCTTTTAAAATAAAACCATCAAAAACAAATGACGGATCGGAAGAATTAAAAAAATTTCTTAACGATGTTTTAAACCATTTTCTTAACAGGGCATCACAAAGAGAAAAATATTCTTTAGATACATACGAAACCTTCAATAAGAAACCCGGAGATACTGTCAATGAAAAGTTACCTGAGCCTTATGGAAAAAACAGAGATCTTATACCTGGTGAAACTTTCGTATTAATCGGATATTACAAATCAGCTGCCCAGCTTGAATGGATCATATATAATAAAAAATATAATTTAAGATCTGGTGATGCTGAAGGAGCAAGGAACATCAGCAGTAGAGAAGCCGGGGCAAAGTATTTACTTCTGTATGGACAATCAATTAACGAATCTGATTTGTTTTTTAAATTGTCACAGAAAGGTCCAAAAGTAATGACTAAGGATGAGTTGAAAAAATCAGGTTATCCTAACGCAGGTTATCAAACCTATCTGGTATTTGATTTGGAAGACCAACCTAAAGATCAATTCATAGATATGAAGTGGAAATTGAAAGACCTGAAGGAATACTATGAGGATTCACAAGAAGGTTCACCATTTGTTGTTACATTATCAGAGCTTATGAAGGTATTAGTAAGATAGATTCTTTCGTCAGGGCGTTTGCGCAAAGTGGTATTTTTTTATCCTGAATAAGAACTTCCATTGAAATTCTCACTGAGAACATTTACCTTAAATCATTATGGAGAGCAGTGGCAATGAATTTGGAGGGTTTTGGACTGAAAAGAAAATAACAATATTTATAAAATATTTGAAGGCCTATCTTCAAATTATGAAGAATACAAGATTTGAACTGATTTACTTTGATGGCTTTGCAGGTTCAGGTTACATAAAATCAAAGAAACAAAACGAAATAGAAGGAGTAGCTTTAAAAGTTTTATCAATATCTGATCCCAAAGAATTTGATATTTATTATCATGTAGAATTAGATAAAGAAAAAAGCTATGAACTTGATAAAACTCTAAAGGATAAATTTCCAGACAAAGAAGATAGAATATTTTGCGTTTCAGATGATTGCAATAATAAGTTAATAGATCTTTCAAAATTTCTAAAGAAAAATAAATTTCACCGGGCATTAGTATTCATTGATCCTAAAGGTATGCAATTAAAATGGGGATCACTAGAATCGTTAAAGGATTTGGGAGTGGATATTTGGTTGCTTATACCAACTGGAATGGGAATTAACAGGTTGTTAACCACTGACAGCAATAAATTATCCCAAGGTTTCATAAATAGATTGAAGGTTTTTCTTGGAATGTCAGAAGAAGAAATTTTGAACTACTTTTATAAAACGAAAAAGGAAAATACTCTCTTTGGAGAGGAAACAAGTTTAATTAAAGAAGAAAATACAAATCAGATTGCAATTGATTTGATCAGACAGAAAATGAGTAGTGTATTCAAACATGTTTCTCAACCCTATCCAATGAAAAACAATAAGAATAGTTTAATGTATCACTTTCTCTTTGCAAGTAATAATAAAACGGGCTTAAGGATAGCGGATGAAATAATAGGTAATGAATTAAGTAAATTTTGAATAAATAGCAATGTCACAATCATCTATCGAATGGACTCAAATGACATGGAACCCGACCACAGGCTGCAACAAGCTCTCGCCAGGTTGTAAGTTTTGTTATGCATTAACCATGACAAAGAGATTAGAGGCAATGGGTTTGGAAAAATATAAGAATGGTTTTAAATTAACTGTCCATCCGGATACTTTGTCTATTCCTTATCAATGGAAAAAACCAAAAACAGTTTTTGTAAATTCGATGAGTGATTTATTTCATAAAGATATTCCATTAGAGTATTTAATGAAGGTTTTTAAAGTCATGAATGACAATCTCCAACACACATTTCAAATTTTAACAAAAAGAGCAGATGTTCTTGCAAAATATGATTTAGCAAATTTGATAAACTGGACGCCAAATATATGGATGGGAGTTTCCGTTGAAAATGATAGAGTTACAGAGAGGATTGATTTTTTAAGAAATACAAGGGCGAAGATCAAGTTTCTCTCTTTAGAACCATTGATAGGTCCATTGACAAATTTGAATTTAAAAAATATTGATTGGGTAATTGTTGGTGGTGAATCAGGATTTAAAGCAAGGCCGGTTATGAAAGATTGGATTGTTGAAATAAGAGACCAATGTAAAAAATCAAGGATTTCTTTCTTCTTTAAACAATGGGGGAAGGCGGAATTTAATACTGATCAAAATGATCCAACTATCGATTCGAAACATTCACAGCATGCAAAAGGAGGATGCATGCTAAACGGAAAAACGTATCGGGAATTACCCCTGAAGAAAACAATTTCTTGAGGTCGCAAATTGCGTCCACAAGTAAAGTATCAAGAATGAATTATCTAATTGGAGGTCACAATTTGTGACCTCCAATATTAAAATTATTGTATGAATTTAAATTGATTTATGAATCCTGTTTTTCCAAATGCTTTGACTAAATCCTTACAGATACAACCGGGAGTTTATTCATAAGTTAAACTTCAATGATCTCTTCAGTTATTGGAGGTGGGATTGGTTCATTATGGTTTCTAAGGCTTTCGATATAACCTTCCATAGCTTCTTTTATATGACCAGGGCCTCTGACCTGGTATTCCCCTGAGAAACACACCCTGGAAGTGATGGAACCTCAGCAACAAAAATTCCATCCTCGTCCTGCTCTATTAAAATTCTGTATTTCATATATTTTTTTTAATATAACCAT
>JBDSYA010000222.1:0-3004 GCA_039925865.1 Ignavibacteria bacterium
AAGCTGACACTCATTTTCAGAGGTGCTGATGAAAAAGAGATGTCAGAGGAAATGGTTCAATTTTTTGGAACAGGTTTTGGAGAGCCTAAATAATGCCTGAAACAATCCAGCAGATAAAAGCAAAGATAGTTTCCTCAGAAAAATTTTCACTTCTCAATACTTACTTAAAAAAAAGCAGCTTGTTTCTAAGCGGAGTTAACGGTTCACTTACCTCCTTTATAATAGATCACTGCTATAAACATCTGACAAAAAAAATATTTTTTATTTCATACGATAATGACAGGATCATAAAGATCAAAGATGATCTTGATATTCTTACAGATGAAATAAATGCCTCTATATATTCATTAAAGATCACTGACAGCGAATCTGTTTCAAAAATTCTCATCGATCTCTCTGAAAGTAAGAGCTTTATTGTAATTGCTCATGCTTCAGAACTGGAAAACAGTGTGATCCCAAAAGATAAATTCAGACAATCTATTATTGAGTTCAGGAAAAATGATGTTTATAACTTCGATGAGTTTATTCAGACTTTAAACAAATATAAATTCAACCGTACTGACTTTGTAGATGCAGAAGGAGATTATTCGGTCAGGGGAGGTATTATTGATCTGTTTGCGGAAAATCTTGATTGCCCGGTGAGAATAGAATTTTTCGGAGATACAATTGAATCGATCAGAGAGTTTGATATAAATTCACAAAGGTCCGTAAAAGAAATAGAAAGCGTAAAGATCGGAATAAATCTTTCTCCTGATGAAGAAAATGAATTTGAAACAAATGAGAACATCATCAATTACATTCCTGATGATGCAATAATATTTATTGATGAACCCGAGATCACATTAAATGAGATTAAAGATGAAAATATACTGGAAAAATTAAGATGCTTAAAGAATGTTCACATTACTGCATTCGCAAAGTTAGCCCAGGATCAAAATGTATATTACACTTCCAAGAAATATGAAACGATAAATTTTGAATCCAAAGCGCAGCCTGAATTTCACTCCAACCTTAAAAATCTTTATCAGAATCTTTGCGAAAATCTTAAAAATAAATCTGAAATATTCATTTTAACATCAGACGAATTTCAGGGAAAAAGAATAAAAGAACTCATTGAAGATTTTGAAGATGAAACTGTAATTCAAAAGGATGAGATTATTCATCATGAAACAGGCGACGAAAACGAAGGCTTTTCTGATGATAAAAACTTTAGTTTGAAGAATAAGTTTACCGTCATCCCCGAATCAATTCATAATGGGTTTATATATAATGATCCTAAAATAATAATTTACACTGAGCATCAGATTTTCGGCCGATATTTTAAACAATTAAAAAGGCGAAAGCTGAAATTCAAAGGTCTTACGTTTGGTGAGCTTAAAGAATTACAGTATGGGGATTATATTGTTCACAGAGATTTTGGAATTGGTGTTTATTCCGGATTAAAAAAAATTACGGTTGGAGAAAGTCATCAGGAAGTTGTAGTACTCTCTTATCTTGGAAACGATACTTTATTTTTGAATCTTAACAATATAAATTTAATTAAAAAGTATTCCGGTGCTGAAGGTCACAAGCCTTCACTGACAAAGCTCGGCGGCGGAGACTGGGACAAATTAAAGGCAAGAACAAAGAAACAGGTTAAAGATATTGCAAGGGATCTGATCGTACTTTACGCAAAAAGAAAGTCAGAGATTGGGTTTAAATTTTCCAATGATACTCACTGGCAAAAAGAGCTTGAAGCGAATTTTATGTATGAGGATACACCTGATCAGTTCAAAGCAACAGTTGAAACAAAAGAAGATATGGAATCAGTCAATCCAATGGACAGATTAATTTGCGGGGATGTTGGTTTTGGGAAAACTGAAATAGCCGTTCGCGCTGCTTTTAAAACTGTAATGGATAATAAGCAGGTGGCTGTACTTGTGCCGACAACAATACTTTCTGTACAGCATTACAATACATTCCGAGACAGGCTATCGCCATTTGCAGTTGAAGTTGAAAATATCTCAAGGCTTAAATCCCCTAAAGAACAGAAAAAAATACTTGATCGGCTTGAAACCGGAAATCTGAATATACTGATCGGTACTCACAGGTTATTATCGAAAGATATTAAATTCAAAGATCTCGGACTTCTTATTATTGATGAAGAGCAACGATTCGGAGTTAAGGCAAAGGAAAAACTTCGAAGTATAAAACCAAATGTTGACACGCTCACACTTACAGCAACTCCAATTCCCAGGACACTGAATTTTTCATTGCTCGGTGCACGTGATCTTTCTGTAATAAATACTCCGCCTAAAAACAGAAAGCCTATCATTACCGAGATAATCAAACTTGACTGGAATCATGTATCGACGATAATAAGAAACGAATTAAAACACGGTGGTCAGGTTTATTTTGTAAACGATAAAGTAAAAAAACTTCATTTACTGGGTGATACAATTAAATCGTACGTGCCGGAAGCAAAGATCGGGATCGCTCACGGACAAATGGAAGGAAAGGAACTTGAGAATGTTATAATTAACTTTATTGAGAAAAAGCTTAATGTTCTTCTTTGTACAAAGATTATAGAATCCGGTTTGGATATTCCAAATGTTAATACGATAATTATAAATAATGCTGATATGTACGGTCTGGCTGAATTGTATCAGCTCAGAGGAAGAGTGGGAAGGAGCGATGTACAGGCATTTGCATATCTGATTGCGCCGCCAAACGGAAAACTTACCAAAATGGCAGTCAAACGATTACAGGCTATTGAAGAATTTACAGATCTTGGATCGGGCTTTAATCTTGCGATGCGCGATATGGAGATCCGCGGTGTCGGAAACCTCCTCGGTAAAGAACAGAGTGGATTTGTACAGGAAATAGGATTTGACATGTATATAAATATCATTGAGGAAGCCGTACTGGAGCTGAAAGAAAACGAATTTAAAGACCTTTTCAAAAGTGAAGAGTCACTTAAAAAGCTTAATGAAAGCATTAAGAAAAAAGCGGAGGAAAAAAGTAC
>JBDSYA010000223.1:0-11291 GCA_039925865.1 Ignavibacteria bacterium
AGTTTCGAAACTGGTAAACGAAGCAAAGACAGCTGGTTATTATACACTTCAGTTCAATGCATCTAACTTATCAAGCGGAATGTACTTCTACAGAATATCAGCAGAAGGAAACAGCAACAGCTTCGTAACATCAAAGAAAATGGTGTTGATTAAGTAAGATAGATCTATATAAATATATTTCACAAAAGGACTGGATTTTATTCAGTCCTTTTTTTTTCTGATTAAAGTAACATAAAGTAACATAAAGTCAATTTTACATTATTGTTTTATGTATAAATTAATCCTAATTTTGTGTATTATTATTAAACGCATTTCATAATTTAAACCCAATAAACAAATGAAAAAACTATTTTTACTTCTAATTTTAACCCTCGTTTCAACTGGTGCTTTTGCTCAGTTAAGACTTGATGAAAATTTTGATTATCCTGCCGGGGACTCAATTGGAGCTCACGGTTGGGTAGCAAATACCGGTGGTTCCTTAAACAGAATATTGGTAACAACACCCGGACTGACTTATGCCGGTTATCCTTTATCAGGTATTGGTAATGCAGCAACTTTAGCTAATACAGGTCAGGATGCATATAAATTATTAAGTAATAATGACAGCTCAGGTTCTGTTTACTGTTCATTTATGGTCAAAATTGATACTGCCAGAACCGGAGATTACTTTTTAGCATTATTACAAACAGGCTCCAATTCTTTTTATGAAGGAAGAGTTCAGGTAAGAACTGCAGGTGCCGGTCTTGTTAATTTTGGAATCACAAAAGCAAATTCGAGTTCCGATCTGTTGGTTCCGGGGATCTGGTCAACAACCACTTATTCTTTGGGAACAACTTATTTAGTAGTTTTAAAATATACATTTGTTCCTGGTGGTACTACAAATGATCAGGTAAGTCTGTATGTATTTTCATCGGGACTTCCTGCAACAGAACCTGCTACACCTACTGTAGGTCCGATCACATATTCATCGAACGATGCAACAAGTATCGGAAGGGTCGCATTAAGGCAAGGAACAGCTGCCAGTGCTCCAAATTTAGTTGTTGATGGAATAAGAGTTGCAACATCATGGTTCTCCACTGCGGTAAACATTAGACTTGCCATACAAGGACCAACTACAGCAGGTTTTACTGGGAAAGATAGCGTAAAAATTTATTTGCATAACCCTGCATCTCCTTTCGCAGTAGTTGATTCAGCTGTTGCAAATACTGAGATTAATGGTACGGTTTTTACTAACTATGAATTCAAAAATGCTGCACCCGGATCTTATTATCTTGATGTAAGATACAGAAATCAACCGGTATTCAGAAATGGAATTGAAACATGGAGTGCCGCTCCTATTACCATTGCACAGTATAATGGCGGAAGTTATGACTTTACAACTGCCGCATCAAAGGCATTTGGCGATAATCAGATTTTAATCGGATCTGTTTATGCAATTTATAACGGAGATATTAATCAGGACGGTATTGTTGACGGATCTGACGGTGCTGCAATTGACAATGCAGCAGCAAATTTTCAAGCCGGATATTTAAATACTGATCTTGACGCAAATGATTTTGTTGATGGAAGTGATGGCGCAATTGCAGATAACAACGCAAGCAATTTTGTAGCAAAGATTACACCTTAATAATATTAAAATGTATTTTGTAAAAAATGCAGTGAGAGTAATCTCATTGCATTTTTTTTTGTAAATGTTCTTAAGATGCGTGTCATAAAACAAATTCTTCAGCTATCCGAAAAGTTGGAGCTCCTAGTCTGACTATTGTGTCGTGAAAATCTTTTAAAGTTTTAGTTTCCCGGTATTTTGCAAAATATTTTTCTTTAAATTTTTTCAATAAAATTTTCCCTAAAGTATAATTAAGATATCCCGGGTCAAAAGCTCCGCGTTCTGCCTCCTGTAAAGCCGTGGTTTCAGTCATGTGAGCATTCTTCAAAAAAAAGTTTTTAGCAGCTTCGATCGGCATTTTTTGGCAATGGATATCAATTGCAACAATCAACCGGCAGCATCTGATAAGCGCTTCAATCAGTTGTCCTATCTTTACTTTAAAATCCTTCTTAGCATACCCTTCGTCTAACATCATTTCTTCAGTGTAATGCGCCCATCCTTCAATATAAGAATAACTCATGAAGAGCTTTGCGAGATCAGATGAATTTGCATTGGCATTTAAAAAATGTGTGTAATGTCCCGGATACGCCTCATGTATTGAAATAAGTTTCAATGTTGGATAGTTATATTGTGTCATCCATTCTTCACGTTTTTCTTCACTCCATTTATTCTCAGGAAGATTCACATAATAAAATGACTCATCAGATTTTTCAAAGGGCCCGGCTGTACCCATCGCTGCAAATCCGAAGTTCATATACTTCGGCATTTCGGTTATGATACAATTAAGTTTTTCCGGAATGCCAACAATATTATTGCTTCGAATAAATTCTACCAGTTCATACAGTGTCCTGTTGGTTTCGTCAATGAGATTTTTTTCATTTGGATGATCCTGTTCAATATTGGCAAGCTTATCTTCAAAGTTATTTTCTTTTAAAATTACTTTCAGTTCAGTCTGAAGTCTTTCGAGTTCTTCCATTCCCATCCTTTTGATCTCTTCAATTGGAATGTTTATCTGTTCTTTAATTGAAAGCATTTTTGCAAATTTTTCTTTACCCAGCCTGTAACTTTCATTTTTTGCTGAAGATGCCCCCTCAAGAAATTTTATATAATTCTTAAACGCTTCAACAGCATTGTTGCTGCTATTTATATACTGATCAATTATTTTTTTATCGTTTACTTTTGCTTTTATAAGATCCAGCATTTCACCTTTAAAAAAATTTTCATAACCAAGAGAGAATTGTATGGCATATTTGCATAAAACTTCAGGAAGTTCTTTATCAAGGTTTTCTTCAGCACTTTTCAATGTTGCAGCAATTCTGTTCATTATCGCGATCACTGAGCTAAGTCTTTCTTCGAAGGGAGCGTAATCCCTGCTTATATAGCTGTGAAGGTCACTGAACATAAACGCATAGAACATTGGGTTTTTTTTATGACCCTGCATTAATTCAATTTCAAAAAATCCGGAGCTTAAGGCCCACGATGAAATATTGTGATCAAATTTATTCTTTGGATTCAGATCATCATATTCTATTTCAGACAGTTTGATTTGAAGAGCTTTCATTTTATTGAGATCTTTTTCTATGGCTTCTTTAGTTACATCCGGAATTTTTCCGTCATACTCATGAAGTCCAAGTGAAGATCCGCTTTGAGGGTTCATCTCTAAAAATTGTGTAAACAATTCTTTAGAAAAATTTTCTAACTGAACATTTGCATCTTCCAATTTCAAAAGTTTTTAAATTTCTGAATAATTACCTATGCTGAGCTTTAAAAGTTCACGCTTTACGGATGCTCCTTCTCCGATAATAGATCCGGTGAGAGCGCAGTTTTCTATTGTAGAAAATTTTTCAAGAATACTGTCCTGTATCACGCAATTTTTTATTGAGCAGTTATCATTAATGGTTGCATAAGGTCCGATCACTGAATTTTCGATTGTTACATCCTTCCCGATATATACCGGCATTATGAACTGTGAATTTATAAATGTTTTTACATTTTTCATTTTTACTCTTTTATTTTTCTCCAAAAGATAACGGTTGGTTTCAAGGAGAGTTTCAGGTTTACCGCAGTCCAGCCAACCTTCTACATAAAATGTTGTCATTTTTTCTTTGTTGCTTATCATATTTTCAAGTGCATCGGTCAACTGGTATTCTCCCTTTCCCGTAATCTTATTATCCATTATATAACTTAAAGATTGAAAAAGTTTTTCGGAATTCTTTATATAATATAATCCCACAATAGCTTCATTAGAACCCGAAATTTCCTTTGATGCCGGCTTCTCAATAAATTTAGTAATAATATTATTTTTATCTTTTTCCACCACACCAAATCTTCTCGGATCCTCTACCATTTTTACACCAATAGATGAAAGTTTTCCATTTACCATCTTTTTCAGATCAACGTCAAACAACGTATCACCAAGAATTATTAAAACTTCATCATTTTTATCTGCAAAAAAAGGACTGGCGCAGCTTACTGCATGACCAAGACCTTTAGCCTCTTCCTGCTCTACATAATCAAATTTAAATTTGAATGTATCATTCAGATATTCTTTTATTTTATCACCTAAAAATCCGGTAACAAGAATTATAGAAGAAGCAATCTTATCTTTGATAAGTTGCTCAATTATATAATGGATCATCGGCTTCCCGCCAACATTGAGAAGTACTTTCGGATTAGTCAGAGTATGCGGCCGGAGTCTGGTACCGAAGCCGGCGACTGGGATGATTACTTTCATTCTTCGTTGTTTATTTAAAATTAAAAATTAAAAATGAAAATGGAAAAGTACAAACTAAAAATAAAAATGATTAGCTTCATCTTTTATTCTTTAAAGTGAGAATACTTGAGGCTAGGATGTTTGAAATTTCTTTAAGTTCACTCATTAATATTCCAGTATCTTCTTCAGTAACTTTTTTTGTATCTTTCAAAATAGAAAGTCACAACTTACTTTCGTTGGCAGATTTCAAAGAAATATTGAAATAATTTGTGAAATCCTTTTTACTGCTTGCAGACTGTCCTTCGATATAATTACCAATTATGCTTGTGCCACTTCGAAGTAACTGATCACCAATTCTTCTTGAAACATTATCATGTGGCAATTTCTCAATTAAATCAATAAGTTTTAAAGTAAATTTGTATGTACGTTTCTTAAACTCCGCTTTAGCTCTAGTTCTGTCATAATCCATAAATGAAATTAGTAAGGTATTGTTTAAATTATTTGTTAAAGTTCAACAAGAGATAATTAATTCAAACGTATTTTCTAAAGTCAGATTAAAAACATCACAATTGTTATTAATTGTTTAAATGGAAAGCAAAAATCTTTTTGATTTTTAATTTGTTTTTTCCATTTTCATTTTTCATTTTTAATTCTTATTAAATCAGCAAATTCACTTAAAGCATTTTCCAGCTTCGAGACATCCTTAGCTCCTGCTGTTGCCAGATGAGGTTTACCGCCGCCGCCGCCGCCAAGCTCTTTTGCAATTTCCGAAACGAACTTACCGGCATTAAAGCCTTTCTCTTTTATTAAATTATCACTGACGCAACAAACTAGATTTATTTTATCATTCAGCACAACAGCTATCAGTGCAACACCATTCTTCATTCTCTTCCGTAATTCTTCACCTAATTCCTTGAATTCTTCAATATTATTTAATTCCATTTTCGCTGCGATTATATCAAAGCCCTTATCTTTATTTGCATTCTTAATAAATTCATCCAGCTTTTCAAATGCCTTTGATAAATTCTGTTTCAGCATCTGCTTATCCAGGTGTTTTTTCTCTTCAAGGTAAATTTCCCGTGATTCCTGTAGTGAAGAAAAAGTAGAATCCTGATTTTTCAATAATTTTTTCATCAGTTCAATATCCCTGAAATCAGCTTTCGAAGAATCTTTTTTGAAAACTTCTATGCCGGTTTTGAAATTGTCTGCATATTTACCAGGCAGTTCATTAATCATCTTTTCAATATCAGATATTTTCTCATTCAGTAAATGAATTATTCCTTCACCGGTCCTTGCAAATATCCTTCTCGTACCCGCGGCTATACTCTCTTCTTTTATAATTTTGAAAAGTCCAATGTCATTTGTGTTCTTCACATGAGTGCCCCCGCAGAACTCTATGCTGAAATTATTATCGATATGGACAACTCTTACTTTATCACCGTATTTATCACCGAAGAATTTCTTTACATTCGGAATTTTGTTCGCCTCTTCAATTGAAATATCGACATCAGTATAAATTTCTATCTGTTCCTGAATCTTTGAATTAACCAAATCCTCGATTTCTTTTATCTGAATGTCTTCCAATTTATTAAAATGCGGAAAGTCGAATCTCAAATATTCATTATGAACTAAGGAACCTAACTGCTTCACATGATTTCCGAGAATTCTTCGTAATGCTTCGTGTACAAGGTGTGTGGCGGAGTGATTACGTTCAATGGCTTGGCGTCTGGGATAATTGAGTTCAGCTTTTACTTTTATACTAGTATGAATTTCTGGAATACTCTTAGCTACAATAACAAAGAATTTTTTTGACTCAAGTACTTCAATTTCTTTATTACCAAGCAATATAAGTTTTCCCGAATCACTTATTTGCCCTCCAGATTCTTCAAAAAATGGATTTGTTTTTAGAACACAAATATTTTCAAACTCTTTTGCATGTGATTCATAAATTTCAGTAACAACACCATCTTTGTTTACAGAATATGGGTCATATAAAATATTTGGTGTATCAAAGAACTCATTTACATCGTCATATTGTTTTTGATTCCTATCTTTTCTCCCTCTCTCTTTCTGCTTCTCCATATCCTCTTCAAACTTTAATACATCAACTTTCAAATCTCTTTCACGAGCCATCATCTCCGTTAAGTCCAATGGAAACCCAAATGTATCATAAAGCATAAATGCTTCATCACCCGGAAAGATCTTTGTATTGTTCAATGAATCTGCAACTTCATTGAAAAGTTTTATGCCTCTGTCAAGCGTCACATTAAAACTTTCTTCTTCAGACTTTATAACTTCTTTTATGAAATCTTTTTTCTCAATAATTTCAGGAAAGACACTTCCCATTGTTTCGACAAGTACGTCAGCCAATTCATAAATAAACGGCTGATGCATTTCAAGATTTCTCCCGTAACGTGCAGCTCTGCGCAGAACTCTCCTTAGCACATAACCTCTTCCTTCATTCGATGGAATTGCCCCGTCTGCGATCGCAAATGTGAGCGTTCTGATGTGATCTGCAATTACATTTATTGCAGGAACATTACCATCTTTGTATTCTTTTCCTGTAATATGCGAAATCCGCGTAATTAGAGGCTGAAAAATATCCGTTTCATAATTCGATCTTACATTCTGAATCACTCGTACCATTCTTTCAAAGCCCATTCCAGTATCGACGTGTTTCATTGGAAGCGGTTCAAGCTCACGGTCTTTCTTCCTGTTGTATTGAATGAAAACTAAATTCCATATTTCAATAACTTCTTCATGACCGGAGTTTACATCTTCTGCTTTACAGCCTTTTTTTGAAAAGTCAAAATGAATCTCTGAACAAGGTCCGCACGGGCCGGTATCTCCCATTTCCCAAAAGTTATCTTTTTCACCAAATCTAAGTATGTGATCAGGATCAATATCAGTTTCATTCTTCCATATTTCAAAAGCTTCTTCATCTGTTTCAAAAACAGTTACCCATAGTTTTTCTTTTGGAAGTTTCCAGACATCGGTAAGCAAATCCCATGCCCATGTAATTGCTTCTTTTTTGTAGTAGTCTCCAAATGACCAGTTGCCCAGCATTTCAAAGAAAGTGTGATGATAACCATCCATTCCTACTTCTTCCAAATCATTATGCTTTCCGCCTGCACGAATACATTTTTGAGTATCAGCAGCTCGTTTAAAGTTACGGGTACCTGTTCCGAGAAATACATCTTTAAATTGGTTCATGCCGGCATTTGTAAATAGCAAAGTAGGATCATTATATGGGACGACCGTTGATGAAGGAACGATCTTATGCCCCTTCTCCTTAAAAAAATCTAAAAATGACTGTCTGACTTCTTTTGAATTCAAATCGAAAAAATTTTATTAATCGATAAAATACGTTTAATGATTGACATATTAAATGAAGTTTGAGTTAAAAATTTTCTATACAAAACAAATGCCACTGAATGCTGCAGTTGTTAGTTTGAAAAAATACGAACTATGAGAAAATAATTTACACCCTTTCTCTATTTCATTTCTTATTGCCTATGGTCAAATTTTTCAAAAAAATTTAGAATTGTTATTACAGTATAATTTGAATAAATTGGCAATTATAAAAAAACTTAATAACTGTAACGCAAATTAATGAAAAAATCAATTAAGAGTTTTAAAGAATCAAATTATAAATTAACACAGCAGATCACTGCCAAAAAAAATCTGGTTAAAAAAAGAGATCCGTTTAAAGAAAGAGGAGTTAAGGATTACATTGATTTTTTTGATGCTAAGCTTATGACAAGATTTTTGAATGAGCAGGGAAAGCTTCTACCGGGGAGAATTACCGGAGCTTCGGCAAAGATGCAAAGAAAACTGAATACTGCTATTAAAAGAGCAAGACATCTGGCAATCATCCCTTTTGTAAGTGAAGGCACAAGATATTAAAATAGTTTAAACATAATTAATATTTTTATTAAACTCTTATGTTGTAATGGCATAAGAGTTTTTTGTTTTCTAATGTTCAGATTACTTTCTTAAAATTCTTGAGTGGAATTCGGCAAAATAATTTTTACATAAATTACGTCCTGAAGCTTTCTGAAATTACAACATGTCTATATTATTTTATCAGGATTAGTTAGTACGAATGAAGTTTAACAAATTAAAATACAATTCAAACAAATGACTTTCAGCAAATTTAAGCTTTTCATTTTAATTATTCTCATATCCATTTCTAATATTTCCATATCGTCTGTCGCAGACACTTCATTGGTTATCGGCACTTTCAAAATGAGCAAAGTTATAGACGGTGACACTTTCAGATTTGACGGAATGGATAAATCGACCAGGCTATTGGGAATAGATACTGAAGAAACATTTAAATCCGATGATGCTTTTCAAAAGACCGCAGAGATCGCACAGTTTTGGGAAGAGTTTTACAAAATTGAAAGAGGTGACAATAAAATGCCTGTGAAAACTGACTCTCCAATGGGATTCGAAGCATGGAAATGGGCTGATGAATTTTTTAAAGATGTTGAATATGTCAGGCTCGAAAAAGATGATAATGACAGGACAATTGATATTTTCGGAAGATATCTTGTTTACTTGATTGCTATAAAGAATGGAACAGAAATTAATTATAATGTCGAGTGCGTAAGGCAGGGATACAGTCCGTATTTCAATAAATACGGGATCAGCAAAAGATTTCATGATGATTTTGTTACCGCTCAGAATTATGCCAGAGAAAACAGACTCGGTATCTGGGACCCTGATAAAAAACATTATCCGGATTATAATGAAAGAATTATCTGGTGGGATAAAAGAGCCGATCAGCTTAAAAACTTTGATGAAAAATATTTTTCAAATGATAACTTTTTGAATTTAGGAAATGACAGGGATTTTAAACGTCTTACAGATTATGTCGGAAAGGAAATAACTGTTTTCGGAAGCATCGGTGACATACTTACAAAGAAATTACCTTATATTTTAAGAATTCCGCATGATAAAAATGAGGCTTTTGAAATAGTTGTCTTTGAAGAAAACCTGAACATATTAAATGAGCTTGATCTGGAAACTAAGAGAGAATACTATATTTATATGAGAGGAAAACTGGAGTTTTATAAAGGAAATTATCAAATGGTGCTAAAAGATAGAGATCAATTATGGATGGAATAAGTCAGTAAGCTTATACTTTACATTTCTTCAATACTACCATAGTTATATCATCGTACTGAGCAGTATCTTTTGAAAATTCTTCAATTGAGTTTTGTATCCGGTCTAGAATAATGCCTGTTGAATAATTCCTATTTTCTTTTATAACTCCGGATAGTTTTTCTTCACCGTACTCTTCTCCATTTATATCATTTGCTTCCGTAACTCCGTCGGTATAAAAAATTATTACATCATCAATGTCCATAACTACTTTTCCAACTTCATAAGTCACTCCAAAATCAAGAATTCCTATCATAAAACCTCCTTCAGTAAGCTGAACCACTTCATCTTTTTTGAATAAGAGAGGAGGATTGTGACCGGCATTTATGTATTCAAATGTATTATTTTCTGAATCCAGAATTCCCCAAAAAAATGTGATAAACTTTTCAGCGGAAGTATTTTCATAAATGAGCTCATTTATTTTCTCAGTAACTTTTGCAAATTCGAATGAACCTTCTTCATAAAGTTTGAGATATGAATGAACAGCTGACTGAATGTTTGCCATGAGCAATGAAGCCGGCGTACCTTTTCCTGAAACATCAGCGATTACAATTGCAATTTTATTTTCTGTTAATTTGATAATGTCATAATAATCTCCTCCGACCTGCAACGCAGGTAAATTTATTCCGCAAATTTCATAACCTTCAATAGAAGGGAGTTTATTCGGAAGCAATGCCAGCTGGATCTCCCTAGCTATCTTTAATTCATTTTCAATCTTCTGTTTGTCTATAAATTCTTTGAAAAGAATCGAGTTCTGAATTGAGATCAATGAAAGATTTACAATCGATTCGAGAAACTCAATGTCAGTATCCGAATATGATGTCTTATTAAGTTTATTACCCAGACAAATAATATTATCAACTTCATTTTTTATCACAGTTGATATTAAAAGCTCAAATCCATTCTCAGCAAGATATTTAATAAAGGGAATTGAAGACGTATCGTAAATTCTAAGTGTTGACCTGAATTCTTCAGGAATTTTCCCTGATGGAAAAAGTTCTTTAAGAGAAAATTCCGTAAGGTCGAGATTCTTATTGTCTTTAAGGATGTAAAATTCACCGTTTTTATCTCTTGAAAAAATTACAAAATCTTTGATGCCAAAATTACCCAAAAGTGTATATCTTAAAAGCTTAACAATATTCTCTTTATCGGTAAAATTGGAATTAAATTCCTTGCTTAATTCAAACAAAGATTTGAGCTGCCGTATTTTATTGTTCAGATTAATGTTCAGCCCGCTAACTTCAGTAAATTTAATTGTATTCTCAATGGCGGATGCAGAAATATTAAGCATTGTTTCGATAAATACAACTTCATTTTTGCTTAACTCAGTACTATTCAGTTTTTTTCCGAAACAAAGAAGTCCTAGATATTTATTTTGAAAATAGATTTTAAAAAAATACTGAAAGCCGGAATTATTGATGAATATATTTTTATCTTCAACATCACTTAGCGTAAATACGGGTAGCTTTGGGAAATTCACTTCGATAAGGGTATTGATAAATTTTACATCAATGCCTTTTCCTGCTTCGATAGAATAAACATTCTCATCATTGTTATTTGCCTTCAAAAGTATTATGCCTTTTGAAATTAGCATTTTACCCATTATACTGAGCAGTATGTTATTTAGGATGTATTTGAGATCTAGTTTACTGGAGATGAGTTGTGAGAATTCAATGAGAGAATTGAGTTCAAGCTGTTTTTGCGCTGGATCATGTTTATCCATTTATGTTCGTTCCGGATAAGATAATTTTAGGCTTGCAAAGATTTAATAAGTGTAAGATAGTTATAATCCGAATTTTTATG
>JBDSYA010000224.1:0-7222 GCA_039925865.1 Ignavibacteria bacterium
AGTTAAGGCTTAATTAGTATCACAAACTGAAACGTATTATTCTCAGCAATTATCAGATCCACTCCATCGACAATTGTGTCCCCGTTAAGATCACTCTGTACATATCCCGAATCATAAGCGGCAGCGCCATTATCAACCGTGCTAAGATCAGGCCCATCGATTACTCCGTTTTGATCAACGTCTCCTGAGTAAATACAATACTTCAAACCTTTCAATATAAGATTATTGCCAAATGCCTTTGATGAGGTGTCTGTAAAATCATATACAAGCGCGTCTGCGCTGAACCTTACAGGAGATCCGCTCCAGGTCTCTAAAGAATTTCTCTGTTGTACAACCAAAAAGTAATCTGTTGCATTACTTAATTTTGAGAAACTGAAAAAACCTGTTCCCATAATTTGTAAATAACTCTGAGCGGAATCAACAATTGCATAGGGAGAATAAGCATTTCTGATCTTAACCTTAAAAAGATCAGCTGTGACATTCCCAGACTGTACATCGTAAAGGCCTTCAACGTATGCTGTTAAATTTAAAAACTTCAGAGAAGGTAATATTTTAAATTGATCAATTTTAGTACCCGTGATATTATAAAATTTCAAAGACAAGCTATCCTGATAAGATGAAATGATCATTGCTCCGAAATTATTATTATATCTTATTTGGCTGCCCGCCGCAGTTGCCCCAAATGAATGTATACTTTCACCGCCAAGCCCGTTGACAAAATACGGAAGCCCGTCAATAGTTAATCTTTCATAAACGTGCTCATGTCCTGAAATCACTGCTGATGCTCCCCACCTCTTAAATGGCCAGCGCATATTAACTTCAGGACCTGAAGATGAACCTGAAGTGTACGGAGGGTGATTGAAATAAACTATGTTCCATTTTTCTGAAGACTCTGCAAGTTTAATCTTAAGCCATTGAGCCTGAACAGAATTGCTGTCCCTGCCGTCCGCTTCATTTACATCACTGTCGATCGCAAAAAAATGTATGTTGCCTTTTATAAAGTCATAATATCTTTCATTGTTTGGCAATGTAAAATAATCCAGATACGGCTGGGCATTTGCTGTGAGCCAGTCATTTTCACCGAGTGAAGGGAAAAATCTGTTCACCGTATCTCCGGTTACAAAGGCACCTGAATAGGGATAAATATATTGGCTGTAATATTGCCCGATGTTAGTATCAATTGTAGTTTGACTTCCGGCAGTATAATTATTATTTCCAAGTGTGATGATAAATTCAGGATTCCAGCTTTTCACAAAATTCGATACCAGTAATTCATTAGCACCCGATTTTCCGTAATCACCTATTGCAGCAAATTTTGTAACCGGAAGTATTTCAGGAGCTCTTACATATTTATAAACTCTGTCACCTACTGCATAAGCAAGCGTATCGTTTATAAATCTGAATCTGTTTATGTAATAACCCCAGTTGGTTTGATTCCAGTTGTTGCCGCCGTTTGTTGTTTCATATGTAGGACCTGTCCATCCTCCTATCCATCCGGTATTTTCATTTATAAATCCAATGCCTTCTTCGTCATATGTTTTAAAAATTTTATCATTCCAGCTTAGTCCGCCGTTAGTTGTTTTAATAATGTATGCCATTCCCGAATGCCTTTCAATACTGACATAGCCAACATTTTTGGAAGGAAACGAAATTTTCCAGCACCATTCACCTGACCTTGTTGAGATATAAGTTTGCTGCCAGTTAACTCCCCCGTTTGTTGTCATCATTACAACTGCATAACCGACAGCATAGCTGAAAGTATTAAAACCTCCGACCACAATTCCGGAATCTTCAGACCAAAAATAACAATCAATGAGTGTTCTTACTAATGCAGGATTCATAGTTATTGAAGTCCACGTTAAACCCTTGTTAGTTGTCTTTACGACATTGGCGGGCGCGGCATACCTTCCGCACCCGTAAGCTACACTGTCATTAACAATTGATATTCCGCAAATACCATACGGTACAGGACTTGGTATTACCACATTGTTCCATGTCACTCCGCCGTTAGTAGTTCTTTTCAGAGGAAAAGAAGAATTCAATGTTCCTAGAATGCCAGTCTGCTCGTTAAAGAAACCTATACTGCGATATTTCCCAAACGGATAATCTGAAGCTGTATGAACTGTAGTCCAGTTATTTCCGCCGTTTGAAGTTTTATAAACTTTACCGGAATACATAGGCATGTATGCTGTAGTTGCATTTATAAAATGAATATCCTCAAATCTCTGAGAACTCGAATCAGGTACAGGAGAATTAGGCAGCTGCTGCCATTCATAGTTTTGTGAATAAGCTGATTGGAATATAAATGTAAGAAGTAATAAAAATAGTTTGTCTATTTTCATTTCATAGTAATTAATTAGAGGAATATTTTTAAATCAGTTATAAACATAAAATGAAATAAATAACTTAAACGCAATGTCGGCAATCTGTTCCAATTAAATTTTTAAAATTTTGTAATTGCAATCCAGTAAGATTAAAATTCAGGAAACTCCAAGATAAAGCACTTTATCTGACAGCATACACCTTGCTGTTATTTGAGGAGTTGTAAATTAGGCAATTTAAATCTCAGAGTGTATACTAAAATTGTGTTATGTGTAATGAACGCAAATATGCTTTCAATACACATCTGTATTTAAATATTCATCAATTGCGGTCCCGATAAAAAAAGATATGAGTAGTGGACGCATGTATGCATCCACTATTCAACTGTCTTTCATTATTCATCTAATGCGGTTCAAAAAAAAAGCAGGTCAAAAAATTTATCAACCTGCTTTTAAAAAAAATAAATGAAAAATATTAATATTATGGAGTAACTTTCGTGACAAAGTTAAACGCATTGTTATCTGCAATAGATGCATCTGATCCGTCAACAATATTATCCCCGTTGACATCTGTTACAACATAGCCTTTTGTGAAGTTCATTGCATCATTATCAATAAGGCTGAGATCTGTTCCGTCGATAATTCCATCCTGATTTACGTCACCGCTGTAAACTGCAAATTCTATGGGACTACTGTCAACTTGTGTCTGATTACTTCCAAATGCTTTGTTGGCAGCAGTTGTAAAATCATAACTCAATACACCGCCTGTAAACGACTGTCCGGTCAGGCTCCATGTTTCAATAGAATTACGATGTCTGAAATCGATGAAGTAATTTGTACCATTACTTATATTTGAAAAATAAAATGCACCGGTACCTAATGAGCTCATCATCGCTGTTGCTGAATCAACAATTGCATATGGTGAAGTTGAATTTCTCAGATTAACTTTTGCAACGTCTGAAACCATTGTGTTTGAAGCAGGTCTGTAAAAACCTTCCATCAGTGAAGTAAGGTTAAGCACATAGCTTGAGTTTGGAGGTCCGTCAACCTGGAAATCATCTATTGCAGATCCGATATCAGGAGTGTTAAGATCTGTTTTGAATACAAATCTGAAAGCAACATTCGGTTTACCTGATAAAGGTACATCAGTAAAATATTGCGTATAATTTGGTTGTGCACATGAGAAGTATGGTTCATTAACCGGGAAGACGGTTGACTGTGCAGAGTTTGGATAGTTGTAGAAGTTCAATCCAAATGCTCCTACATAATTCCATGTATCACCTTTATTTGTTGAAGCTTCTACTCTGAAACCGTCCCATGCGCACTCGAAAGAAAACTTAGCCCAGAATCTGATCGTGTAAGATCCGGCCGCTGAAAAATTATAATTAGGAGTATATAAAATGGAATGAGTTGCGTTTTGATAATTCGCAGAGTCAATAGCCAAAACCCATGCATTTGTCGGGCTGTGAGTTCCATCTTTACCCGGAACTGTGGAGTTACCTCTTGTTAAAGGACTTCCGCTTAAATTGTCAGGAATGAAATCATTTGTATTAACTTCAAAATTTCCACCATTAGAAATTGCGTAAGGTGTACCGCGGTTAGGAAGAATTTTGATGTGATTACTTAATGTCTTTGAGCTTGTGCCGTTATTAATTGTTAAAGTTACAGTGTATGTCCCTACCATATTATAAGAATGAACAGGATTCTGAACTGTAGATTCTGTTCCATCACCGAAATTCCAAAGCCATGATGTTGCCTGTGAAGAATTGTCGATGAATTGAATTTCTTTATTTACGTATGATACAGTTTTGCTTGTTGAGAAATCTGCCGATGGTGTGCTGAATGCATCTGTAGAAAATAATCCTCTTCCGTGTGTCACTGCGATCATTGTATTATCGGATGTGCGGTGCTGAAGCATGTATGTGCTGACATTTGCAAGTCCTGCATTAGAAGGACCCCAGTTAGTTGTTACACTGTTTAAATTATCTGTAGACCAGACACCTAATTCCGTTGCAAGTAAAGCCTGATCAGAATTTACAGGACTGAATGATGCCCATCGAACAGGCATGTCAGGTAAATTACCTTCTATTGAACTCCATGACGTTCCGCCATTTGTTGTTTCCCAGACACTGTTCAAACCGTAATTTGAATATGTGACTATTATGTGATTATCATTTCCACTCTGCACTTCAACACAGGAAATATAACCTATCGGAAGACCTGTTGAAATTAATACACCGCCGGTTGAACTTCCTGTCTGAGCATTATCAACTCTTACAACTCTCCCACTATCCAAACCAAAGAAAACTCTGTTAGGAGTATTTCCAACTTTGACGGCAGTTACAGATTGTGTACTAAAAGCTGCAACAGTAACAGTTGTCGTTGTACCAGTCGTAACATCAGTCTGTGGATTTTCCCACCTGAGATATGTTGAAGGAGTATTTCCGCAATACATTTTATTAGCGTTGTCATCGTAATCTGTCGGATTAATGAACTGACCGTTATCACTTATATCTACTGATGCAAAACTTTCTCCTCCATCAGTTGAAGTAAAATAATTATTGTAAACATATGCTGTCCACTGAAACTGAGGCTGGTTTTGATCAATATGACAGAATGCACCATCTCCTCCTGATACTTCAGGTGTTGAATTTATTCCTGCAGCTGTAAATTTATGCGAACCGTTATCCTGTGCGCCTGCCAGGAAGTGAGTTGTATTTGCAGCCGGATGAATTGCACAGCCGTAATATTGAGTTGTGTTATAATTATTTTCCTTACCTTTTAAAGTTGGGATAATTGCAGTTCCTACGTTTGTATAATAAACTCCTCCGTCATTTCCAAAGAGCATTACATTTGAGCTTCCTTTTTTGAAAACAACTGCATGCTGATCGGCATGAACATCCTGAAATGTAAATCCGCCGTACCAGTGTGTGAATTGAGTCCAGCCCAATCCTCCGGTAACTGATTTAAATAGATCAATTCCTCCGACATAAACCACATCCGCATTATTAGGATCAACAGTACACGGAAGATCGTACCATGCCTGCATTCTTGTATAGTCCGGTCCGATTAAAGGATCTGCGTCAACCGGTGAAGCAACCTGTGTAAATGTTGTTCCTCCATTTATTGAGCGGTATATACCGAGTATTCCATATGTAGCAGAGTTTTGTGCCACTACATATAATCTTTGAGGATCCGAAGGTGCGCATCCCAGCTCAAGTCTTCCAAATCCTGCTGCAGGAAATCCACTAACAGGTGTATTTAGTTTTGTCCAGTTCGTACCGCTGTTTGTGGATTTATAAATTCCATCAGTCCAAATTACACCACCCATTGCTGCGTAAACACTGTTGTCTGCTCCCATGGATACATCACTTGCTCTTACCTGTATTGAAACTGGGGTTGTAAGAACTGATGTCCAGCTTGAACCGCCGTCAGTTGAACGCATAATTCCTGCTGATCTTGTAGCAGCAAATATGTATCCGTTGGTCGGATGTATTGCTAACTTTTGTGTGTAATGAAAATTTGAATTGTTTGTTGATGTTAATTGTGACCAGTTATTTCCGCCGTCTGTACTTTTCCAGATACCTAATCCTCTCACCGCATCTATATTATATCTTCCTTCACCTGTACCAAAATACATTACCTGTGGATTCTGTGGATCCTGTATGATACAGCTGATTGCAATGTTACTGAAGAAATCATTTATCGGAGTCCAGTTGGGATTCAATTGTGTAATGTCATTTGTTTTCCATAATCCGCCGCCTACACCACCGGCAAATACAACTTTACCTGAAGTATCTGATCTGTCAAACATAACTGCTCTAGTTCTTCCGCCAACATTACTCGGACCTCTTTCCTGCCAGTCAATATTTGCAATCGGCGCATCTGAAGGAGTCTGCAGAAGCTGTTTCGTATAATTTAAAGCCGGGATAAGCCGTTCAGTCGGCACTGTATTAGTATTCTGGTCCCGTGTTTTGAGGAACTCGAGGTAATGTGCCTTCTCCGGCTGATCGGGAGATTTTGATTCCTCCTCTTCATGACGTGATGTTTCTTTTGATTGGTTTAAAATGGATTGTGATTCTTTATTATTAAAATCTTTGAAGATTTTAATTCCTCCTATCATCATGACTATTGTCAGCACAATGATAATTAAACTTTTAGATATGTTCATTTTATTAATTCCCTTCAAGCCATTGACTGGCTATATTATTTATTTTTAAAAATCTTTTTCAATACTAAAGTAATACATTATACAAATTACGAGAAAATCGTTTTATTAAAATAAAACAACCTTCAGTAATAACTCTTTAATTTTAAGTGTTTTAAATTTATAAATTTAATCAATTGTTTTCAACTCCATTTATCAACATTCAAAAAGTATTAATTTGAATCTTAAAGATTAGAATATTCTCACACTTATTAATTGTATTTGGGGTTACAATTATTTTATGAGAATATTCTGAACGATCAATATATATACTGACAACAAATATATTTAAAAATCCCGGATAACATTTTATAAAAACGGATTTTATGATCATACTTTAAAATTTCTCAAAATTAAATAAATAAGCATTCTCTTCCAAAGAATCTTTTTTCCAAAGGTTGCTTTTACTCTTTTAGAGATTTGTAAAATTTGTATATTACTGTATAAAATAAGCTGCATTAGTTTACTACTAGAATTTTTTTGAAGTCCATGCGACATAAAGTATTAGATATTTTCAGGACATTTTCAGATCATGATATTAAGGCCTTTTCAAAATATTTGAAATCACCCTTCTTTAATGAAAGCGATAAACTCAGCAGGCTTTTTAATATCTTAATTACATTTCATCCTTCTTTTAATTCCAGTCTTTTAACTGATAAGAATATTAGTGAAAAGTTAAGCCCAAATCTGGCTT
>JBDSYA010000225.1:0-12209 GCA_039925865.1 Ignavibacteria bacterium
CCATACTAAATAAATTATTCCGGATATTGCAAAATAAGTTTCACGGTACATCATGATCTCCTGAATTTTTCCGTCAAAAATATTTACATCAAAGCCTGATTTCAATACTCCGCTGATCGGAATGATATTATCGAAATTAATCAGATTGCAAAGAAGGTATGGAGCTACAACAAGCCCTGATCCGATCACTATACATAACAACCTTATAAAATCATCCCGCATATTCTTACTAATAAAAAATATAGAATATGCTGAAAAAATAAAAATGCTCACCGCATAAAATGCTGAATCGAGCCTTGAGAGAATCAGTAAGCCCAGCAATATTCCCCACAATAATTCATTTTTAACATTGTGTTCACTAAAGATATTCATGCGGATACCTGAATAAAATAAAATTGATATAAAGAATATGAGCAAAGGGGTTTCCATTCCGTTGATCGATTGAAAAAAAACAAAACTCATAAAAAAAACTCCGCTCAATACGGCAATAACTTTTTCAAAGAATATTGATGTAATCCGGAAAAAGATCAGTGCTGAAAAAGTGATAAGCATCAGCTGAAGAAATAGAATTATCCGGAGAGAGTTTTCGGGCGACGTTTTGAAAATTGCAAACACAGAAATAATCAGAATTTGCCACAATGGCTGAAATCCATTGGTCCTGTGAAATCTGTCAAAAGTAAAACCAAAACCTTTTGAATAATTGTCTGCTATCTTTAAATAATAGGAAGAATCATCGGGTACAACTGTGATCAAATTTAAAATGTCCGAATAAAAGATAAAGTATGAGAAAAATAAAAAGCACACGGTGAGGAAAATTAAATAAAGTAATGTATAGATCCTGCCCTCATCCTTCATACATGTAAAATTAAATTAATCATCCAGAATATTCTTGTAGAGTTTTTGGTGGCTTTCTGCCATAACTACAGCATTGAATTTTACGCTGGCTTTTTTGTGAAATGCTTCCGTATATTCGATCAACAGTTGTATGTTATCAAAAGCAAAACTCAATTTTGAAGCAAGGTCATCGGCATCATTCATTTTAAAAATAAGTCCTTCTTTTTTGTCTGTGAGAATATTTTTTATGCCGTTAAAATCTGATGAAACAATTAAATTGTATTCCGATGCCGCTTCAAGCAATGTTATTGGTAAGCCTTCCGATTCAGAAGTTAAAACAAAAATGTGTGTCTTCTCAAAATCTTCTCTTAAATTTATTGAATTACCAATGAATATAACCCGTGTCTTAAGTTTTTCATTAAGTCTTGTTAGTTCAGGCTCGAGACTTCCACTTCCTGCAATTAAAAATTCAATGTTGCTTCTTTTAGTATCAGGGATTTTCGCAACAGCTTTCAAAAATATTTCGATGCCTTTTCCCTTTTCCAATCTCGATGCGGATATAACTCTTATGTTGTCAATATTTTTATTCCTCTTTTGTTTTCCAAAATCAACCCCGTTGTAAATTAATGTAATTTGTGTGTCGGGAATTTTTTTATTAAGAAGGTGATCAGATACATGATCATTGACAGCAATATAGTGCCCGGAGTTAAAATGCTTTAATCTTCCTTGCTCAGGAAACAAGCCATGAACGGTTTGGATGGTTTTAGCTCCGGTGAGTTTAACAGCTTTTTCTGCGATAGCAGCAGCATAATGATTATGTGAATGCACAAGATTTATATCATTCGCTTTAATAAATTTATGAATTGAAAAAACTGCTGATGCAAAACTTTTAATATCTCTTTTGGAGTGAAGTACATTTTTATCTGTTAATACTTCAACCCCGAGCTTATTAAATTTTTCAATTGCGCTTCCGCCTCCTGCCATCAGATGAATACCTGACTTCATATCGGCGTCGAAATTATTTATCAGATAGAATAAATGACTCGCTACTCCATCAGCATAATTCAATTCATTTGTGAGATAAAGTATTTTCATTAATACAGAGATTTGTATCTTTCGAAAACCTGCGGCCAGTTAAGCCGGTTAAAAATATTTTTTGCTTCAACTGAAACATGCTTTAACTTGCTTCGGTCAGAATTAAGAATTGTCAAAATTTTTGTTAATTTCTCTTTTTGACCATACTTAAAAGTAAAACCGTTTCTGCCATCTTCAATATAGCCAGACATTCCTGTTTCACAAGTAACAGCCGGAACTAATCCTGCAGCCATAGCTTCAACAGCTGCAATTGAAAATTGCTCATACTTACTTGCTGATATGAATATATCCTTATCAATATAAAATTTTGCAAGATCATCTGCATTCATTCTGTCTTTAAATACGAAATTAATATTTTCTGAATTTTCTGTCTCATGATTTTGAGTATCTGAAATAATGTATAATTCCATTTTAAATGAGATTGATCTTAGAGCATCTGTTAAAAATAAATATCCTTTATAACTGCTGTCTATATCTCCAATGAAGACACACTTCAAATATAAATTTTCATCATGCTTTTTATGACGGGATATATCATGAAATACTGAGTCTATGCCATTGGGAATTATCACAATTTTATTTTTATCAAGTCGATAGTATTTTTTAGTTAACTCTATCGAATTTTTGGAAAGGAAAATTAATTTATCAGAATGACTCAGGTATTTTGACTCGCAATATTTATCTTTCCATTTTGTAAAGGCAGTAGCGTTTTTATTTTGCGAATTCTCATGCACTGCGATACCGTGAACAGTATAAAATAATTTGGTGTGTGAAAAAATTTTATAAAATAGTGCAACGACAGCAAATCTTTCAAATGTAATTACATGAATGATATCAGGTTTATATCTGAATAAAAATATTAAAATATTTAAAATCCCGAGTCGTTTTACTTTTTGATCATTGGAAAGAGAAATAATTTCACTCCCAAAGAGTTTTTTAAAAATGCCATACTTCTTACCATCGAAAAAATAGGTGACGAAACAAGTTTCGAAAGAAGCTGAACATTCATTGAAAATTCTTTTAGCAACCTTTTCAGGACCATTCAGTATTGATGATTCATTGTATCTGCCGATGAATAAAATCCTCAAGTTCAATAATTAATTAAATTATACTTTACCCTCGACCATATCGACAATACGTCCTATCTTTAATTTATTTCTCATAAAATTTTTAATTCCGAAATACTTCCCGTAGGCAAGATTTAAATTAATTTTTTCATTAGAAAGAAGTATAACACTGAAATCTCTATTCTGTATATCTTTAAATTTTTTTACCAGGGAAAATTTATACTTGTTAAAATCCGAATTTTGCCAGATACTCCTGTGCTTTTCGTACTCATTATTATTGACTGAATCTTGTTTCCAGTTTGTCCCTATAGGAATATTGATCAATACATACTTCGATCTTTCCAAGCATAGTTTAATAAGTTTAAGGCCTTCATGTTTTTCAAAATGCTCGATAACATCTCCGCAATTGATCAGATCATAAGCCACTTTGGTATTTTGGATATGCTCTAATGCATCAGCAATAAAAATGTTATTATAAAAATATTTATGATAATCCCTTATATATTCAGGAAATATTTCAATACCGTCAATGATCCTGTTCCACTCACCCTTAAAATTGTTATCGCCCCAGACTTCCAGGAATTCACGGAACAATATTCCCCAGCGGCCAAAACCTACGCCGATGTCCAGGATACTATCCGGATTAAGTTTTTTTATCAGATCAATATTATATGAAATATTCTGCCAGTTAGAAGTACTCAATGAATTGTAGATTTAAAAAAATTTCTAATAAAAAAATATCCGCCCGCAAATATAAAATACTCTGTGATAAGAGTAATTAATGCTGCTGCAATTATTCCGTAGTGAGGTATAAATATTATGTTTAATATTACATTAATTATTAATCCCGATAAAGTGACTATCATATTCATTTTGAAAAGTCCGAGGCCGGTGAGCATAATACCTGTAAGGTTGTTCAGAGCAAGGCCTGTAGTCGCAAATGACAGAACTTTCAGGATTGTAACAGAGTCTGAAAATTTATCAGTGTAAAATGATTTTATAAAAAAGTCTGCACCTGTAAAGAGTACTGCAGTAATTATAACAGAAATACAAAGTAAGATCCTAAGATATTTTATGAAAAATAATTTTACGCCTTTCCTGTTGCGGCTTAAATACGAAACTTTGGTTAAGCCTGCAATAAACAGAAATGAAAAGAAAATTGTGGAAGTTTTAAAGATCCCGTAGCCAATATTATAGTATGCGGCATTTTCAAAATTCAGCAGACCTGAAATTAGTAACAGATCTATTTTGTCATAGAGAAAATTAAAAATAACCGCAAGACCGATAGGTAATGATATAGTAATTATTTTTAATGTTTCCTTAAAATCAAAACTTCCGAATTTTACAATAAAATGCTTTGATTTAAGATCTTTAAAAAGAATTATCAGCTGCAGAAGTGCTGATAATAACAGTGTTAGTAATAGTTGAGACAGTCCTGCATCATAAAAGTATATAAACATAAAAAAAAATGCCATGCATACGATTCTTGAATAAAACAGTGCAGTGAATGTAATTTTGTAATTACTCAATCCGTATAGTGCCTTGTTTAAAAGATTACCCAATGAAAAAATATAAACTGATAAAACAGTGATTATAAAAACCGGGAATGATATTTCAGAATAAAAAATCTGATAAAAAATACATATTGTAATTAAATAAAGCGGAAGCATTAAAATGTTCAGTATGATCGCATTATTAAATATTTTATAGCTTCTGACATTTAAGGCCGAAAGTTCTTTTTGCATTAAAACAGGCAAGCCGAGATCAAAAAGTATAATGAGAATATTGGCAAGAGAAAATATAGTGATAAGTTGCCCGTACAATTCAGGATTGAACCGTCTTGCAATGAAGAGAAATATTATGAAGAAGAATATTCTCTCGGTAATGCCTGAGAGAACAAGGAATTTATTCTGATGTAATAATTTTAAAAAGATTTTCTTCAAATGGAAATTTTACAGTGCATTAAGTATAGATTCAAATTTTCTATCGTAAAGACTATAAAAAAATTTTTATTTAAAGCCGGATTTACATTAAAGTTTTTTTATTAATTTTGCAGGTACCCCACCCACTATAACATTAGACTCAACATTTTTTGTAACGACAGACCCTGCCCCAATAATTGAGTTTTCACCGATCGTAACTCCGCACATTATGGTAGCTGAAGAACCAATAGATGCACCTTTCTTTACAAATGTTTCAATAACTTTCCAGTCATTCTCCGTTTGCATACTGCCTTCTTCCGTTGCGGCGCGGGGAAATTTATCATTAATAAAAGTCACGTTATGTCCGATAAAAACATTATCTTCGATTGTCACACCTTCACAAATAAACGTGTGCGAAGAAATTTTGCAGTTGCTGCCTATAATAGCATTTTTTTGAATTTCAACAAAAGTACCGATCTTACTGTTATCTCCGATCGTGCATCCGTATAGATTTACAAAATCAAATATTTTTACATCTTTACCCAGTTTCACGTTAACAATATTTTTTTTATCCACATTAAATTAAATTTTATTTAGCACCTCTGCCGAATAACATTACAGGAAATGTTTTAAAGATCAGCTGCATGTCAAGCCACGGAGTCATGTTATTGATATAATAGAGATCAAGCACCACAGAATCTTTAAATGATACATTGCTTCTCCCGGAGACCTGCCAAACTCCTGTGCATCCAGGTAAAACAATATGTCTTCTTTTATGCCATTCATCAAAAGTTTCATATTCATAAGGCAGGCAGGGACGCGGACCCACAAGGCTCATATTTCCGCAGAGGACATTAAAAAGCTGAGGTAGCTCATCAAGTGAAGTCTTCCTTAAAATTTTTCCTATCGGGGTGACATTATTTTCATTTATTATTTTTGTTGAATAGCCGGATGTGATCGAATTTTCATTATTTCTTATAAAATCTTTCATGTCTGATTCTCTGATTTTATCGTCATCACTGTTTATGAACATTGATCTGAATTTATAAAACCTGAATGGAGTACCATTTTTACCGATCCTGATCTGAGAGAAAAATACTTTTCCTGGTGAGGATAGTTTTACAAGAATTGAAATTATTAAAAAAACCGGAGACAAAATCAATATGCCGGCAGCAGCAGCGGCGTAATCAAAAATTCTTTTATAAATGTAGTTGAGGCTTCGGTTGATCTTAGGAGAAAGATCGACAACGGGAATGCCTGAATATGATTCAGTTACAATTTTTTCAGGAACAATATTGAAAAGTTCAGATGTAAGTTTAACACTTTTTTCAAGTTCGTTGCAGCGGTCAATTAAATTCATCAGCTTATCGTAGCTGATGTTATCGATTGCAATAATTATTTCATCTACTTTATGATCAGTTACAATACTTCTAAGATCTTCAAGCCTTCCTATACAATTAATATTTTTAAAAACATCTGTCCCCAATTCCACCTTGTCATCCAGAAATCCCACGACCCTTACTCCGTAAAAATTTTCAAAAATAAGTTTTTCTGCCAGTATGCGTCCCGACTTTCCAGCACCAATTATCAAAACGTTGCTGTTGCTCAGGATCTTAGTAAAATGCATATAGAACGGCTTAAGTATCAGGAGACGGATAATTGAAACTCCTAAAAATCCGATAACCAAAAAGCACAGCATAAATACTCTAGATGATAAAAGCATGCTGAATTTTATCAGGAAGGAAAAAATGATCAATAAGATTGTACAATACAAAAAGGATTTCATCAGAGATGTAAGCTGGGGCGCTCGTGTAAGAAATATATTTATTTTGTAAAGATAATTATTCTGAAAAATAAAAATAAACAAGATTGAAAAAGCAACAAATGTTGAATAAGTGAGAAGTTGATTTTCACTGAGGATAATTTTTTTATGTAATATATTGGCAGTTATATATTCCGCAGCAACAAAACTCAGGAAGATAATTAAGAAATCTAAAGAAGCAAAAATATATTTATAACGAGGATACTTCATAGCAAAGTATTAATGAAACCCATATTAAGGATAACTTTATTTATAATGTAAAAAAATGTTTAATTTTATCGCTGACATATTCGATCTGCTCATCAGTCATTTCAGGAAACAGAGGCAAAGAAATACAGCTGTCAGCCAATTTTTCTGTTACGGGAAAATCACCTTTTTTATAACCCAGATGTTGAAAACATTCCTGAATATGAAGCGGAACCGGATAGTGCATTCCCGTCGATACACCATTGTCATTCAAATATTTTTGCAGTTCATCTCTCCTGTCAGTTTGTATTACATAAAGATGATAAACATGTTTTGCATAGGACATTTCCTTTGGCAGAATAATTTCAGAAATGTCTTTCAGACAATCATTATATTTTTTTGCAGCGTCTCTTCTCTTATTAGTCCAGTTGTCCAGATGTTTAAGCTTGATGCCTAGTACTGCACCTTGTATTCCTTCCATTCTGTAATTATGTCCGAACGTTTCATGATAATATTTTTTTACAGAGCCGTGATCACGGTACATCCTGACTTTTAAAGCAAGAGCATCATTGTTAGTGGTAACTGCGCCGCTTTCACCAAATGCTCCCAGATTTTTCCCGGGATAAAAACTAAATGAGCACACACTGGAAAGTCCACCTACTTTTTTACTCTTATATTCAGCAAGATGAGCCTGTGCTGCATCTTCAATAAGCAGAATATTATGTTTATCTGCTATTTGTTTTATAGGGTCAAGATCAGCAGGCTGTCCGTAAAGATGCACTGCTACAATTGCCTTAGTATCAGGAGTAATCTTTTCTTCAATTTTTACAGGATCAATATTATAACTATCATTTTGGCAATCAACAAATACCGGCTTAGCTCCGCAAAGGGTTATTCCCCAGGCTGTAGCAATGAAAGTATTTGCGGGAATTATCACTTCATCATTTGCTTTTATTCCGTTTGCCCATAATGCAAGATGATTTCCGTCAGTGCCTGAACTTACACCTATGCAGTGTTTAACATCATGTGCTGCAGCAAAATCATTTTCAAAATCAGTAACTGATTTTCCAAGGATAAATGAAGAGTTGTCAATAATATTTTGTATTGCAGGACCTGTCTCATTTTTAACAGAATCATTTTGCTGCCGCAGATCCATAAAAGGTATTTTCAAATCTTAGTTATTTTGATTTTAAATTATTGTTTGTAAATAATTCCTGAACTGAATATAAAACAAAAAACGGAAGTGTAGATGCATATCTGTAAAACATTTTCCGGGGCTGTTGTATAAGCCGGAAAAACCATTCAAATCCCAGCCTCTGAAATATATAAGGAGCTCTTTTAATATCACCTGTGTAAAAGCGGAATGCCGCTCCTACTCCGACCATTATACCCTTGTTTAGTTTTTCGAAATTTTCTTTCATCCATATTTCCTGTTTACCGCCTCCGAGACTGACCCATATAAAATCAGGATCTGCAGTTTTAATTGCTTTAATAATACTGTCATTGATTTCCGGAGTCCAGGTGCCAAACTCAGGGCTAAGGCTGCCTGTGACATTTAATTTATATTTTTTAGAAAGTTTTGCTTTTAGTGAGCGATGAATCTCGCCGGTGTCACCGAGAAAAAAGTGTGTCGTTTCTGTACCGGAAGTTTTTTCGAAAACTTTTTCCATAAAATCCGGACCGGCTACCCGGTCAATATTTGTTATTCCTTTTAATTTAGCAAAGAGCGAAACGGGTCTTCCATCCGGCAGCGATATAAAGGAATTATTGATCGCTTCCTTTAGAGCAGGTGATTTTCTGTGAGCATTTACAATATTACCCACATCTGTCACGCATATGTAATGCGGCTTATTTAATTTACTGTGAGCAATAACTTCAGCAACTGCAGATTCGGAATCACAGCAAGAAACTTTTATATTTTTAAAATAAAAATTTTTCAAATATACTTTAGTTTAATGCTTTAGTAAATGTATTTATTATGTTGTCAATATTCTTATTTAATGTGAAATGTTCTTCAAATCTTTTTCTCCCGGCATCTCCCATCTTTTCCCTTAAGTTTTTATCCTTAATAAGTCTGATCAAAGCTTCTGCAATCTGTTTTGGATTTTTTTTATCTACTAATGATCCTGTAATTCCGTCAATTACCATTTCCGGAATTGCTCCCACATTTTTTGTTGAAATTACCGGACAGCCATAAGACATGGCTTCGATGATTACCATTGGACAGCCTTCATACGGATACCATGTTGGAAAAACCATCACATCAGTATTCTGTAATAATTTTTCTTTTTCAGTACCCGATATTATTCCCGTAAATTTTATGAAATCATGCATCTTATTATCAATTATGATCTCTGCAGCCTTGATCCTTGTTGGTTCCTCTCTGGCATTCCATTCACCTGTAAATTTAAAAGTTACTTTTTTGAAATCCTTTATTACAATCGCAGCTGCATTCAGCACATCAAGCACACCCTTGCTTTCAAACAGATTTGAATAGAAAGTAATATTAATGTTCGCATCATTATCTCTGCAGGATTTTTTTTCAATTATTTTTTCTGATTTTAAACCGTTTGGAAATGCCACAATATTCCTTATAAATCCTATAAAATTATCCTTGAGGGTTTCACTATATACAATTGCAGTTTTCACTTTGCTTAATGTGTGCCTGATATAATATCTCACTGCAAAATTTGATTTAGAGTAAAATATTTTTCTGAAGAAATCTCCTTCATGCAGATGTATGATAATTTTGGCCTTTGAAAAATATGATGCGATCAGAATAAATCCTCCGTCTCTGAGATAAGGAAGAAAATTTGAAGATACAGGAATGTAAACTATTTCAGGATTTAATTTTCTTACTAATTGAAAAAGATCAAATAAATTTTTTAAAGCCAGGCGGACATTTGTCAGATCGAGCTTCGAAAGATTGTCAAGACTTCTGTGATCTGAAATATCGAGATGCGAAATTTTAAATTCTTCACTTATCCTTGAATTTATTAAGTTGTAAAAATAAACATTTGAGCCGTGATACGGCGGGGGAATGCTGCCAACCATTACAACTTTTCTTTTACGGTCCATTTTAAAATTCTTACTTTGACTTAACATAATTCATCGCCTCATCAAATCCTTTTAACATATTTTCAGTTGAACATTCATTCTGGGCTGTATAAAATGCTTTTGCTCTTAATTTATTAGAAAGTTCCGGATTGGAAATTATATCAGTCATTTTACCTGCAATTGCTTTTACACTTCCATCCTCAACAAGATAACCATTTAAATTCTCTTTAATGTATCCAACACCTTCACCATGAAAATCACCTGTTTTCAACTGCGAAATTACGGGAGTCCCAAAACAAAATGAATGAACTACAGAAAGTCCCAGCCTGCCGGGCATAACAAAGGCATCACTTACATAGATCAATTCTCCCGTCTTTTCTTCATCCAATATTTCTCCCAGAAATCTGACATTTCTCAAATTCAGATCCTTCGATAGCTTAGTCAAATTATCCCTCTGTGGTCCATCGCCGACTATACTTAAACTGCAGTCTGAATTATTGTCTTCTAAAATTTTAAATGCTTTCAGTAAAAGATCAACTTGTTTATCTTCAAGCAGCCTCCCGACAAATACAAAGTGAAATTTATTTTTAAGACCAAGTTCTTTCCTTATCACATCAAGTCCCTTTTTGTCAAACTTTTCTTTCAGTTGAAATTGATTTTCTGTATCTAAAGTGTTGGGTGCTACAAAATAATGATCTGTTTTTTTTGAATATTTTGAAATTTTCAGTCTTCCGGTTTCCCAATAAAAGATAACAGCATCAGCTTTAAGGGAAAGATACAATCTTATTTTATCTGCAAATTTATTTAATGGATCAAAACCACGGACAGGATCATATCCAAAGCTCCACAGGATCAGTTTGTACCGCAGGAAAAACTTCAGAATGAAAAGCAGATAGATATTCAGATTGCCGACATTGAAAACCGAGATTACAATATCTGGCCGATATTTAAATATCTTAAAATAAATATTTGTAAGGAAAACTTTACCTGATTTGTCAAAGTATAAATTTTTTGAAAGAATAAAATTTTTGTCATTAATTTCAACTGCATTTTTTAAAGATTCACCTTTGCGCGGCTGACCGTATAAAATTTTTGTATTCACATATCTTTCACAGAATTTCCGAAAGAAGCCAATCCGGTAATGAGGAAGGAGCCGCTGCAGAATAATAATTCTTTCTTTCATCAAAGATTTTTAATTCCGTAAACCTGAGACCATAGTTCTAGATTAATGAAACGCCAGTATGGAAAATTTATATCCTTATCTGAAGAATCTGAAAACTTTTTCTTTACTTTTTTAGGATCAAAAATTTTTTTATTTTTAAATGAATCTGAGTTTAACATTTCATTTATAAATTTGACCGAACTTTTTTCGTTGATCCAGTTTTCAAATGGTGTCACAAATCCGATCTTTTTATAATTGTTAATTATAGACGAAGGTAACTTATCATTAAATATATCACGAAGAATTTTTTTGGTAATCCCGTTATCGATCTTTTTCTCTGATGGAAGTGTAAAAGCCAGCTCTACTAATCTATAGTCGATAAAAGGCGATCTCATTTCAATTGAATTTTGCATTGAAGAATGATCTTCATAATGCAGGATCTGGTTAAAGCCCTGATACTCTATATTATATTTCATGTAACCGGATAAATTACCCGAAGAGAGTTTTTTATATTCTGAATTTTTGAAGTAATTGTAATTATTTCTTGTGAAATCTTTCGACATACAGCTTAGCACTTTATGAGCATATTTAGCTCTCAGATACGATGCATACTTTCTTGAGCTTAAAGCTTTGAGGGTCTGCATTAAAATATATTTATACGAAAATTTCATTTTTCCGAATATTGCATTTGCCTGAGAAATAAATTTATGCGGAGATCTCATTAAAATATCCAATAGAAAGTAACCTATAAAATATCGGTCATATCCTCCCCACACCTCGTCAGCTCCCTGCCCGTTCAATACAACTTTGACATTTTGCTTGCTGATATCCTTCATCAAAGTGTAGTGTGCGAAGCTAGTTGCACTGAATACCGGCTCGCCCATCCCGTAAACAAATTTATTGATAGAATTAAAAAGATCCGGTTTTTCGAGAGATAGTTTTACTGATCTGACATGCCTGCAGGTCTTTAAAAAATCATCAATGATAGCTGACTCATCATAACGAAAACCGGGAAAGACGGCGGAATAAGCTGTGACGTTTTCGTTATTGAGCTGATGATTATC
>JBDSYA010000226.1:0-5012 GCA_039925865.1 Ignavibacteria bacterium
AGGCTGATTCATCATGTACTTCGCCTTTTAATAATCTGTTTCTCCAGTAATTGTCGTATTCGGTCGGAAGAATGTTTTCTCGGATATTCTCATCCGGAATAAAAGTTGTTGAATTCATTTCAAGAACCGCAAAAATATTTTTTTTGCAATATTCATCTAAAGTCATCCCGGTGACTCTTTCTACAATTACCCCAAGTAAGATCGCATTAAGATCACTATATAAAAATTTTGAATTGGCTTGGTATTCAAATTCGGCATTGTAGATTGCATTCAGCACTTCATCTTTTGTATTGTAATATTTATAAAATGGTATAAATGCTTTTAATCCTGAGTTATGCAAAAGTAAATTGAGAATATTTATATCATCTTTTCCGTTGTTTGAAAATTCCGGAATATATTTTGAAACTCTGTCATTAAGATCGATCTTGGATTGTTCATATAATTTCATTATAGCAGAAGTTGTAGCTACCACCTTGGTAAGTGAGGCAAGATCAAACATACTTGATTTTATGACCACTGGGGATGACTCATCATATGTAAAATTGCCATAAGATCTCTCGTAAAGAATGTCATACTGATTACCAATAATTAACTGAGCACCGGGAAAGGAATTGTCGGCAATTCCCCTGGAAATAATTTCATCTAAAGGTGAAAAATCAAAAGCGGAAACACTCAGGACATAAAATATTATTGCAAGTAATAATGATGATCTTTTTCTCATGTAATGCAAATATACTCAAATTAAAAACCTTGTTCAATTTACATAATAAACTCCGATCAAAAGCCGATCAGAATATTTTATCAATATTGTAAATTAATTTTAATATTAAAGCCTGTTAGAATTCTGTTAGAATAGCAATTATATTTATAATTAATATTCATAGTAAGACTCAACCTTCTTCTTTACAAGTAAAAACCCCGCTCAAATTAATGAACGGGGTTTTTATTATGCAATATATTATTCTAAATCTATTTCATTCTTATTAAATGTTACTTGATCAACAGCATCTTCTTTGTATCATTGAAGTTCTTTTCACCATCGAGTGACAGTCTGTAATAGTACACTCCGCTGGAAAATTGTGATGCATCAAAGTTTACTGTGTAATAACCGGCTTCAAGATTTTCATTCACCAGTTTTGCGATTTCACGGCCTACGGCATCATAAATTACTAATGAAACTTTTCCGTTTGCCGGGAGTGCATAATCTATCTTTGTAACCGGATTGAACGGGTTAGGATAGTTTTGAACTAATTCAAACTTAACAGGGATACCTATAATAACTTCATTTGAAAGTTGGAAATATTCGAAGTTACCGTTAAAGTCTACTTGTTTAAGCCTGTAGTTATATGTTCCCGTTGTTAATTTTCTGTCAAGGAATGAATAACTGGTTTGTTTACTTGAGCTGTTGCTGCCTGAAACTGAACCAACTTTTATCCACTGATTATTAACACTTGATCTTTCAATATCAAATCCTGAATTATTTTCTTCACTTGTGGTAACCCAGTTCAATGAAACATCTCTTCCGTTTGTTGAAGAAGTGAAAGAACTTAACTCCACCGGTAAAGGTACATCAACCTGATATGCAAGGTCAACAAAAGTTGTACATGAAGGAGTAGCATTATCATAAGCAGCAAGCCTGATAGGACGATTTCCAAGCTGTGAATTAGTCGGACAGAATGTTAAAACGATCCTTGCAGTATTACCAGGAGTAATAACGGTTGTAAGATTTGCAAGACCGCCTGTCATAGCAATAATGTTTGTGATCTGACCCATTTCAGGACTGTCGAAATTAATTGTATCTACTCTGCAAGTTCCTGCAATTACTGACATCGGCTGCAGTGGTATTGAAACAGCAACCGGACACTGATTGCCGATCGGAGGAGTTAACATTCCGTGTGAATTCAAATAACCTTCATGCGGAGATGCCAAGTAAGGAAATGATGTGGCAAAAGGCTTATCATTTCGCTGTACACCATCACCAAGCTGTGCATTTATTCCTGTACTGAAAGGAGGTCCAAGAAGAACTCCGGCAACTACTCTTTCAGCAATATCAAGGACATCATCTTTTAATCTTCTTCCGTTTGGAAATCCTGCTGCATCCCCTGCAATAACACCGAGTCGGTTTTCACTTGCAAAAGGAACAGGAGCTATTCCAAGATTTATTCTTAGCTGTTCAGATGGTGTTCTCGTATCTTGTGGTCTTTGTGTAAGACCTGCAACACCTGTCAGGAATACTGCGACTAAATCATTTCTTCCTGTTGTAGGAATATCATCTGTAATAGGATAAAGGAAATTGATCAATCCTGCAAGTTCGGAATTTGTAACGTAAGTTAAAAATTGTGCGTCATTAACAGGGAGTGAAGCATTCCATTTATCTTTTTCGCCTAAAGGTAATACTACTTCATTAACGAGAGGGCTTCCTAATCTTGAAACCTGTACATATGGTCCGCTGCCAACTCTTGTACCGTTAGTATTAATTACGGTTGTAGTCTTCCTGCTTGCAGTTGACCAAACACCAACGATAGCATTTGAATCAGTTGAAGGAGGATTTGCGCTTCCGTTTCTTGTTACCTGAGCAATAGGAACTTTGATACAAATTGAATGAACATTAAATCCTGCTAAAGCATCTTTACCGCCGCCTGCATTACCAGGAGCACCCGGTCGTATCTTTAAAAGGTCAAAAGTTGCGCCAAGGTCAACGAAAAAAGCATCATCAGTAGGACCGCAGAAAACTTTTCCGCCGGCACTAGGAAGATCTTTGACACCTTCAGCCATTAATGATGGATAATTTGGCATTGAAAAAGGTCCTGCATAATTTGGATCTGAGTGTGAAGTTCCGCCGACAAAAACCGGAGGTACAGGTAAAGGAGATGATGTCCATTGAGTTACTCCGTCTACCACTCTTTTTACAACATAAGTTTGTTTTTCATTAAGATCAGGATCTGCAAATGAAGTCACTGAATTGGTATTATACAAAAATGTATTACCGTTAGCGATAACATCTGTAAATTCAAACTGATAACTTATGTGGGAAATTCTGTCGCCAACATTGTCTACTTTTATTTCATAGAGAACATCAGTTCCGAATTTGTTGAAATTTGGTCCGCCTGCTGGTTCTTCAAACGGGTTAAAACTTGCAATGATACACAACATTCCGGGATCATCTGCAGGTCTGAAAGCATACACGTCAGTGTTATCAGCGGTAGGATCAGTAGAAATGATCGGCGCTTCTCTGTGACTTGATGCATCCAGGAATTGCGATGTGGTGATCAGAGAAGATCCGATCAATACTATCGCTAATGCTGCAAACAGGTAAATTCTTTTACGCATTGGATTTCCTTTTCGTTAGATTTTATAAATTGGTGAATTATGTAACTTATAAAGTGCTTACGAAGGAAATATAGTTTTGGATTTTTTTTTTAGGGGAATGATAATATTAAAGGTCGTGTCAATAGATAACTATAGAATTGATGTTGGTTTTTCTTCAGAAGTGACAGCCGTATTTATAAAAAAAAGTGAACAAATATTTAAAAATAAAAATAACCCGATCCGCACTTCTACACAAATTTTAAGAAGTTACAGATTTTTGTTTATTCTTTTTTTTTAGCGACTGAATTTTATTTTATGAGGATCATTCGTTTAATATTTGTAAATACTCCGGATTCTATTTTATAAAAATACAGACCGGAAGAAAGGTCTGATCCATTTAAATTTACTTTGTACGTTCCGGCTGTTGTAAATTTATTAAATAAGGTTTGAACTTCTTTTCCTAATACATTGTACAATGTCATTTTCGTAAATCCATCCTTTGGAATTTGGAATTCAATTGTCGTTGTCGGATTAAATGGGTTAGGGTAATTTTGGCTTAACTGATATGCTTTTGGCAACATGCCTTGCTCAATTAATGTAAAGTCATCTATGTTTTCATAAATAGTAATATCTTCACCTTCTGTAAGTTCTTTGTTCACTATACTTCCGTTTATTGCATCCTTCAGAATAAATTTATTTCCCCTCGAATTATAGATCCTAATCGTTAAAGGTCTTGATGCTGAATTAATTTTTATTGAATGATTTTGACCAAAAGACTCAACATACTTATCAGATCCAAAACGTACATCAAATATACCTGTTGGCGGAATAGGCGGAAGATCGTAACTTTCTATAATCTCATTATTGTTTGCCAGATAAAGATTTGAAAAGTTATTAAAGTTGTCAGTGATTTCTACTCTGGTCCAGTTATCTATACTATCTGAGGCTGCAAAGTTATCCATGGACATGCTTGTATCTTTAGCAAGTGTTCCTGCTCCGGATGTTCTAACCCAATATCCTTTACCTGGCTTTAATGTATCGGCTGCCACGTAGCCATTATTAAATCCAAAATATTGTGACACCACAATTCCGGAGGGCACGGATATAATTCTATTAACAGGAATATTTTCATCAAATGGACCAATCATATTCCAGCCTGAATTTACAATTATAGATCTGGGAATTGCCTGAATACCTGTTATTGGAAAATTACCGGAACTTGGAAATTTAACCCAATAACCTTTTCCATTTACTAATGTATTTGAAACAACGTAACCGTTGTTATATCCATAGGCAGGTAAGACGGCACTTGGAAACAAAGATGATACATTCATATCTGCAGCTAACAAAGGGATCGATAATATATTCCAGCCTGTGTTTACAGCAACAGGTAAAGTGCCTCTGAATAAATATTCAATTTTTAGAAGACCAATTCCTGTATTTGTAAGAGTATATGAATTTTGGTTTTTCATATTCACATTGACGATTGTTCCCGTATATCCATCCTTTAAGTAAAAGAATCCCGTATTAGGAAGTTCGTTTGGATTCCACGTAAATGTCATCGGGTAACCTGCTGATGATGGCTGGAATTTTAACCACCATACGATATTGGCTGAAGTATCTTTCCTAAAATCAATTTTAGTTTCATCATAATTAGGCGGCAGCTGAAACCGGCAATCAAAAATACCTGTAGGCGGAATTGG
>JBDSYA010000227.1:0-3546 GCA_039925865.1 Ignavibacteria bacterium
CAGGTAAGGATCACACCGTTTCCATTATTCGTCTGGCGATATTTTTTTATCACAAACCCTTGATTTGCAAGTTCAGACACACCCGCTACATAAATAGTATCCCGGTCTTTTACTTTTATGGAAGAGCCCTGATCCTTTCCCCCATTATAATCCAAATACCGCACATTAGTATCTGTCCATCCATAGGCACCGTCTTCATAAAGTTTATACTTTATCGTTGCAAAATCAGAATTGTCCTCACTGCGATAGCTGTAGCCGGTAACATATAAGTTTGAATCATAGACTGCTAAAGACGTCGGAACATCATCCAAAGAATTTCCATCAAATCTTTTTTGCCATAAGACTTCACTTCCTTTTAATGTTATGATCAGATAGTCTCTCGTACCAAGTAATATATTATCAGTAAATGAAGTGAGGCTTGTTCGGGATTTCTGCTGTGTGTTGCGTGAATATTCCGAGATCAAAAAGGAAGTAGGAATTTCTCTGCCTTTATTTTTCAGAACAAGTGTATCACAAACCGACGGATTATTTATATCATATGTCAGCTGAATAATATCTTCTTTATGGTGAGTATTCTGATAAGTTGAACCTACGACATAAAGATAATTGCCGTCGGTTAAAATATCAGTTCCAACGTCGTCGTATGATTTGCCGTCGTAAGTAAACTGATCATCTAAAATCCCGTTTTCAATTTCATATTTTAATGTTGTAATGTTTTTCTTAGAATTTTTATGAGAAGAGTATCCGGTTACGTAAATATATCCAATGTCGTCTTTTACAATTCCAAATGCCTGGTCATCGTAGTTTACATCACCAAAAGTTTTTGCCCACAAAATATTGCCATTTTGTATATTATATTTTATTAAAATAATATCATACTTGCCAGTTGATGGATTTGAAATATAACCAGTCACATATATCCAATCAGTTAAAATAGACAAGTCCATTCCTCTATCAAACCCAGGATTAACATAATTTGTAGCCCATAATATATTTCCATTAAGGTCTCCTTTTTTAAAGATTATATCATTGTTTTCTTCGCCCGTAATAAAAACAAACCCAGTTTCATTGACTATGACCTTAAATGGATAATCAGTGGGTAGTTGTGAATAACAAGAATTTGTTACAATGAGAAATAAAAAAGTCATAATTGTGTTTTTCATAATATGTTCTATTTAATTTTCAAAAACTTTTTTGAATTAATAAAATGATTGCTTGAATACATTGTATAAAAATAAACTCCACTTGAGAGTTCAGATGCTTCCATTTTCAATGAATAAATTCCTGAGGTATGAAACTTGTCAACTAGTGTCTTAACAAATTTACCTGAAATGTCATAAACACTTATCCGGATTACTCCGGGTTTTCTTAATTCAAAGTCAATTGTTGTATTTGGATTAAATGGGTTAGGATAATTCTGATGAAGAGTGTAGTTTTCCGGAATGAATTGCGAACTTAAGTTTATGAAGGATAATCCTCCGTTAGTAGTTTTAATTATTTGGCCATATTCTCCAACAATATATCCTATATTTGGATTAGCAAAATACACAGAGTTAAGAAATTCGCTTGCAAGAAATTCCTGGAGAATCCAGTTTATTCCGCCATTGGTAGTTCGTGCTACTCTTCCATCTTCACCGCAAATTATTCCAAACTGATTTCCGAAAAATTGCGACGAGTATATATTTCCTCCAAACTGGTTATTAATATTGAACCACGATTGACCGGCGTTCGTCGATTTAACAATTTTATCGGATGAAGCGAATGCAATTATATTATTTGAATCAAGATAATTTATGGAATTGAAATATGTTGCCGGGAAAATTGTGGACGTCCAGTTATCGCCAGAGTTTGTCGTAAAATATAACGAAAGTGTTGCAGCAACTACTCCGTGAGTTTCATTCAAAAAATCAAAATCATTTGTGGATCTGTCACCAATTCCTGTGATTCTAAATACGTGTCTCCAGCTTGATCCTGAGTTTGTCGTCTTCAAAACTGAACCACCATCAGTTCCTAAGAAACCTGTGTCGTCATTAATAAAATGTATGCTCATGAAACCAGTATCCGCTGCAGGTGTAGTCTGACTTATCCAGTTTAATCCAGCGTCCGTTGTCTTTCGAACTAATCCGCTGTCACCGCAAATGTAACCTGTATTTGAACTTGTAAAAAATATTTTGTTCAACTGTAATGTTGTGTTAAGGTTTATATCATTCCAGCTTAATCCGCCGTCGGTTGTTTTTCTAACTAAACCTTTCTCTCCTATTATATACCCAATGTAAATATCGGTAAAATATATATCATAGTAAGTCTGAAGATTGCCAGCATGCTTTTGCCATGATTCACCTGCATTAGTTGATCGTACAACAATTCCACCTGACCCAACAGCATAAGTGCTGCTGCTATCAATGGCATTTACATTCCAGAAAACCTGAGATGCGTCATAACCCATTGCAAACCCAGTATCTAAAACCCAGTTCGAACCGCCATTTGAAGTAGTAAGTATATTGCCGTCTTTTGTTGCTATATGACCTGTTAGTGAATTGTTAAAAGAAATCGCCCTGGGTAATTCACTTATATTTAATATATCAATATCAAAAGCATCCCAGCTTGCTCCACGATTTGTAGATTTATAAACTTTATAAGGGAAGTCTATGAACAAACCATAGATCGTTGTGTCATTTACATAGTCTACTGATTGAAAATAATCAAAAGCTCCTCCAAACGAATGAAAACTCCAGTTCAATCCACCGTTTGTCGTTGTATAAATTCTATTCGCACCACCAGCAACACCATTAAGAACATCATTAAACGACACACTAAATAAAGTTGAGCTTATACCAAGTGAAATAAAATTCCAGTTCTCACCTCCGTTTGTTGTTTTAAGTAATACTCCGCTTGCTCCAGTAATGAATCCTATTTGGCTATTTGGAAAATCAACATCCAACAGCGAAACCTCCAGACCACTCGGTATATTTACCCAGCTCTGTGCTCCGTCAGTAGTTTTAAAAATACTTCCTCTGTCTCCTACAACAATACAGGTATTCTGATCCAGACACTCGATGGACATTAATTCATAAACTGTCACCGGATTCATCAGCATCCAGTTCAAGCCGCCGTTTGTGGTCTTTGTGATAACGCCAGTCTTTCCGCAAGTGTAGCCCGTGTTCTGATCGGCAAAGTCAACAGCTTTGAGAGTTGCACCGGTCGGAAGCGGATCTAACCAGAACCAGTCAGACTGAGAGTGCAGATCCTTAAGTAAGATCATTAAAAGAAGTAAAGATATCGTTATTGTTTTTTTCATGTACTTTTTTAAGACTTTGAGAAGTATCAGCTTTCTATTTAATTATTAAAAACTTTTTTGAATTAATATAGCTAACGCCCATTTGAAAGAATTTATTTTAAACTTCTGCCAGCGCAGAATAACAAAGTAAAAAATTTAATTTGAATAATCTCCCATAAATTTCCATAATTGTCAAGTTGCAAATTTCACGATTTGTGGAAAAAAATAAGTTGTATTGTTATATCTGAATTTTATTTTTATCTTGGTCA
>JBDSYA010000228.1:0-3153 GCA_039925865.1 Ignavibacteria bacterium
TTGCCTCAATTAGTCCAAATGGTTCATCGGTCGGAATAAAGATCTCATTATTGTTTTCCATTCCAAACTGTTCAAGATTGAACGGAAGGTAATGCTTGTTTGGCATAGTCAAAGAAATTTCTGAAACTTCTTCGCAAATCTCAAGAATATTTTTACCAATATCATAAAGTGTCTGCTGTACAGATAAGCTGTGTTGACGTGCAAAAATTTCTAAAATCGATTTCCGGACATTCTTATGAACAGATATATAATCAACATCCCGGCTTGCAAAGCTCCAGACAGCTTTAACACTTGTTGAAAAAACTCTGTCGTTAGTTTCCTTCAGAGATGTGTACTTATCTTTAAAATAGTTTTCAAATCCTGAACCAGTACTTTTCAAAATCAGCAGATCTTTTATTCCCGAATTAATAAAAACTTCATTCCTTGTAATAATTATTTCCGCAGTCTTCTTCTCATTTCCTCCGCTTACAAAGGAATGGTCATGTTCAGACGTCTCACCGGATTCATCGTTAATCATAATTCTGTTCCAGAGCTTTTCTTCAATTTCAATTTTCACTTTGGATATCTGTTCATTACTTGTCAGAAAATATTTTGCAAGATCAATTCCAAACTCTTCAATAGAATTTATAGAATGATCTTTTGCAATTGCATAAACTGTATTCTTCATAGTATCTGTCGGAAGACATTTTCTGTTGTCTCCTTTGGTGTGCACAGTTTCAAAATCACCTTCGAGACAAATGTTAACCGTAAACTCTTTTATTTTATGAATAGGTGAGCTTTTATTAACCTTTAATACTCTGATTGCTGATTTGCCGTAACTATTTTTTGATAATATAGCCGTCATAAATTAAGTAAATTATTTTAATAAATATAACAGAAGGCGGATATTTAAAATACTGATAATGCTGTCTTAAATAATTTTTAATAATTTTATATTCAATTGTTATTAGAAGATATAGAAATTATTTTTGTCTAATTTTATTTTATGATGTTTGCATTAAAGAGTAAAAAGGTACTGACTCCCCATGGAATTGAATCTGCAACGGTTATTATTGAAGATGGAAAAATTAATGATATTATTGAATATCATAAAATACCTGATTGTCAATTAACAGATTATAATGATTTGATTATAATGCCGGCATTGACGGATACGCATGTTCATATAAATGAACCCGGCAGAACAGAGTGGGAAGGATTTGAAACGGCAACTAAGGCTGCAGCAGCCGGAGGTATAACGATGCTTGTAGACATGCCGCTAAACAGTTCACCGGTAACAACGAATGTTGCTGCACTTAATAAAAAAATAGATTCAGCAAAAGATAAAATTTATGTTGATGTGGGGTTTTATGGAGGACTTATTCCGGGCAATACCGCTGAGCTTGCCCCTTTAATAAAGAATGGAGTTCTTGGTTTCAAGTCTTTTATGATCAATTCCGGCTTAGAGGAATTTCCGCATGTTATTGAAGAAGATCTCAGAAAAGGTTTAGAATATTTATCAAGTTTGGAACATTTTATAAATGTGCCACACATAGATGTGCCACACATAAATGTGCCACACTCAAATGTGCCACACTTAGATGTGCCACACTCAGATATGGAAGACTTAGATGTGGAAGACTTAGATGTGCAACACTTAAATATGCCACAGATAAATGTGCCACAGATAAATGTGCCACACATACCGTTGCTTGTTCATTCAGAAATTGACTGCGGGTATTTTAAAGAAATACATTATAATGAATGTTCTTTCAAATCTTTTCTGGAAACTCGTCCCAGGGAGTGGGAAAATAAAGCAATTAAACTTTTAATAGATCTTTGCAGGGAATTCAATTATCCGGTTCATATTGTTCATTTGTCATCATCAGATGCAATTGATATGATAAAGGCAGCTAAGATTGAAGGGCTCCCATTGACAGTAGAAACATGTCCGCATTATTTATATTTTTTAAGTGAAGAGATCCGTGATGATGATACACGTTTTAAATGCACACCTCCGATAAGAGAAAATGAAAACAGGGAAAGGCTTTGGGAAGCTGTAAAAGACGGGACGATAGATTTTATTGTAAGCGATCATTCTCCATGCAGTCCTGAATTAAAAAGTTTAAATAAAGGAAGTTTTAAAGAAGCCTGGGGCGGGATATCGAGTCTGCAGTTTGGTCTGCCAGTAGTTTGGACTGAAGCAAGAAAAAGAAATTTGTCCGTTTTTGATGTGTCAAAACTAATGAGTGAAAACACTGCAAACTTCATTGGGCTTGGAAAGCAGAAAGGAAAAATTAAGAAAGGTTATGATGCTGATATATTAGTTTTTGATCCGGATAAAAAATTCATTGTCGAAGAGAAAAATATTTTTCATAAACATAAAATAACTCCCTATGCAGGTGAAGAGCTTTACGGAGTTGTTGAGACGACATACCTGAGAGGAGAAAAAATTTATGAAAACGGTAAAATCATTTCAAGGTCGATGGGGAAAGTTGTGTTACGAATTAACTGAAGCTAAACTAATAACGTATAAAATTACTTTTAAAGCAAAGCAACTTATTGAATTAAAATTATAGTGTATTGGAAAAAATTGAATCGGCTTCATCATTTTCAGGATTAATAGATCTTGCCGCGGAAAAATTCGGAGGTAAGGCAGTACTTGCAAGTGATGAATTCTTTGCACCGAAAGAAAATCTTTTGAAAGAAGGGAGAGGCATTTTCATTCCGGATAAGTTTACTGAAAACGGTAAATGGATGGATGGATGGGAATCAAGAAGGAAGCGTACAGGCGGTCATGACTGGTGCATAATAAAATTAGGGGTAAAAGGAATTATTAAAGGTGTTGATATAGATACAAATCATTTTCTTGGTAATCATCCGCCGTACGCATCAATTGAAGCTTGTCTAGTAATTGAAGAGCCGGATACTGATGAATTTCTTTCGAATAATATCAACTGGATAACTATTCTTCCTAAATCTCCGCTCAATCCCGGATCACAAAATCTCTTTCCAATAAATACGTCAGGTAATTTTACACATTTAAAGTTAAATATTTATCCGGACGGTGGTGTAGCAAGGTTTCGTATATTTGGTGAGATCATACCCGAATGGAAGCTCAGCAAAAACGGTGAACTGATAGATCTTGCTGCATTGATCAATGGCGGAAGAGTG
>JBDSYA010000229.1:0-17592 GCA_039925865.1 Ignavibacteria bacterium
ATGAAGATAAATACCATCAAATTGAAAATGACCTATGATGCAACTTTCGCCGGTAAAGTTCGCCGTTTTAAGTCTGTAATTTAAAAAACTGTATAAGTCATCTGAATCTTCAATGTAGTCATATTTAATATTAAACCATTCCTGAAGAATTTCTTTCACTGATGTTCCTCCGCATTTCATTAGATGGTGAAAAGCATAACACGGCTGTTTTCTAAAGTAATGTTCAGGTCTAATTTCCGTTTTCACGGCTAATTCGCTTATATTTTTGCGATATAAAAAATTGAAAGATACCATTTTCAAATATGAATCCATGCCTGAAACCTTCTCTCTTTTAACTTCCTCATAAATAAATTGTAAATCAGGATCAGTAACAGCTTTCTGAAGCGGAAGTAATTCGGTCAGTTGCTGAACATTATAATATAATGGAGCCGAATTGTTGAAAAAAAAATTCAACATCCTGTGATAAACAAAATGAATTCCTGAAATTGCCCCTGGAAAACAATGCAATGAATATCCTCCCGGTTTTAGCAGGCGGTTGATATTATCAAGGACTATTTTTAAAGTCGGTTTATCTTCCGGTATTTGCTCGAATGCTGAACCGGAAAAGATAAAATCAAAATGCTGCAAGGGAAGTTTTTTATGAATACTCCCCATGTTATCTTTTAAAATTTCGATTTCATTTTTTTCTATATTAACAGCAGTGTTTGTTAAAAGAGAAGCATCTTCAATTCTCCAGCATTCATACCGATATTTAAAATGGTTCATTACTTTATTATCAGCGCACCCAATTTCAAGTATTCTTTTGCCTTCAGGAATATTTTGAGTTATGAAGGAAAATATCAAAAGGTTCTGATATGTCTTAGTATCACATCCATCGGGACTTATTACTCTACCGTAAAATAACTTATCGTAATTATTTTTCTGAAAAATTTCGAAATGAGATTTTTTTGAATAAGAAAAGTCGTTGAAGTTATGAGGTGTTACCGGTTCAGCAAATTGTTCTCCCTCCAATGATAAATTATCTGAAGCTCCATTTTGACCCATTATTGCTTCATTTTCATGAATTATGTTTTTTTCAATAGAATTATTATCTGTAAAATTTTCAGTCATGAATTTTAAATCAAGAATTGTTTGAGAAATTAAAAGTTATATTTATCATTCCGGCTGCCACAGTTTCTTTAGTCCCTTCATCAATCAATTTTAACATAATTATTTTTATAACGGGTACAGTAAGGATGTAAAAACCAGGACTTCAAAGCAAAATACAATAATAGTTTGAGTTTTTGACTTAACAAATATCAGTAAAAATAATCAGGTATAATGAGTGGATGAGAAACATAATTTACAATTAATAAACTAAAAGTTCTATAGTTTACAAATTCACTAAGCCTAATTGACCTGAAATGACCTAACGTTTTCAAAATATATTACTCTAATTGAATTAAGTGTTTACCTGTTTCAATCGCTATCAATACTATCTTTCCCTAATTTTACCCCTTCCTTTCAAATCTCAAATGCTTAAATTCAGATATGATATCTTTAAATAACATTTCGATGCGCTTTGGTGCTAAAGTATTGTTTGACGAAGTTTCACTTCGCGTTGCGGGCAAGGACAGAGTTTCACTTGTCGGCAGCAACGGCGCGGGTAAGTCAACTTTACTTAAAATAATTGCAGGTATAAATAAGCCTGATGAAGGTGAAGTTGCAATCTCAAAACATACTACTGTCGGTTATCTTCCGCAGGAAGGAATTGATTATACGGGAAAAACTCTTTACGAGGAAATTTATAGTTCGGCAGGCGACATAAATGCCATTCAGGATGAAATGCACCAGATTGAAAAGGAAATGGAAGAAAGTGAAGATACAATGAGTGATGAATTCATGGATCTTATTAATGAGTATGGCGAACTTCAGGAAAGATTTCAAATGCTGGAAGGCTTTAAAATAAAATCGAAAATTGAAAAGATCCTTATCGGCTTGGGATTTTATGAAAAAGATTTTGACAGGCAGACTAGTGAGTTCAGCGGAGGATGGCAGATGAGGATAGCACTTGCAAAGCTTTTACTTAGTAATCCATCCATACTTTTGCTTGATGAACCTACAAACCATTTGGATATTGAATCTTTAATATGGGTTGAAAATTATCTGAAGAATTATCAGGGAGCAATAGTTCTTGTATCTCACGACAGGAGTTTTCTTGACAATATTTCGGAAAGAACAGTTGAAATATCGCTGGGAAATGTGACTGAATATTCAGGCAATTATTCCTTTTATATAAAAGAAAGAGAGCTGAGAAAAGAGCTTCTTGAAAATCAGTATAACAATCAGCAGAATTATCTCAGGCAGCAGGAAAAATTTATTGAAAGGTTCAGATATAAAGCTACTAAATCCCGACAGGTTCAGTCAAGAATTAAACTGTTAGACAAACTTGATCTTGTAGAGCTTGAAGATGAAGAATCAACTGTTAATTTTAATTTTCCTCCCGCAACACATTCCGGGAAGATATCTCTTGAGATAGAAGATATTGTTAAAAGTTATGACGGAAAATATAATGTACTTGAAGGAATTGATCTAATCATCAGCAGGGGAGAAAAGATCGCTTTTGTGGGAGTTAACGGTGCTGGGAAATCTACATTCATGAGAATAATTGCCGGGCTTGAAAAATATAATTCCGGTGAAGTAAGGATCGGACATTTGGTGGGAATAAAATTCTACGCGCAGAATCAGGCAGAAGAACTTGATCCATCAAAAACTGTACTTCAGACAATGGAAGAATCTGCTACAGGCGACATTACAAAAAATCTCAGGTCAATATTGGGAAGTTTTCTATTCAGGGGTGATGATGTATTTAAAAAAGTCGGTGTGCTTTCAGGCGGTGAAAAATCACGGCTTGCGCTTGCCAAGATGCTTATCGAACCTTCCAACTTCCTGATATTTGACGAGCCGACAAACCATCTTGACATGAGATCAAAGGAAGTGCTTATGAATGCACTTCAAAAATATGAAGGAACTGTTGTGATAGTTTCTCACGACAGAGAATTTATTGATGGCATTGTGGATAAAGTTATCGAAGTTAAAAATCAGAAGATCAAAACATATTTTGGAAATGCAACAGAATATTTAAAAGCTAAAGAAGAAGAACTCAAAAAAATAATTAATCAGAATAAAAAACCTGTACCGGAAGTAAACAAAATTCACGTTGCGGCAAAAAAAGAAAACTCTGTTAAAAGCGATACAAAAAGTAAAAAAGAAAAAATTAGGCTTGCACTTCCGATAAAAAATAAGATCAGCGAACTTGAAAAAAATGCTCTTGAGCTCGAATCAAAAATTAAAACAAAAGAAGATCTGATGGCTAAAGACGAATTTTTTAAAGGGGGATACAACGTTGCTGTAGTGACAAGCGAATATAATAGTTTAAAAGAAAAATTAAAAAATGTATATTCGCAATGGGAAGATGAAGCAGAAAAGCTTAACAAAATTGAAAAACAATTTATTTAAAACTTAAATTTATACAAGATGAGAAAAACATTCTATTCACTGTTGATGGCTGTTTGTTTTATTTCAGCATGGCAGGGAGAAACGCAAGCTGACTGGAAATTTGATCCAAAGTTAAAATTGAATCAGGCGAAAGATTATTCAAAAGAAAGGATCTCAAGAGATTACAATACCGCAATGAAACAACATAAGAGAATTGCAGCGAGCTTTTTCGGCGCTTCGATTGATTTCCAGGTTGGATACGGTACTACCAGTGCAAATGTAACTGAAAAATCTGCATCAGATCCTGTGAAGACTGAATCTAAAGGCGGCTTTAATGTCGGTGCGATTTTAAATCTGAATCTTTTCAATATCATAAATTTATCTACAGGAATTGATTTTACAAAGAAAAACTTCGGCATTACTCTTCCATACACCAATCCGCTTATCACAGGAGATTCAATAGTGAAAACACTTAACAATAATTATCTGAATATTCCAATGAATGTAACTTTCGGCGGTATGGTCACCGATAAAGTGGGATTTACATTTACAGGCGGACCATATTTCGGACTGCTGCTTAATGCTGAGAATGCTGTAAGCGGATTTAAAGATTTTGATTTTGGTATTAACGGAATGCTTACCGGTAAATATTATCTGAATCCTTTTGTTGCTGTCATTCTGGGAACAAAAGCTCAGTACGGCGGACTGAATAATTTACTAAGTACGAGTTCGGTTGATAAACTTCACACGGTTAACTGGGGAGGATTTACCGGGGTCAGCGTCGGATTCTAAAATATCCTTTTAGATGCAACCTTTACGACTGCGTTTGTTTACCTTTAAATTTAAGAGCAGGGGAGTTTATCTTTCCTGCTTTTTTTTTGAGTCTTAGAAAACGTAAAACACAACCGTAAAGGTTAATGTCATTATTTTAAGGATCAGAGCTGATAAACTTCCGAAGTCTTATTTACTGCGCTTCAGAGATTTTAAGATATTAATTTTGAGACTTCGGAATTTTTTGTTCTTAACTTAATGGCATTACCGTAAAGGTTGTGTCTATAAAAACTGATAAACTTCCGAAGTCTTATTTACTGCGCTTCAGAGATTTTAAGATATTAATTGAGACTTCGGAAGTTTTTGTTCTTAACTTAATGGTATTGCCTAAAGGTTGTGTCTACAAAAACTGTTAACTTCGAAGTCTTATTTACTGCGCTTCAAAAATTTTAATATATTAATTGAGACTTCGGAAGTTCTTGTTCTTAACTTAATGGCATTGCCATAAAGGTTGCGTCTACAAAACAAATGACCAGCAAAACGCAGTTGGTTCATTCATTAAAGTATTTAAAAGTTTTGTTTGTTTTCCCAAACCCATAGACCTCAAAACTTTCATGTGTATTCCTGATTTCCAGCAGCATGCTGCAAGAACACCATCCATTATAACTGCTTTAACAGAACAGAGTGCACAGTTGAAAATAATTATTATTCTCACTAATTGTTTTCGAAATAGTTCTAATGATTATGCTCACCAAGCTCTTCCTTCATTAGCTCGGACTTAAAATAGAATGTTCCTTTGGACACGACTTCTGCGCCCTGACTCAACTCTTCGAAAGGAATAATTTCCACATACTTATCATCTGAAATACCTGTATTTACCCTTATCTTTTTAAATACTATTCCTGCTTCTCCGGAATGTTCATCGCCTTCTGTATGGTTATGCTTATCCTCATTTTCCTTATGCCCGGCTTCACCTTCCTTATGTTCATCTTCACCTTCTTTATGCTCTTCTTCACCGGCGTGCTCTTCATGAATTTCAATTTTTTTTCTCTCATCTGTTTTAACGAATATATATTTGCTTTCTCCTTCAGTTTCAATGGCAGTGACAGGAACAGCCAGAACATTTCCGTCATTAACATAGATCTTTGCTGTTACAAACATGAACGGGTAAAGCTCCTGGGATTTGTTGCTGATAGAAACTCTGACTTTTACTGTTCTGTTTTTGTCATCAAAAACTTTATTTATATAAGAAATTTTTCCTTCAAATTCTTTTTGAGAAGCAGTACTCATTTCTATGATGACTTTTTGCCCGACGTTTACAAAGGGCAGATCTTTTTCAAATATGCTTAGATCGACGAAGACAGTTGAAGTATTGACAATGTGAAACATGTCCATTGACGGCTCTACATATTGTCCGACAGTTATCATTCTTGAAACAATGCTGCCGGATATAGGAGCTGTAATGGAAAAAGTTCTTTGAAGATTTGCGACAGTATCCTGGTAGATATTATCAAACCTGTTTTTGGAGATCCTGTAAGTGGAAAGTTTTTCTTCAAGTGTTTTGTAGTTTGCAAGTGCGCGTTTATAATTGGATTCGATCTCTGCAAGATTTTTTTTCGATCCTATATTGTCAATGTTTAATTTCTTCTGGCGGTCGTACTCCTGCCTCGCAAATTCAAAGTCATTTTTTGCGTTTATGTAATCTACCTGGACATCTATCAGATCCGGATTCTCAATTATTGCAAGCGTCTGGCCGGCTTTTACATATGAACCTTCCTTTACATAAATTTTTTTAACCCTGCCCGGGATTATTCCGCCGACCTTTGATTCATTATCCGGGTTGATCATTATTTCACCGTTGGCTTTTATGTAACCGTCAATGTTCTGATTCTCAATTTTGACAAGCTGAATGTCCATGATCTTTATTTGCTCTTCGGATAATGCAACTTCACCTTCATGTTTATCTTTTGTCTCATCCTCCGTATGAAAAGAATGTTCATCTACTTCAGTATGAGTTTCCCCTGTTTCGGTATTTACATCATCTTTATTGCCGCATCCGTGAATGAAGGTCATCAGAAAGATGCATACAAATAAAATGCTTACGATGCCGGTTGTTTTGATCATTAATTTCATTTTATTTCTCCTGCTGTAATTTGTTCTAAATTTATTATGGATTGATTGTAGCTGTTGATCGCATTTAAAAATTGTATTCTTGTATCATAAACTATTCGTAAGGATTGTAAGTATTCAAAGAACCCAATTTCTCCCTGCTCGTAACTTATCTTTGCCTGCCTGAATATTTCATCGGTTTCTTTAATTGCCTCATCAGAAAAAAATCTGAGCTGCCTCAAACTGTTTTCGTATTCTGCAAAAGATTTGTTTAATTGATTTTCCATACTTTTTCTCAAAATTATCTCTTCATTTGATAAGATCTGCAGCTCATAATTTGATGCCCGGATGTTGCCGGATGAAGCTGCCCAAAACCAAAGAGGTATTCCAACACCAAGCTCGATTCCCCAAAAACCATTGTCATTGCCTAACTTTTGATTGTAATAACTCAAGGATAAATCTGGTAATAATTCTCCTTTGGAAAGAGAAACCAGATGGGACGATTTTTGCTTTCTGAATTTTACTATTTGCAGTTCAGGATTATTTTGCAGTGCTCTTTGTAATAGTTCTTCTCTTGACAGGGATATCTCCGTATATGTTAAATCTTCTGCAGGAATTAGATCATAATTTATATTGAGCAGGTTTCTGAGTTCAGACTGTGTTACTTTCATATCTGACTCCAGGTTTCTTATTTCATTTTCAAATTTGATTCTGTTTATCTTAGCGTTAAGAACTTCAAGATTTGAAGTCTCACCAACGTCAAATTTTCTTTGAGCTACCAATAAAAAATCATTATAAATTGTCATATTATCTCTCGATGTTTCAAGAAGCTTACTCTGAAGCAGGAGACGGTAATAATTTGTTTTAACATCTGACCTAAGCACATTTAACCTGCTGTTCAATTCCGCCTGCGAGATCAGGACCTGTGAGCTGAGTACATCCGAACGGAGAAAATAATTTGTCGGAAATTCCAGCTGCTGAACTATGCCGATCTTTCTGCTTTCAGCATTACTCAGACTTCCTTTTACACCTTCATATTCGATAAACAACTCCGGCTGAGGAATATTAAATGAAGTAAGCTTCAGCGATCTGTCCCTTTCGATATTAAGCTGAGCCGATCGAAGCTGTTGATTGTTTTCTTGTGCAATTCTTACTGCGTCATTTATTGTAATTCTTTCCTGTGAATATCCATAAGGAATAATCAGAGAGCCGAACACAAATAAAAAACCAATAAACTTTATATTTTTCATATAGTGTGATAAATTATTTATATTTTAAAAGCCTCAGGCTGTTTAGTATGACCAATATTGTTACCCCTACGTCAGCCAGTATTGCCATAACCAGATTGCTGATTCCTAATACTGCAAGGATAATAAAGAGGAATTTGGTGCTGATTGCGAATATTGTATTGAACTTAATTGTGGATAGAGTTTTCCTGCTGAGCTTAATAATGAATGGTATAAGTTTCAGGTTATCATTCATTAATGCTATGTCAGCAGTTTCAATTGCTATATCGGATCCTGCTGAGCCCATTGCAATACCAACGTCTGCATTTGCAAGCGCAGGTGCATCATTAACGCCATCACCAACCATTCCGACAAATTTATATTTCTCTTTTAGTTTTTTGATCTCATTGGATTTTTCCACAGGCAATAGCTGACTCCGGATATCAGTTATTCCTACTATTGTACCCACAAATTTTGCTGCGTTATTATTATCACCGGTCATCATTACCGGAACAATTCCAAGAGATATTATTTCACTTATTGCTTCCTTGCTTTCAATTTTGATTTCGTCTGTGACTGTAATTATTCCTTCAACTTTTTTCTCCGAGCTCAGGATCAGTGCAGTTTTTCCCTGGGCCTGCAGCTCTTCCACCTGTTTTATTACATTTTCTTTGACGGAAATTTCCGATGTTATAAATTCGAGGCTTCCAAGGTAGTGATGCTTATCAGTGCATACGATACAATCGCCTCTGACACCTTTACCCATTACAGCTTCAAAATTTTCTACTTTATGAAGATCAATATTTTCCTGTTTAGCTTTTTCAATTATACTGCCGGCAATAGGATGTTCGGAAAAAATTTCAAAGCCTGCCGCACATGCGATCAGTTCTTCTTTCGAATATCCGTTCAAAGGAATGATATCGCTGACTACAGGCCTGCCAACTGTTATAGTTCGCGTCTTATCCATTGCCAGGGCTTTGATATTTCCGATCGCCTCAAGATGTATTCCTCCTTTTACAAGAACTCCCTTTGATGATGCATTGCCGACAGCTGAATAAATGGAGACAGGCGTTGATATTACCAAGGCGCACGGACAGGATATTACCAGTAATGTCAGACTCATCAATAGCCACTCATTGAAGTTTCCGTTAAAAAATAAAACAGGAATTGCAACAATTAAGACAGCTATAATTAATATTGCTGGAGTATAATATGAGGAAAAATTTTCAATGAATCTTTGCGTGTCAGCCTTCGCCTTTGTCGCATTAAAGGTGACTTCAATTATTTTTGCTAAAGTCGAATCTTTTGAGATCTTAGTGACTTCCGCCTCTATGTATCCTTGTTTGTTTATTGAACCCGCAAAGATCAAATTCCCGGACCTTTTGTCAACAGGAATGGGCTCGCCGGTGATCATTGACTCATCTACAAAAGATGTTCCCTCAATGACCTTTCCGTCCAGGGGAATTTTGTCTCCGGGTTTAATCATGATCACTTCACCGATCTTCACCTGTTCAACCGGGATTTTTGTATCACTTCCTTTTACCAATGCAGTTTTCGGTGTATCATCGATCAAAGTCTGTATTGCAGATTTACTTTTTTGAATTCCAAATTTCTCTAACTTCTCTCCCAGTGTAAATAAAATTATTACAATGGCTCCCTCCGGATACTGACCTAAATAAAATGCTCCGCAAACTGCAATGAACATTAATGTATTTATGCTTCTGAAATTTAATTTCAGTAAATTCCTAATCCCGCTAAGAATGGTATTATGTCCGATAAAAATGCTAATCGCCGCAAATAAAGGAAGTTCTATAAATTTATTGAAATGAATATTCAATATAGAGAACACTTCGAATATTGCGACAAATAACAAAGCCACAAGAAGAAATCTAAATTTTTTGTCTTTAAGTAATTCTGTCATGATTTTTTAAATGTATATTCGGGGTTTGCATGCTTATTAAAAATTCCGTAAAGCACCGGTAAAACAATTAATGTCAATAGTGTTGATGATATCAATCCTCCGATAACGACTGTCGCCAGCGGCCTTTGCACTTCAGCTCCCGAACCTGTTGATAATGCCATCGGTATGAATCCAAGCGAAGCAACTAAAGCTGTCATTAGTATCGGCCTCAGTCTGGATGACGTTCCGGAAATAATTCTATCGTGTATGTTTTTAATGCCTTCTTCCTCCAGCCGGTTAAAAAATGCGATCATCACGATCCCGTTTAATACAGCCACTCCAAAAAGTGCTATAAAACCTATACCTGCAGAAATACTGAACGGCAAATCTCTGATGACTAACGCAAATATCCCACCTACAACTGCAAATGGAATTCCTGAGAACACAAGTAATCCCTGCTTGACTGAATTGAACGTTACGAACAAAAGTGCGAATATGAAAAATAATGAAACCGGAACTGCTATCAGTAATCTCTGTCTAGCGCTTTCCAGATTTTTAAATGTACCGCCATACTCAACTATGTAACCCGGCGGTAATTTTAATTTCGAACCCACTTCTGATTTCAATTCATTTACAAAACTTTCAATATCTCTTCCCCGCACATTTCCTTGAATTACAATTCTTCTCTTTCCATTATCTCTCGTAATTTCAGCAGGTCCTTCTTTTACTTCAATTTCGGCAAGTTCAGAAAGAGGGATCATTAAATTATCCGGTGAAGCTACTAAAATATTTTTTATGACATCTATATTTTTTTTGTAATCATCGGAATACTTTATTACTATGTCAAATTTTTTATCGCCTTCAAACACCACACCTGACGGTCTTCCTGCAAGAGCAGTTTCGATCACACTGTTAACATCCTCGACATTAATTCCGTATCGGGAAATTTTTTCTCTTAAAATTTTGATCTGAAGCTGAGGCAAACCTTCCACCTGCTGAACTGAAATATCTTCCGCACCGCTGATTCCTCTCATGATCGCAGCAACTTCATTTCCTTTATCTGATAAAATACTAAGGTCATCACCAAAAATTTTAATTGCAATATCACCGCGTGCGCCTGCGATCAATTCATTAAATCTTAACTCGATGGGCTGTGTAAATGATAATCCCACTCCGGGAACGATCGACAATTCCTTCTGAATTTTTTCAATTAATTCCTCTTTTGTTTCTGCCGATGTCCACTCATCTTTTGGATTTAAGATCACGATAACATCACTAAATTCCGGACCCATCGGATCGGTTGCCAGTTCAGGGGCGCCGGTTTTTGTCACGACAGTTTTTACTTCAGGAAATTTTGCCTTTAAGATTTTCTCAATGCGTGTTCCTATGGTTATTGATTCAGTTAAAGAGATTCCAGGAAGACGAACGATCTGGTATGCAAGATCACCTTCATCGAGCTTTGGAATGAACTCCCCGCCAAGTCGTGTGAAAGACAGTAAACTCAGTATTAAAAATATTACAGCGATAGAAATCGTCAATAGTTTATTTCTCAGGGAAAAATTTAAGACAGGCAGATATATACCTCTTAATCCGTTCATTATCTTATCTGCAATTGTTTCCTTTTCTTTCAGATCTCTTTTCAGAATCAGAGAACACATCATCGGGACATAAGTAATTGAAAGAAGCAATGCCCCGACAAGAGCAAACCCGACTGTAAATGCCATTGGCTTGAACATTTTACCTTCTATTCCTCCAAGCGCAAAGATAGGAAGATAGACGACAAGAATTATCAGCACCCCGAATATTGCAGATTTTATTATTGCAGTAGAAGATGAATAGATAGTTTCATCGAATTCATCTTTGCTCAATGCCTTTTTATTAAGATGAATTTTTGCGGCTATAGCAACAATAACCGATTCTACAATTATAACTGCACCGTCAACTATCAATCCGAAATCAATTGCTCCCAGCGACATGAGATTCCCTGAAACTTTAAATATATTCATCATGATAATTGCAAATAACATAGACAGTGGAATGACTGATGCGACAATAAATCCTGCTCTCAGATTTCCAAGAAGTAAAACCAATACAAGGATTACAATTACTCCTCCTTCAATAAGGTTAGTTTCAACTGTCTTAATAGTACTGTTGATCAGATTTTCACGGTTATAAAACTCATCAATTGTAACTCCTTCCGGCAGTGACGGTTTTATCTCTTCGATCTTATCATGAACTCTTTGAGCGACCTCACGTGAGTTAGCGCCTTTCAGCATCATCACGATCCCTGCAACCACTTCTCCGGTCCCGTCCTGAGTAACACCCCCGACTCTCAAACCTTTACCGTATTCAATATCAGCGATCTGACTTAGATATACCGGAATACCGTCATTACTTTTTATTACAATATTTTGCAGATCTTCTATCTTTTCAATTAACCCGATACCCCTTATAGAATATTGATCCGAATTTTTTTCAATTGATCCGCCGCCGACATTACTGTTATTTGCAATGACAGCTCCATAAATATCTCTTAAGGTCAGGTTGTAACTTTTGAGTGCGTCGGGATTTATAAGTATGTGATATTGCTGCTCGAATCCTCCGAAGCTGTTCACCTCCGCCACTCCTTCTGTACCCAGCAATTGTTTTTTAACTATCCAGTCCTGAATGGTTCGGAGCTCCATGTCATTATGAGTAGTATCGTTCCTGTTCTCAGGTCTCACAATATACTGATAGATTTCGCCCAGTCCTGTGCTGACGGGAGCCATTTCAGGTTTACCCAATCCTGAGGGCATGTTTTCTTCAGCTTCATTAAGCTTTTGAAACACAAGGTTTCTCGCAAAGTACGTGTCGACATTATCTTCAAATACAACTGTTACTACCGATATTCCAAATTTTGAAATTGAACGCAGTTCGACAATATCCGGTAAACTCTTCATTGCTATCTCTACAGGATATGTGATGAATCTTTCAACTTCTGTTGCCGATAAAGTCGGGCTTGAAGTAATGATTTGGATTTGATTATTAGTAATATCGGGGACTGCATCAATTGGAAGTTTAATTGCAGAATATATTCCAAGGAGAATTAATATTAATACAAAAAAACCGATTACAAGTTTTTGTTTTATTGAAAATGCAATGATCTTATTTATCATAAAATAATATAAAATAGTTTTTAAGCTGTGTGCTTAAACTCAGCTTAAAGGAAATCGAATTTTAGATTAAATTATGATCTGGGAGGCGGGGAAGTAAGAGAAGGTGGATGAAAAACAAGATCTAAGTTTTCAGGCTGTGATAAATTGGCCGGGATTAAATAAGAATTAAAAGTAAAGTTATCTGCTGATGTGACCACTGTGTTGCAGCAATCGCAGATGCAAAGGGGTGAACAGTAATCGTTATGCTGTTCATTATGTGACTCTTCAATATGAACATTTCCGTCGACCGAACACAAATCGATCGAGCAGTTATCCAGGCATGGAGTAATTGCAAGGAAAAGGAAATACAAGCTTAATATTTTAGTGATGAGTTTTAACACGCTGCAAAGTTAAGTCATTATATTGCCTAAGTCCATTCATAAAAATTGTCGGGTTAAACAATTTTAAATTATGTTAAATGTCACTTTTTAAATTGTCCACTTTAAGGCAGTGTAAAATTTTGTATAAATTAAATAAAAAAAGAGGTAGAGAGCTGAAGCAGAGTTTCATTTCAGGGCAATTTATCTTTCCTGCTTTTTTTTGGAGTCTTAAAAAAACGCAACCGTAAAGGTTGCGTCTACAAAACAATTACCCGAACAAAAATTTTTACTTCAACAAGATCATCTGCTTTGAATCTTTCAATATACCATTTACTTCAAGTCTGTAAACATAAACTCCGCTTGCAATTTCTCCGGCATTAAATTCTATTGTAAAATATCCTGCAGTATTATACTCATTAAGAATCGTTCTTAATTCCTTTCCTGCAAGATTATAAAGTTTAATGTTTACCTTTCCATCTTCAGGAAGTTCATAATCAATCTTTGTAGAAGGATTGAATGGGTTTGGATAATTTTGTGAAAGTTTATAATTCTTTTCGATACCAATCTGAACTTCATTAACAAGTGCATGATATTCATAATTACCGTTTAAATCAATCTGCTTAAGCCTGTAATTATATTTTCCTGTATTTACTCTTTCTGTATATTGATAATCCTGAGGAGTGAAAGTTGTTCCGTTTCCCGGAACAAATCCAACCCTAGTCCATTCTCCGAGGTTGCTTGAAGGAATATTTTTTCTTTCGATTTCAAATCCTGAATTATTTATTTCAGAGGCAGTTGTCCAGTTCAAAGTCACAGTATTCCGAATTACATTTGCGGTGAAAGAGGAGAGTTCGACCGGCAATATATTATATTCAATTAGCCAAAGTGAATTACCTGAAGTTCCTGCATAAAGAAAGTTATCATCTATAAAAAAGGAAGTTACATAAGGATCAGTAAAGTTTTGGTTAAAATTTTCCCAGCTATCACCATTGTTTGTCGACTCCCAAACTCCACCATTAAAAAATCCGGCAAATAATATTAGATCATTTCCCGCAAGCGCAAAAATATATGGCGGAAGACCATTGTTTGATGAAGTCCAACTATCACCATTATTAGTTGAACGGTAAAGTCCTCCTGTTTCAATTCCTGCAGCGAACAGTGTTCCACCATGCATTGCAAAATTTGCAACATGCATTCCTTCAGGTAAACCATTATTGATTGAAGTCCAGTTATTCCCGTTATTGCTTGAGCGATAAATTCCTCCTAATCCGCCTGCAAATAAATAAGTATCCTTTGAAAATAAACTATACATCCAGTAATTAGATATCCCGTTAGTTAACGTAATCCAGGAATTGCCATTATTGGATGAACGCTGCACAGCCCCGCCTCCCGTTGCAGCAAATAAATCGGATCCATGTGAAATGAGATCAAAGATATCAAAATTAGCTAAACCAACAGATTCCCATGTAAGACCATTATTGCTCGAACGGAAAATTCCACCGTCATATGTTCCTCCGAATAAATATGAACTGTTCAATTCTAAGCAACTAAAACGTTCGGTTTGTAATCCAATTAACTGCCATGTGCCACCTCCATTAGTTGAGTGATAGATACCAGCAGAAGTTGAGGCAAAATAATCAGCATTAGAAATAATTATATCGGTTATTTCAACTCCGGCGGGACCATTTGTTTGATACCATTGAGCAGAAGAGTAATTGTTGTAAGAAATAAGAAAGATTATTATTAAAGGGGTTATTAGTTTTTTCATATCAAGCTCCTTAATTATATTTAAAAATAAGAAACAAACATCAGAAGACAAATGTATGATGATGATCAATAATAATCAATTCCAAAGGTCCTTTTTAAATGCAAAACGCAACCGTAAAGGTTGCGTCATTGAGTTAAGGATCAGAGCTGATAAACTTCCGAAGTCTTATTTACTGCGCTTCAAGATTTTAAGATAATTAATTGAGACTTCGGAAGTTTTTGTTCTTAACTTAATGGCATTGCCGTAAAGGTTGCGCCTACAAAACAAATTACCAGTAAAACGCAACCGTAAAGGTTGCGCCATTGAGTTAAGGATCAGAGCTGATAAACTTCCGAAGTCTTATTTACTGCGCTTCAAGATTTTAAGATATTAATTGAGACTTCAGAAGTTTTTGTTCTTAACTTAATGGTATTGCCGTAAAGGTTGTGTCTACAAAAACTGATAAACTTCGAAGTCTTATTTACTGCGCTTCAAAAATTTTAATATATTAATTGAGACTTCGGAAGTTCTTGTTCTAAACTTAATGGCATTGCCGTAAAGTTGCGTCTACAAAAACAAATTACCAGCAAAACGCAACCGTAAAGGTTGCGCCTACAAAAACAATTTACCGAACTTATATTTATTATCTAATACTTAATTCACAAGAAACCTGAAGCCAAGGTAAAACTCACGGCCTTTTGTAGGTCCCCATATAAATGATGTGTCGAAATACGGACTGAACGGGTCATCAGCGCCTATTATAGGATCACTTTGTGTAAAGTTTAAAATGTTTTCTATTCCACCATAAAGCTCAATGTATTTAAAGTTTTTATTGAACTGAGCATTTATAATTGTATATGGTTCTGATTCGACCGGCCTCTGATACTGAAGCGGGTTTGAAGCTGTTGAAGGAAGCCTTTGCTTTCCAAACCATTGAAGTCCTGCCGATGCGCCCCATGATTTATCTGAAGGACTATACGACAGGGTTGAAAGAAATCTGTGTTTAGCATTGAACGGCTGTTGGATCATCACGCCGTCTTTTTCATATTGAAGATCAATAAATTTGTAAGCCATTTTCATATCAAATCCCCTGAATAAATTTACATTAGTTTCCACCTGCATTACATTTGAAAATGCTTTCCCCTGTAAATTTGCAAAAATAACTTTTGAAGGATCCGTATCAAAATCCGGAATGATCTTGTTGCTGAAAGTCGTCCTGTAAAAATCCACGTTCAGGCTTCCGCCGGCTTTGCCGATATTGAAATAATACAAGATATCAGCTCCGAAGTTAAATGTCTTTTCAGGATCAAGTGTTTCTTCAATGATCACATTTCTTGAACTGGAAAGTATTGTCGGATTTTCACTGAATAAATTAATTGTTCGAAAACCTGTTCCGCCTGATACCCTGAATACTAATTCATCAACAGGCTGGTATCTTAACAGAGCCCGGGGAGTAACTATAAGATCATGTTCATTATGATAATCCAGTCTTAAACCTGTCATTAAAGAAGCTTTATCATTCAAAAAGCTTAATGAATTTTCAGCGAAAATTCCGGGAATAGATTCATTCTTTAAATAATCGCCTGCATAGGTTTTATTTGTCACAGCTGCAAAAGAAATGTTCTCATCTATTTTCAAATATTTGTAACTTGCTCCTGTTTTTAAAAAATCTCTGTCGGAAACTTCAAATTCATAAAAGGCGGATGCAGAGAAATTAGTCTGTCTTGCATCATACTTAGTAAATCCAATGAAAGACTTCTGATCATAATAGTTTGCTGTTGAATAGATCTTTATATTTTTTGTATCTGAAAAATCTTTTCCGAATCTGAAATAACCTTCGAGTGAATTTACTTTTGCAGTCTGGCCGTAGATGGTACTGCTTCCTGCGTTTTTATTAATATCGAAATTTTTCTGACCGCCTATACGCTCTTCATTCCAGAATCTTCCGGCAACATTAATGTCAGTTTTATTTTTTTCGTTTTTAAATTTCCACTTGTTATATAAGGTGTATCTTGTGATCAAAGGATTATCAAGGAAGCCGTCATTATTTTCATCGATCTTGTTTGATTTCTGAACTGAATGGAACGCAAGAATATTATTAAGATTTTTATTTAAGCCGGAAGTAAAATTCATATTCACATGTTTCTCAAGCATGCTGTTGACATAGCCATTAAAAAGAAACTTATCAGAATTGTCATGGTCTTTCAAAAGTACATTCATAATACCGCTTATCGATTCATAACCCTGCAAAACCGAATTTGATCCTTTTGAAATTGTGATCTTGTCAATCAAAACTCCCGGCAGACTGCTGACTCCATACTTAACATTGAGCCCGTTCATCACCGGCATGTTATCGATCAGTATTTGCGTATAAGCACCTTCAAGCCCCAGTATCTTCAGCTCCTTACTGTCAGTGATTATATCTGTGACAGCTACTTCAACTGAAGAATTTCTACCGAAACAACCTGACAGATCACAACATGCATCCTTAACTAATTCCTGTGAAGTTATAACCTCTGTTTTTGCATCTTCATCTGTTATATAACTTGAACTCTGTTCATCTTCTACTTCGATTACATCTGTTGTCGCATTTGGAAGCAGTAAAATTTCTATATAAATTTTATCACCGACAATCAATGTATCGGTTTTATATCCGATGTAGGAAACAATGATACGTTTATCTGAAACTCTTTCTGAAGGTAATTCAAAATTTCCGATTTTATCCGTGACAGTTCCTGTCTTTGTATTTATCCATTTCAAAACCGCACCTTCTATTAATTCATTCTTATTATCTGTTTTACCGGTAACCTTTCCTTTTAATGTCTGTGCAATAACAAAATTACCGGAA
>JBDSYA010000230.1:0-7968 GCA_039925865.1 Ignavibacteria bacterium
TGGGTCTTAATGTGAGTACAATTTTGTCTGTGTTTGATTTTATTACAGTGAGACTCTTTCCTGCATACACAGGCCGTGTTGCAACAATTTTTTCATTTTCAAATTGTATATCTACGCAATCATTGAAGACTGAAGAATCAGTTTTAATTGCGATCCTGCCCGCAAGATCTTTGCCAAGGGAAGTTGCCGAAGTTAAAATTATATTGGCACTCTGAAGCTTTGCAACTTCACTGATTACTTTAGCAAATGCCGATGGTGAATACATAAAACCTGATGATGAATTTTTCGAATTCAATTCATTCAAATCAACTAAAAGCAATTTCTTTGCACCGTATTCTGCAAGACTTTGTGTTTCGGATTCCATCCCGGATCCGATAGCCAATACAACTATTTCAGAATTTGTATTAGAAGAAATCTTTATAGCTTCAGTAATTACTTCAAACGCGGAATTTTTGAATTTTCCATCCTTAAATTCAACAAATGCTAATATTTTATTGGACATAATTTTTCTGATTAAATTTAAATAACTTTTGCTTCTTCCCTCAGCAGCCGGACGAGCTCGGCTACATCATCTTTGCCATTAGTGAGTATCTTACCGCTCGTTTTAGGAGGAGGTAATTTCATTTCTTCTATATCAACTCTATTCCCGCTATATGTAGCGGCAACATCCTCAATGGGTTTTGATTTAGCTGCCATTATACTTTTCAGATTAGGGTATCTGGGTTCATTAATTCCTTTTTGTGCGCTGATCACTGCGGGCAATTTTGTTTCAACGATTTCTTTTCCCCCTTCAATCTCTCTTTCAGCAACTACTTTTCCGTCTGTAATTTCTAACTTTACTACCACTGTTATGCATGGAAGATTTAAAAGTTCGGATACCATCGAGGGAATAAGTAAACTGTCAAAATCGATAGATTGTTTTCCGAATAAAATTATATCGGGATTTTGCAATTTAATATATTCACTGAGATTTTTTGCAACTGTATAGCTGTCAAAATTATTTGTTGAAGCTTTTATAAAGACACCTTTATCTGCTCCCATCTGAAAAGATTTTTTTATGGCTTCTTTGGACTTATCAATTCCAAATGAAATAACGGTAACTTCTCCGGAGTTTTTTTCTTTTAATCTTATGGCTTCTTCTACTGCAAATTCATCATATGGATTTAAAATATAGCTTACTCCGTTTTCGTCTATCGTTTTTTTTGAATCCGATAATTTGATTTTTGTTGTACTGTCAGGCACTAGCGATACGCAAACAATAATTTTCATTCAGCAGGGATTATGATTTTCAAAAGGTGAGAATATTTAACAGTGTTTTTATTATTATAAAATTAATTCTATTAATCTGTAAAATCAATTTCAAAGTTTTTACAAATTTCAATTGAAGTAAAAAATATAATTCGTTATATTACCAAACACCGCGGGGTGGAGCAGTTGGTAGCTCGTCGGGCTCATAACCCGAAGGTCGAAGGTTCAAGTCCTTCTCCCGCTACACATTAAGCCTTAACAAATATTGTTAAGGCTTTTTTTATAATTTTGTTGATCTCAGATATACTTTATTGATGATTAAACCCATCTATAGAATATTTGTCTTATACCCGATTTCAAAATTTAAAAAATACTAAAAATTAAAATGGTAAAAATAAAATTCGCTGCATTTGCAGTATTGGTTGTCACACTAATTACTTTTGCACAAACTTTTGCACAAAACAGGGAAGTATCGAAAAGTACTCCGGAAGAAAAAGCCACAAAAATGACAGACAGAATGAAAGAAAATCTTTCATTAACTGATCAGCAATATAAAGAAGTTTACAGTTTGATACTTACAAAAATTCAGGACCGAAAGGCAAATAAGGAAAAGTACAAGGCTATGGACCAGGAGACTCGTAAACAATTAAGGAAACAGCATAAAGATGAAATGAAGTTACAATTTGAAAGGATCTTGAATCCGGATCAAATGACTAAAATGAAAGAAATGAAAAGCAAGCATCGTAAGGAGAAAGGTAAACATAACAAAGGGCAGCATAACGAACGAAGAAATAAGAATAAAGATAAGGCTGAATAGATAGAGAAATTGTGTGAGTTATAAGGTCCGCATTATATTCATTGCGGACTTTTTTTTTTCTGATCATTTCTATTGAAATTATAAAATAATTTCAAATCGGTTTTCATCTGTAAATATCAATAATTAAGAATCTTAATGATCACGCCACACGGCTTTTTTTGTATTTATCTGTCTGCTGGGTTAATTTTTCTAAAAGCCATTCCTTACTAAATGTATTTTTTGAATTTTTTACTTTATGCAGCAAAAAATCTAAATTTATTTTTTTCGATCCTGTGCGATATTGTATTAAATTGTTTGTAGTGTTTACGAAGTTATTATGCAGTACTCTTCGGCTTTCCGACATCAGGGTGTTATTTTTAAGGAAGTGTTTGTAAGTATCGATTATCGAGATCGCTGATTCAAACTGTTCCAATTCATAACTTATCTTCAGCTGAAGATTCTTCATATCAAGTTTAAATACAAACTGATCAAATTTGATTTTATTCAAATACGACAGAGCCTTGCTGAACATACATTTCTCAAAATACAGCAAAGCATAACTATAATTTTCCACACTTGTAATATGCTGAGGTATAAGTTTTTTGGAATACTTAGAAATAAAATTTTGCATAAAAGTTAATTTTTTCATAGTGATGCAGTTGATCAAAACGTTCCTGTAAATATCAAAAGGTAAATAATCATTAGAATCGGTTTTATAATATTCATTCTTTATATAAATATCAAAAAGGCTGAACAATTCTTTATCAATATTCACATTTGTATCTGAGCCCGCATTCTTTTTTAAAACCCAGTAATCAATCAGCCTAGCATGAAGATAATTATTCTCGGAAAGCCCAAGGTGTTTTGCATTTTGGATCAGTGATTTTTTAAATTCAAAATAATAAGAATCCTCTTCGAAGTTGATAAATGTTTTCAGAAGATTGTTATACACTTCAATTATAGGAACAGTTTGCGCGGAATTATTCTTTACGTAAGAAATCAATTTATCAAAATTAAATATTTCAGCAAATTCAGAAACAGTATCGATATTATTTTTTAAATTATATGTTCTTGAATATTTTAAGAGATTGTCATTATGTTTCATAGAATCCAGGATAAAATAGCTGAGACTGAATACAATCCCGTTTATAAGTTTTTGTGACTCTGTTTCTACTATAGATTTTTTCAAAACTTTTTGATTCAAAAGATTAGCATAAAAACTGTCAATCTCAATTTTCCCCATGTGGTAAAAATATGATCCGTCTCTTTCATTATTTTTCTCAAGTTGTAATTTGGTATTTACAGTTTGATTTTTGAAAAGTGCCAGCTGGCCTCTTTTAAATAACTCTTTTGTGAGATAAAAAGAGGATTCTATTTCCCTTTCATCAATAACCTCATGTTTGAGGAATTGCTGAGCAAGTTTAAGCAAATCTGACATAAGATTTCTTAAAGTCGAATCATTGAAGGTTGAATTCCCATATAATAATTTGTGAATATGAATTTTTGTAAAATTTTTCGCTTCGTAATTCGGATGAAATCTCTTGAGAATAAGAAAGAGTTTAGTGATCTTCTTTCTGTTGTTGAAATAAGGAGAATTCAAAAACTTGAGAAACCACATAAATTCCTTCTTTGTAAAGGTTTTAAAAAGTTCTAATACCTGATGTATATACATTTTTTATAAATAAAATTAAAAATTGCGACAATGTTTTCATTCTTAACAATACAAAAATATGATTTTTATCTTATTAAGTCAACTTTAAGAACTAATGACTCGAATATAATTAAGGAAATCTGCGACAAATCAATAATAATTTCTTTGTGAAATATTGTTTATGTTGCTAATTTGTATAAACATTTAAGTAAGCATGTAATAAAAAAGGAGAATGTAATGAAAAAAGCCCTAAAGATTTTAGTTATCATTGTAAGTATTATTTGTGGAATCACTTTCGTTAGCCCAGGTAAGTCAGAAGCCAATACAAATACAAGTTTAGAGATTACTTCAGCAAAAGCAGATTTGTTTGTTATTGTCAGGGTTCGGGAAAATGGAAAACGTTTTTTATATATTTACACTTTAGATAATATTTTTATTACAAAAATAGAAGAGTTATAAAATCTATTTCTAACAGAATTTAAAATATAAGATTATTATTACAAATTAAATAATTATAACGAAAAATTATTAGGCAGGAAAATTACGTATTATTTAAATGTTGAGTTACAGAGAGTTATACGATAATAAAAATTACATCCCTCGTTTCTCCTTTCACTGTTCAAAATTTGGGGTTGAACAGCCTTGAGGGATGTATATTTTTTATTTTAACTTTTTGGGTTAGTCTGTTAGCAACTTACTGAAATTTTATCTTTTAGTAAAGTTAAATTTATCTCTTCGAAACAAAGCCCTTCCTATATTAATGATCAGGAAATAATTTTTCTCCTCATAAATCCCTCAAGCAACTTTTAAGTTCTTTTTGAAAATTAATTTATGAATACATTTTGACCCTATTTTAAATGTGAAGTGAATAATAAATTAATGGTCTTTAAAATTCGGCTTATCGTAAAATCTAAATTGTCCAAATTCTAATACTGCACTACGAGATGGTTCGGAAACTCCTTTCACCCTCCTTACTTTACATATAATTTATATTTTTTTTAATTAGAGTTTTCTATCATTCTTCGGTTGATGAATTTTCTGCATACTTGAAAATACTCTCTTTAATATATTTTAATTGAAAAAGTTATTAAGTAAAATAAAATTAATCTCTAATTAAAATTATCAAATATGAAATACAGTAAATTTACAATTTGTGTTTATTTTGTAGTACTGCTTACTTGTATGACGTCATGCAGTGAAGATAATCCTGTTAAGAATAATAATGTTGGTATAGTCCCCGGGTATAATGACGATGAATCTTCTGACTGCATGACACTTGCATGCCTTGCGTATGTAAATGAGAACAACAATAGCTATCTTAGAGATTCGCTGAAAATACAACTTGCAATTACGAGTTATGCAACTGAAGGAAAGTGGATTCTTGATTGGGGTCCTGCATTAAGTCCTGACCAGGGAAATATGATGTATGTAGTCAAAGATACTACAACAACTCCCGATAGATACGCTATTGCTATCCGGGGAACAGACTGGTGTTTTCCAATTAACTGGAAAGAAGATATTCTGGGATGGGATCTGCAACGATACCCTTATGGAGATCAGCCTGATTCAGTTGCAGAAGGAACACTTGACGGACTTAATGTGCTGCTTAGTATGACGGACTCAGCAACAAACAGAAATCTTGCAGCTTATTTAAACAGTTTGCCTACCGGTAGTTATGTTTATATAACGGGTCATAGTCTTGGAGGAGCACTGGCTACAATACTTTCAGCATGGTTTATGGATAACAATTTTACAAGCAGGCTTCCGCTTAAATCTTACACATTTGCAGCACCAAGTATAGGGAATGAATTTTTTGTTTCACATTTTAATAATAAAGTTACATCGACAGGTTCAGAAAGTCATAGAGTTATAAATCCCATTGATCTTGTTCCGAGATTCTGGAATGAACTTGAATATGTTCTCCTTGCCCAAATCCCTACATCAATCCCGCTTTCCGTAGAGATAATTATGAGTTCAATAATAGTATATGAGCAGGCAAACGATTTAAACTACAAACACGTTGGTACATTGCACGAAATAGGAAGTCTTACGGCGCAGGGTTGCTCTTATCCTTCAAGCTTTGATACTTATGAATGCTGGGTTGCATTTGCGCACGATCATAATAATTATTTAAAATTACTGAATGCTCCTGAAGTTGATTTTTATTATACGAACTGTAAATGGAAAGATCCTCCGCAATAATCTTAAATATCAAATTAGTAATTATGTTTGAAAATATATCTCAGCCTATTGCTTCACAAAAGGTATTCATATCCAGGGTTTTTAAATCAATTGTTGGTGGAATGATGATGCTTTTATTTTGTCTTATTGTGGGAATGTTCGGATATCACGAGCTGGGCATTTATTGTGGATCGATTCATTTTTAAATGCTTCAATGATATTGGGAGGGATGGGACCGATTGATACATTTGCCAATTCTTCAGACACTGCAAAATTATTTGGCGGACTTTATGCAATATTCAGTGGAGTAATTTTTTTATCAGGGTTTGCTGTAATAACTGCTCCTGTTATCCACAGATTTTTACATAAATTTCATGTTGAAGAATATAAAAAATAAGATCACACTCTGTGGTTATCTGCCTTCCAATTCTTAATTGATTTTTTAATTTCAAGAGGGCTTAAATTTTCGGTCAGAGATTTTTTATACAGTTCCATAAATTCTATATCGGGAGCAAACCTTAAAGCTAATATCTGTGAAAGTTTTAATTCAGGATCAAATAATTTTCCAGTCTGTAAATAAAATCTTAAATTTTCTTCTGCCCTGATTGCTCTATCCTGGGCCTTCAGCGAAAAAGATCTCGAATACAGAAGCATTGAAATTAAAATTCCTGAAGTTATGAGGAACATAAGACTGTATCTCATATCATTTGAATTTCCGGATGAATTAATCAGACTGTAAATTGATACACCAAGCAATAAGATTATAAAAGGTAAAGTTATGAAATGATAACCTTTAACGAATCTTACATGATTTCCATAATTCTGATCTTTCATTATTTGTAGTTTGATTTTATAAATTTATATTACTTAAAATAGTTTTATTTTACATTCATTGATAATCAATCATAAATACCAATTCATAATAAATGAGCTTAGAAGATAATTTTGATTTCGGAAAATTCATCCAAAGAATTTATATTTCTTCGGATATTAATCATGTTTATAAAATGTGCACAACCTCTGGGAATCTTGAGCAATGGTATTTAAAATCTTCGGTAATCCATACACAGGAAGGAAAGCTGAGAGAAAGGGATGAAAAAATAATGAAAAACGATGAATACGAATGGACTTGGATCGATGGTGCTAAGCTGCATGGAATTATTCTGGAATCGGACGGTAAAGAAAATTTAAAATTTTCCTTTGGAGTTAATGTTTCAGTAAGCATTTCTTTGAAACCTAAAGGAAACAGGACCCTGGTGGAGCTTGTTCAGGAGCAAGACTTTGAAAATGCCGAAATGAAATTTAATAATTACATGGCTTGCTTTCCGGGCTGGCAATTTTACCTGATCAATCTAAAATCAGTTTGTGAAAAAAAAACGGATCTTAGAGAATTAAATCCGGATGTAGATTTTCTTGTTAATATTTGACACTAAAATCTTTATTTAACTATCACCAAGACAGCACCTGCACTAACTCCGACAGCTCTTTGTATTCAGCCGGATCAAAGCCGGGTTTTAACATATACTGCGAATGTGAGACAGAGTTACAATTTATAAATATTTACTAATTGCGGAAGAAATGTTCTTAGTGATTTCATTTCATAAGAAGAGAATTAAAAGAAAAATTATTAATAAAAATTTTATTTTGATTCATCTTCAGCCTGATCGAATTTGTTAAGAATAAAAGGTACCGAGATCAGAAAGAAAAACACGGTCATCACCTCATGATCACCGAAATTCCATTCGAATATTCCTGAAATGTGAAATGATATCATAGCGAGTATGCTTCCCATAATTAACATTTTAAACAAATTGTTAGCCGATCTCCGGTAAAACTTTATTTGCTTTAAAAAGATCAATAAAAACATTCCTATATAGGACATAAATCCGAAAATACCCGTAGTGGCAAGTATCATTATAAAGTTACTGTGAAGATGATCTCCTTCACCCTGTGTTTCAATTTTTTTATAAGTTGAATAGATCTCTCTGATGTGAGAGTCCGCTATACCTGTAAGCGGATGGTCAAAAAACATTTTCATTCCCGTATCCCACATATAAAGCCTTGCTGCATTGCTTGGATGATCAGGGTCGGC
>JBDSYA010000231.1:0-7821 GCA_039925865.1 Ignavibacteria bacterium
GCTGTCCACTAAAGCAACTTCTCCCAGATACGATGCACCTTCATCAATGGCAAAATATTTTTCAAGTATTTCTTTTCCGGAATCTGAATTGAAATCAACTACCTTTCCTTTTTTGAATTCAAACCAAATGCCGGTAAGCAAATTCTCCATTACTTTAACAGGTTTCGTAACACTAACTCTGCCTGTAGTTCTTCTATAATCGGGAGTTGTGAAGACTTCTTCGGTTGGAAGATTAGGAAGGAAAAATCTCCCGTTATCTGCTTTGGCGGGCCCTCCCCGCCATAAAGTTGTTTTGTTTAAACCAATTTCAAGATCAGTGCCCGGACCTTTAAATAATAGTTTATCGATATTCATTTCCGTGAGAGTCCTGCTTCGGTTAATCAGGGTTTCACCGTGCAGTCTCCAGGCTTCGGCAGGATCATTTTTATCAAGCCTGAGAATCGGGATCATTTTTTTCCATAGTTCATCAACAGCTTCATTTGCTGGAACATTATTTAAAACTCTTGATGCCCAGACAGGACTTGGAGCAGCTACGATAGTCCAGGGATTTTTTGCAGCACCGAACGCATTAGCCTGAACCTTGAAAGTTTCCTGTTCATTTTTTGTTATGACAGAATATTTTGAGATTTCAATTCCTTTCAGAATATCCAATTCCTCCAAATTATCAATCCGAATATAAGCCCAGTCATTAGACAAAATCTCAAAACTTTTATTCAAAAGAAAATTAGGAACAAACTTCAGGTCATCTGGATCCGAATTATTTTCAATTCTGCTCCGTGTAAGCCGGTTGCTTGAGAATTGTATATCAACATATCTCGCTCCTTTTGCATACGCACTTTCAGCCAGCATAAGCGCAAAATCATGGTACAATATACCGCAATTTATGACGAGACACTGACCTTTATAAATATTAACGCCGACATTTATAATGAGCTCGGTGTATTTTTTGAGATTAATAGGATCCATAATTATTTATTTAAACTTTTTTTTCCTGATAAGTTAATTAAATTGTTTTGGAAAAATAAGTTACGAATCTATTTATGACAGTAAGTAAAATTATTGAAAAAGATTTAATAGAAAAACACTTCAGAAAAAATACAGACCTTAATTTATATCAAATCGGAGATCTTGATATTTTTTTCTGGAAAAATACTGACTGGTATTCGCTGAGAGACAAAGATGAGATTAAACAAATTATTTTAATTTACAAAGGAACAGGTGTGCCTGTAATGATCGCTCTTTATGACAAAAATCCTGAAGAAATGAAAACCCTTTTGGAGAAAATAATAGATGACCTTCCTGATAAATTTTATTCGCACCTGTCTGAAGAACTCTTTAAAGTTTTGCTTAATGCATATAGCTATACTGATCACGGAGTTTATTTAAAAATGTCATTAAGAAAAAACAATTTTCTATTCAGACAAAAGAATGTTAATGTTAAAAGACTGGCAACATCAGATTTGGAACTCATAAAAGAATTTTACAAGGCAAGTTACCCGGATAACTGGTTTGACAAAAGGATGTTGGAAACTGGAAAATATTTCGGATATTTTATTGAAGGAGAAATTGCAGGAATTTCGGGAATACATGTATACTCCCCAATTTATAAAGTTGCCGTACTTGGAAATATAACAACACATCCGGGATTCAGGGGAAGATCAATATGCACAGAAGTAACTTCAGTATTATGTGAAGACCTTTTCGAGACGGTCGATGTAATTGGTTTAAATGTTCATTCTGAAAATAAATCAGCAATAAGGTGTTATGAAAAATCAGGGTTCGAAATAATTGCGAAGTACGGGGAATTTATGTTTGAAAAAAGGCAGCGGGGTAATTTGTAAAATATGTTTCCCGTACATAAGCAGCAATATATTTGAGCTGAATATTTTTGAGTGCGGTATAAAAAAAAAATTTATGCTAAAAGTTGATAGATTATAATTTCAAATTAACCTATTTTGCAGTATTAATTATGACCCCATTCATAAAGTAATAACCCTTACTACAATCAGAAAAAAATATTTGAAAACCTTATAAGAAAAATTTATTAATGAACAGATCAGGTTACAAGCGTTTCCCTACCCTTAATGAAATGAAGGTAGTTTTTGTATGCGAAGATGACTTATGGGAAGTCCATTCTTCGGGTGGAGTTGCAAGGCGTTTGACGTCAAACTCAGGTGAAGTTACTAATCCGTATTTTTCACCCGATGGCAGATTTATTGCATTTTCAGGAAAAGAAGAAGGTGAGAAAGATGTGTACATAATTCCTTCTGAAGGAGGTGCAAACAAAAGATTAACATTTTTAGGAAAGAATACAAAAGTAACCGGGTGGTCTGCCGACAGCAAATATGTTCTTTTTTCATCAGATGCAAATCAGCCTTTCAGCAACAGGAATGAGTTGTACAGGATCTCAGTAAAGGGCGGACTTCAGGAAAAAATGCCGTACGGAGTAGCGAACAATATTTCTTACGGACCGAACGGAGGAATAATTTTAGGAAGAAATACATTGGATCCTGCAAGATGGAAAAGATATAAAGGAGGAACAGCGGGAGTATTTTGGATTGATAAAAAAGGTTCAGGAAAGTTTCAAAGATTTTTAAAAGATATTCAGGGTAACCTCGGAAGTCCTATGTGGATAAATGAAAGAATATATTTTATTTCAGATCATGAAGGCCTTGGAAAGATCTATTCATGTAACGTCCGAGGAGAAGATCTGAAATGCAATTCCAATAATAATGAGTACTATGTAAGAAACGCCACTACAGACGGCAGGAATATTGTTTATCATGCAGGTGCCGAAATCTTTATTTATAATACCAAAACCGGTGAAGAGAAAGAAATTGAAGTAGAATATTACAGCCCACAGATCCAGAAGCAAAGAAAATTTATTGAGGCAGATAAATTTTTAGAAAATTACACTCTTAATCCTGACGGGAGCTCTTTAATTATTACATCCAGGGGAAGATCTTTTTCATTTTCAAACTGGGAAGGTCCTGTACTTGAGATTGGGAAAACAAACGGTGCACGTTACAGGTTAACGGAATATTTGAAAGATAAGCAGAGTATAGTTACAATTTCAGACGAGGGCGGAAGTGAAGCCATTGAAATTCAGGATATCAAAAACGGAAAGAAAAATATCAGGAAGCTGAGTAATCTTGATATTGGAATCGGGGAAAGACAGGAAGTTTCACCAAAAGAAAATAAGATCGCTCTATCAAACAACAGGCAGGAATTATTTTTAATTGATCTTGATAAGGAAACAAGTATCAGGATCGCCCGGAGTTATTATGAGAGAATTGTAGATTTTACATTTTCTCCTGACGGTAAATGGTTAGTTTACAGTTTATCAGATGCAGAATTCCTGTCTTCGCTTTATTTATATAATATTAATAAAAATGAAAGCAACAGGATCACTAATACAGGATTCAGGGATTTTCAACCGGTATTTGATCCGGATGGAAAATTTATTTATTTCCTGTCTCAAAGGAATTTCAATCCTGTATATGATTCGAGTTATTTCCAACTTGGATTTCCATTAGGCAGCAAACCCTATCTGATATCATTAAAAAAGGAAACAAGATCTCCATTTACCAAAGAGTATACAAAATATTTTTCAGGTGAAGAAAGAAACAGTAATACGGATAAGAAAGAAAAGAAGGATATAAAAATTGATGTTGATATGGAAAATATCGAGGACAGGATAATTGAATTCCCTGTACCCGAAGCTCAATATTTACAGATAGCAGGAATTAGAAACGGAATTCTTCTGAGCCAGCGACCGATAAAAGGTGCTCTTGAAAGAGAGCCATGGGATTCTTCAGCTGACGGCATTTTGGAAAAATTTAGTTATTTTTCACAAGGTAAAGAGAAGATCGCAAAAGAAGTTTCAAATTTTAAAATGTCGTTAGACGGAAAATCACTGCTCTACAGATCTAAAAATAAATTATTTCTAAAATCCGATCTTACGGAAGATGCGGACCATGATCATAATGAAAGTGATACGAAAAAATCTTCAAGAATAAAAAGCGGCTGGATAGATCTTACGCGTGTTAAGGTAAATTTAGATCCTATGTGTGAATGGAAACAAATGTATTCTGAATCCTGGAGATTGCAAAAAGAACATTATTGGAATGCCGATATGTCAGGAATAGACTGGAACCTTGTTTATAAAAGATATTTACCTTTGCTTGAAAAGGTTGCTTCACGATCTGAATTTTCGGACGTAATTTGGGAAATGCAGGGTGAACTAGGTACATCGCACGCTTATGAAATGGGTGGAGATTACAGATTACCTCCGAATTATAAACTGGGGCATCTAAGCGCAAATTATGAATACGATACAAAAGAAAATGCTTATAAAATTTCACACATTGTAAAAGGTGATCCCTGGAAAAACACATCTCCATTTAAAGAGCTCGGTGTGGAAATTAAAGAAGGAGATTTTATCACATCCGTTAACGGAGAAAATGTAAGCAAGGAAATTACGCCCGATGCTTTATTGGTCAATAAATCCGGCAGTATAGTATCTGTAGGAATTAAGGATGCGGAAACAAAAAAATCAAGAAATGTTAATGTTAAAGCTGTGGCAAATGATACTCCTGCCAGGTACAGAGAATGGGTTGAAAGAAACAGAGCCTATGTTTCAAAAAAGTCAGACGGGAAGCTGGGCTATGTTCACATTCCTGACATGATGTCTTATGGATTTTCTGAATTTCACAGACATTATATTTATGAAGTTAATAAATCCGGATTGATAGTAGATGTAAGAAATAATCGGGGCGGTCATGTATCACAGATTCTTCTTGAAATTTTATCCCGAAAAAGAATCGGCTTCGGACTTTCAAGATATGGAAATGTAGAATCATATCCCAATCACAGCACGTCCGGAACTCTTGTTGCACTTACCGATGAATACTCCGGATCCGACGGAGATATTTTCAGTCATAATTTTAAGCAGATGAAACTGGGTATACTTGTTGGCAAAAGAACATGGGGCGGAGTGATTGGTATAAATCCCCGGCTCGCGTTATCAGACGGAAGTGTAACTACACAGCCCGAGTATGCAACTTACATGAATGATGTCGGCTGGGCAGTTGAAAATTACGGAACTGATCCTGATATTGAAGTTGATATAACACCGCAGGATTATGCGGTAGGTAAAGATCCTCAAATGGATAAAGCTATTACTGTTGCTCTCAGTGAATTGAGAAAAAATCCTGTTAAACTTCCAAAGTTTGATAAGAGGCCGATGCTTAAATTACCTTTGTTTGAAATCAGCACAAACGGTAATGGAAGTCATAAAAAAACCGGTAAGCCTGTGAATTCATAGGAGAAACAACTAAATATACATCAGAATCCTGTTGGCTGATTATTTAAGACTGTCATTGAAATTGAATTAATTTTAATGACAGTCTTTTTTTTAAATTGAATTGTTTGTATAATTTTAAATTACCATTTTTTTGCACACAAAAATCATTTCATAAAATTTTAACAGGAGTAAAATATCTATGACAAAGTTTATAATAGTGATTTGTTTTATCTTTTCAGTTTTTTTAAACATTTGTAACTCTGCACCTAAAATCAGTTTTAATGATCTGCTGATACAGGCGGAATTGAATCCCAGAAGTGTTACCGAAGCAAGAGCAGCCGCGATCAGCCGGTCATTGCCTGTCAGCATCATTACGACAGATAACTTAATGATAGATGTAAAGTATGTAGAAAACGGAAGACTTGTTTATTCTGTGTTTACTAACTTTGCAGACATTTATGACGGCGGTTATTCGGCGTATTATGAAGATGTAGTCAGCAGGATTAATTTTGACAAGGCAAAAATCGATTATGGAAACGGAAATATTGTAGATAATACAAATAAATATTTTACTCCGGCTTCATCAGACGCAATCGGTACCAAATATCTGATGATCACAGAATCAAGTAACGATAGGGTGTATTTATTTAACGAGGCAAACGGTGATTTAATTGATACGGCATTCATTCCTTTCACCAGACCCCAGCTCCAGACACCAAAGCATGCTTTGCAGCATTATAGTGGGTCAGACATTATTGTTTCAGATCAGCTGAGTGATGTTGTTCAGAGGTTTGATGCAACAGGTTCATACACAAATGTCTACGCTCCGGTTGGTGCGACATTTGACAATCTGAGAGGCATTGCATTTCGCACCGGAAGCAATAATTTATTGGTAACTATCGGAGGCGGAACTTATAATAATACAATTCAGCAATGTGATCCTTCCGGAAATTATTTAGGAACATTTATTCCTGTAAACACAGCTCAGATGAGCAGCCCTTTTGATATTCTTCAAAGACAAAATGATATTTTAATTGCGAACTTTGCCACTACTAACAGGATCGGACGTTTTGATCTTAACGGTACTTTCTTAAATAGTTTTTATACGGGTTCAAGCTTTGGATTAACCCAACAGTTGCACAGGTTACCGAATGGATTAATAGCTGCATCGGCATTCGGTACTCCCTCAGGTGTTGCGATCCTCGATTCAAACGGAACATTTATAAAACTCCTGACAGGTGTTACAGGTAACCGGGGAATCTACCTTCTTGGTAATGGAAATTATCTGACCACAAACGGCGCGGGGGCTCATGAAATTGATTCTTCTACCGGAGCCTTAATCAGAACAGTTGTAGGAGGAAACAGTTTTCAATATATTTCACTTTATGAATCCGATAATTTACGACTGACACTCACAATAAATTTTGAAGCATTTTCAACTCAGGATACAATCACTGCTGAGCTAAGAAGTTCGATCGCTCCCTACAATCTTATTGAATCTAAAACTGGCATCGGCGGCAGCGGAAGTAAGAGACGAATTAATTTTTCATCGGCAATCGCAAATGGAATTCCTTACTATTTGGTTGTAAAGCACAGAAACTCAATTTCCACCTGGAGTTCATCGACACTAATATTTATTAACGGATCACTTTTTTATAATTTTACTTCAGCTTCTTCACAGGCCTTTGGAAACAATATGGTGAATGTGGGAGGAAGGTGGTCATTTTATACAGCGGATGTTAATCAGGACGGAATTGTTGACGGCTCGGACAACAGTTTGATTGATAATGATGCTTCTAATTTCGTTTCCGGATACGTTGTCACAGATCTGAACAATGATCTAATAGTTGACGGTTCTGATGCGGCTTATGGAGATAACAACGCATCAAACTTTATTGGGGTAGTTACACCATAAGACCGGTTTATAATTCTATTTTAAATCAACTGCTGTCTGAATAATTCAGATGGCAGTTTTTTTATGTATACTAAATAGATAAACAATAACATTATAGATTATGCGAATTGAAAACATTATGTTTGAAACTTAAAATAAATTTTATGAAAAAACTTTTCACGATCATTTTGATTTTTTTTTATTATGCTAATGCCCAAACAATTCCGGCTACGGATAATGAAAAGTTTCTGAACTTTTCCGACATTCATTTCGATCCATTTTATGATACAACTCTTGTGATGGAATTAGCAGGATCTGATTATACGGAATGGGAAAGTATATTTTCAAAATCGGAAAATAAAAATTACAGCTCGTATGGAAGTGATTGCAATTATTTTTTATTGAAATCTGCTTTGTCCGAAATGTCAGCCCGGATACCTTTTCCTGAGTTCATCATAATAACAGGTGATTTTATGTCACATAATTTCAATGAAAAATTTGAAAAGTATTCCGGAATAAAAAACACCGATTCATTAAATCTATTCATTGAAAAAACAATTAAGTTTACAACCTCTATGATCAGTAAGTATTTTCCATCAACAACGGTGTTTCCAACAGTTGG
>JBDSYA010000232.1:0-11533 GCA_039925865.1 Ignavibacteria bacterium
TATTTACATCAATACCTTTTTGATCATAATATCCGCCGGAAACATCGCTGATAGCTATGATCTTAACTCCCTTTTCATTTAAAAGCTGAGCACTTACAGAACCAACATTTCCGAATCCCTGAATAACGGCTGTAGTTGTCGCGGGGTCGATTGATTGTGTTTTCAAAGCTGCCATAGTAGCTATCATTACTCCTCTGCCTGTAGCTTCACGTCTTCCCAAAGATCCACCGATTACAATTGGCTTTCCTGTTACCACACCTGTTACTGTCTCTTTTTTATGCATACTGTAAGTGTCCATGATCCACGCCATTATCTGTTCATCGGTATTCATATCCGGGGCTGGTATGTCAGAATCAGGTCCAAATATCTCCAGCATATTTACAGTATATCTTCTTGTGATCTGCTCAAGTTCCCTCATAGAAAGTTTTTTCGGATCACATTTAACGGCACCTTTTGCACCGCCGAATGGTATGTTTGCAATCGCACATTTCCATGTCATCCATGAAGCCAGTGCTTTCACTTCTTCAATATCAACATCCGGTGAGTACCGGATACCACCCTTTGAAGGTCCTAATATATTGTCATGTATAACCCTGTATCCTTCAAAAACTTGCAACTTTCCATTATCCATTGTAACAGGAATTGCAACTATGATCTGCTTTACAGGCTGCGCCAGGTAATTGTACAATCCTTCATCAAGATTATAAAGTGCACATGCTTTGTCAAATCTTATCATCATTGATTCGAAAGGATTTGCTTCGCCCTTTCTGTACGGTGCGGGTTCTTTGTATACTTCAGGCATTTATTTTATAATAAATTATTGAAATTCTTAAATTGTAGTTATAAAATTAACATAATGCATTTGCTTTATCAAGTTAGTATATTTTAGAGCTTCGATCTGCTTCATTTACTTTGCAAGTATTTGAATTCAAATTGAAGTCTTTTTTAATTTTACAATTAAAATTTTTACAAAGAATTAATTATTAGTTAACTCAATAACAATTGTCAAATGAAAATATTAATTTTAGTTTTTTTGATGAAGTGATTTACCGAAAAGAAACGCCGGATCGGTTAGCAATCAAATAATAATGTTTTAATTTGAAAAATCGATTCATCAAACTTGCTTTTTTTTAATTATATTATAAATTGTAATTAAAGAATTTATAAATTATTTTTAGTTGAAAGGATTATAATAAATTACATTTGAGGATCAAGCTTCTCATATATTTGATAATAATGAAAAAATTAATTTGAATTCGTCAGATTCACCACAACAGGAACCGGAGCACAATAATCCTGAGAGTAATAAAAAAATAGGAAATAATCCGGAACACTCCAAAGAAGAAAAACCTCCACCTATAGCTGAAGAACCTGTCAAACACGGCAATGGCTCAAGCAAAAAGTATCTATTCCTATTATCATTAAGCGCGCTTGGAATTGTCTATGGTGATATTGGTACAAGTCCGCTTTATGCATTGAAAGAATGTTTCTATGGTGCTCATCACATCACCGCAAACCATGACAACATTTTTGGAGTGCTTTCTCTGATATTCTGGTCTCTTGTCATAATAATTTCCGTTAAATATATCCTGATAGTAATGAGAGCAGATAATGACGGTGAAGGTGGAATTCTGGCATTGATGTCGCTTGTAAGATCTACTGAAGCAAAAACCAACAAAAGGAATTTTCTCATTATAGCATTAGGTCTGTTCGGAGCTGCATTACTGTATGGTGACGGAATAATTACACCGGCTATATCAGTTTTGAGTGCAGTCGAGGGGCTGAAAATTGCGACTCCGTTTTTTGCTCCTTATATTATTCCCGTGACAATTGTAATTCTGTTAGCATTATTTGCTTTGCAAAATAAGGGAACTGGCGGGGTGGGCAAAATTTTCGGACCTATTACGCTAATCTGGTTTATTACAATTGCGGTATTAGGAGTTATGTCAATTATAAAAACACCTGAAGTATTAGCATCAATTAATCCATATTATGCTGTTAACTTCTTTATTGAAAATGGTTTTCTTGGAATTGTAATTCTGGGTTCGGTTTTTTTAGTCATCACCGGTGGTGAGGCATTATATGCAGACATGGGTCATTTCGGAAAATTTCCGATACGAATTGCTTGGTTTGTAGTAGTACTTCCATGTTTACTATTAAATTATTTCGGCCAGGGAGCATTAATTTTAAGAAATCCGGCTTTTGCAGAGAACCCATTTTATTATTTAGCACCTGACTGGGCACTTTATCCATTGGTGATTCTGGCAACATTTGCAGCAGTAATCGCATCGCAGGCGATGATCTCCGGAGCTTTTTCGATGACCTTTCAGGCATTGCAGCTTGGATATCTGCCACGTATGAGAATTCTTCATACGTCCGAGGATGAACGTGGACAAATATATATTCCTCAGCTTAACTGGATATTGTGCGGGGCAACAATCATTTTAGTAATTGGTTTCCAGTCTTCAGGGAATCTGGCTGCCGCATACGGCATTGCTGTTTCAACTGCCATGGTAATTACATCGATTCTTATGACTGTTGCAATGGCTAAACTTTGGAAATGGAGTACACCTGTAGTTATTTTTATATCTTCATTTTTCCTGATAGTTGATCTGACATTCTGGGGTGCAAATATGCTTAAGGTTTTTCAGGGCGGATGGGTTCCTTTAACGATGGGTATTTTAATTTATTTAATGATGACCACATGGCAAAAAGGTAGAAAAAACCTTTTGGAAAAAATTCGTCAGCAGACAATGTCGCTTGAAAATTTTGTTACTGAATTTTTAAGTACAAGGTTAATTGCAATTCCCGGAACAGCAGTTTATATGTCCAGTAGCACAAATGGCACACCTCCTCCGCTGATACTAAACATTAAGCATAACCGGTTGCTTCATAAGCAGGTTATCATTCTGACAATTAAATTTCATAAGATACCCCATATTAAAGTTGAGGAGAGGATACAGGTCGAGCAGCCCACGGATGGTTTTTACAGAGTTATTGCTAATTATGGTTTTATGGATATTACAAATATACAACAGATTATTGATTTGCTGGAAATACAGGGTATTAAAATTAAAATGCAAAACACAACATTCTTTTTAGGCCGAGAAACATTAATACCTAATCCTAAAAGAGGTATAGGTAAGCTTCGGGATAAAGTCTTTATTTTAATGTCCAATAATGCACAAAGAGCAACAGAATTTTTTAATATTCCTCCTAACCGGGTTTTCGAAGTTGGGACGCAAGTCGAATTATAAACCTACTCAGCTAAGAAAATCAAATGTCTCTCACATCGGAATTTAAGCAATCCTTAAAAACTATTGACTCGGAAGAGATCCTTGATCTTATTATTTTCAGGCCTGTTTCATTTGCTTTCGTTAAACTAATATACAACACAAATATAACTCCAAATCAGATATCATCTGTTGCCTTAGTGTTTGGAGTTCTCTCAGGTGTGCTGTACGGATTCGGAACATATAACTATTTTCTCTTAGGTTCCGCAAGTTTTTTTATCTGCAATACTCTCGATTGTATGGACGGACAGCTTGCCCGTCTAAAAAAGAACGGGACAAAAATAGGCAGAGTTGTTGATGGGTTTATTGACTATGTAACTTCAATATCGGTTTTTATAGGCATTGGTATTGCGTTGTCATATATAACAGGTAATAGTTTTTACAGCTGGATGCTGACAATATCTGCAGGTATTTCAAAGGCTTTACAGAATATGTTTTTCGATCATTATAGAAATATGTACCTGGAGCATGTTTACAATAAAGCTTCAAGTGTAGATGAAGAAATCATAGAATATTCTGAAGAACAGGAAAGATTAAGTAAGATGCCCGGAAAATATTTGGAAAAATTTTTAATCGGAGTTTACCTTTCTTATTCAAGAGTACAAAAAAATTCGACTAAGCACATAGTACTGAATGTTGATCCTGAAGAGTATAAGTCGAAAAATAAACTTCTGCTGAGATTATGGAGCTGGATAGGCTCTACGACGCACATGGTTATATTAATAATTTTTTCCATACTTGACCGTATTGATCTTTATCTCATTACCACTATTACACTGGGGAATTTTATATTTGTGATTCTTCTGATATGGCAAAAGACTGTTTTAAAAAATCTGTCAAATAGGACAAAACATTAGTTATGATTCTCAGAATATAAGACTGATATTAGATTTTAAAATCATTAAGTATCACTTCAATAAATAAAATCACTATAAATGCAGGCAATAATTCTCGCAGCAGGTGCATCAAAGCGCCTAAGGCCGCTTACAGATAATACTCCAAAATGTCTTTTGAAGATCGGTAGAAAAAATATACTAGAGCGGACAATTGAAAATCTTTTAGAATATGGGGTAAAGGAATTTATATTTGTTACCGGCTACCGGGAAGAAATGATAATTGATTTTTGCAATGCGAATTTCAAAGAAATAAATAAAACTTTTATTACCAATGCAGATTTCAATAATAATAATAATTCCTATTCATTATGGATGACAAGAGATTATATAAAAGATGACATACTACTTCTTGACAGCGATATACTTTTTGATAAAAAAATAATTGGGAAACTGCTGAATTCTCATCATGATAATTGCCTGGCTGTAAATTTTACGAATAAATTAGATGAGGAGCAAATTAAGGTAATTTTAAATAATGAGAATAAAGTTTTAGAGATTGGAAAAGAAATTTCAATTTCAGATGCAGCAGGGGAATCCATTGGCATCGAGAAGTTTTCTTCATATTTTATGAAAGAGCTATTTATTATATTGAACAGAAAGATCAAAGATGAAAATAATGTAAACGAGTTCTATGAAGCTTCTTTTCAGGAATTGATCAACAGATGTGAGAGCAGGAACAGTATTTATGCAGTGGATGTTGCACAATTTAAATGTATAGAGATAGACACAGTTCAGGACTACGAAAATGCCCAACGAATTTTAATCCAGAATGAATAACTTTAACCGACGACCGGGATTTTTCGGAGGATTCTCTTTATTCCCTCCTATTATAAAGCTGCTTTTAGTATCAAACATTGCATTTTATATAATCTTCAATATACTGCTTTCAGGATATCAGATAGGAAGCACTTCCTTTGATCTTATAGTTACAAAATATTTTGCTCTGAATCCTTTATCACCTGTTCTTTTCAGGGATGAAGGACAGATTATCCAATTAGGATTTTATCCATGGCAGCTGATTACCTATATGTTTTTACACGGAGGTTTTTTTCATATCCTTCTGAATATGTTAGCCTTGTGGATGTTTGGTGCTGAGCTGGAAAACATTTGGGGACCAAAAAGATTTCTGACATATTATTTAATTTGCGGAGTTGGCGCGGGCCTTTGTAATATTTTAATTGCACCGTTATTCGGTCCTGTTGGTCCTACTGTCGGTGCATCCGGAGCGATATATGGAATACTTGTCGCATTTGGTTATTTATTTCCTGACAGAAATATCTATATTTACGGATTGATACCTGTTAAAGCAAAGTATCTTGTAATAATTTATATGCTGCTTGCATTATTCTCTGCAGGCGGAGGTGCAAATGACGGAGTTGCACACTTTGCACATTTAGGGGGAGGCGTTGTCGGACTGATATATTTGCTTATTTTTTACAAAGGTTCAGCTTCAAAACTTTTTGATAATAAAGGTTTGAAAGAAAAATTCACTTCATATACTTCTTCCGGAAGAAAAACTTATTCTCCTCCGGTTTTCAGCAATGGATCAAATCCCAGAAAAGAAGATATTAACGATGCTAAATATCAGGATTTAGAAATTACAGATTATAAAAAAGATATAGAAACACAGGAAAGACTTGCTCAGGAAAGAATAGACGCAATTCTTGATAAACTCAGTGAAGGCGGTTATCAGAGCCTTACTGAAGAAGAGAAACGTGTTTTATTTCAGGAAAGCAAAAAATTGAGATAGACAAACCTCGCTAATGAATTCAGAAACTCTTTCAAAAAAATACTGCAATGATCTGACTTCATATTCAAGATATAAGACCAGAGAAGTGAAGATCGGAAACATACCGCTGGGCAGCAATAATCCTATTCGGATTCAGTCAATGACCACCACCGATACAATGGACACAATGGCAACTGTTTCACAATCAATAAAAATTATTGAAGCAGGTTCAGATTATGTGCGTATCACAGCACCAAGTATTAATGAAGCAAAAAATCTGGAGAATATTAAGTATGAGCTGAGGAATCGCGGATATGATACACCGTTAATTGCAGATATTCATTTTACACCTAATGCGGCTGAAGTCGCAGCCCGGATCGTTGAAAAAGTCAGGATAAATCCCGGTAATTATGCCGATAAAAAAAAGTTTAATTTCATTAATTACACCGAGCAGGACTATGAATCGGAACTCGAAAGAATACGTGCTAAATTTTCTCCTCTTATACAAATTTGTAAGGACTTTGGTACTGCTATGAGAATTGGTACAAATCATGGTTCTTTATCGGACCGTATAATGAGCAGGTTTGGTGATACCCCGTTAGGAATGGTAGAGTCCGCGCTGGAATTTGTCAGAATATGTGAAGATCTCAATTATCATGAAATCGTACTTTCAATGAAAGCAAGCAATCCAAAAGTTATGGTTGAAGCTTACAGACTTCTCATTTGTAAAATGGAGGAAGAAAACATGAATTATCCAATTCATCTTGGTGTCACTGAAGCCGGTGACGGAGAAGACGGGAGAATAAAGTCAGCTATTGGTATAGGAACTCTACTTGAGGATGGGATAGGTGACACCGTAAGAGTTTCTCTTACCGAGGAACCTGAATTAGAAATTCCGGTTGCTATCGATTTAGTAAAAAGATATTCTGTTGACAAAGTAATTCATTCTGAGATCACTCCTGTAATTTATAATCCAATTGATCCATTCGATTTCAGTAAACGTGATACTTTGGAAGTGGATAAAATAGGCGGACATAGCGTCCCAGTGATAATCTTAAGTGCGGATGCTGAAAAAATAAACAAGCATGAGTCTTTGAAAGATCTTGGTTATTATTACAGTGAAACACTTGATAAATGGAATATTGGTGACATGGCTTTTGATTTTTTATATTTAGGAAAGAAGAATATTAATTATGAACTGCCCGGTACTTTAAAGAAAATTTTTGATTATGATTACTGGAATTCCCTTGCTCAAAATAATGACTCATTTCCATTATTTACGGTTGATCAGTATTTGAAATCCACAACTAAATCAACTAGAATAAATTTTATACAGCTTTCCCTTGAAGATCTTGATGCAGATCTTTTAAATACATTGAGAAATGATGTCACATGCGTGATAATTATAAATACAGTTAACAGGCTTGCTATGGCAGAACTTCGAAGAGCGTTCATTGAACTTATCAATAACGACGTTAGAACGCCCGTGATAATAAAGAGAGCTTATGATAATATTGACGAAGAAGAATTTATACTTTACAGTTCGATTGATACCGGCGGACTGCTTTTGGATGGGTTAGGAGACGGTATCTGGATAGAATCAAAATCAGTCACTCTTAAAAACATCAATAGTATCAGCTTTGGAATTCTTCAGGCAACCCGAACAAGAATTTCCAGAACGGAATATATCTCCTGCCCGTCATGCGGCAGAACATTGTTTGATCTTCAGATCACTACAGCAATGATCAGAGCAAAGACACACCATTTAAAAGGTGTAAAGATCGCTATCATGGGCTGTATAGTTAACGGTCCCGGAGAAATGGCGGATGCAGATTATGGTTATGTCGGCAGTGGTCCCGGAAAAATAACTTTGTATAAAGGAAGAGAGATAATGAAGAAAGGAATTGAATCAGTAGTCGCAGTTGATGAACTGATTAATTTAATCAAAGAAAATGGTGACTGGATCGAACCTGCCTGATATCAATCAACAATAATTATTCAAATATAAAATTAATAAATGATCAGAACTTTTCTTGTTCTTGTAACATCTATATTTTTTTTGGGAGGTTTGAGAATTTCGCAAGCCCAATCCGGACCTTATAATATTGAACTGGAAACTGTTACTCTGCCGGGATCACCGGCGATCCATTCATTCGCATTTGCCGAATCAAACGGAAGATGGCTGTTTATCGGAGGAAGGACAAACGGACTCCACGGATTTACTCCGTTCAATTCCTTCCCAAAACAATTTTCAAATAAAAACATTTTTGTAGTAGATCCTAATAGCATGCAAACATGGTCAAGAAATATTTTTTCAGATCTTCCGTTTGCAGTTGCAGATCCGTTGCGTTCAACAAATATGCAATATGCGCAAACTGGAAATAAACTGTACATCATAGGAGGATTTGGTTATGACAGTCTTACAAATTCATTCATTACGTTTTCTTCATTGACAGTTATTGATGTCGAAGAAACAATTCAGGCGATAATAAATGGCACTTCAGTAAATAGTCACATTAAGCAAATGTCTGACAGCCGGCTTCGCATAACGGGTGGTGAACTGCATAAGCTTGGAGATTATTTTTATTTGATTGGCGGTCATAACTTTTCCGGAAATTACAGAAGGACTGTAAATACTCAGGTCTATTCAAATCAAATCAGAAAATTCATGATCAATGATAATGGTGTTGAAGTTTCAATATCCGGTTACAGCGCTATTACAGATACCGTTGAATATCACAGGCGTGATATGAATGTCGTTCCTGCCATTATGCCGGACGGGATAACTGAATATTTAACTCTTTACGGAGGTGTATTTAAACATGGAAGGGATCTTCCGTTTTTAAACCCGATCTATATTTATGAAAATTCTGCCGATGTTGATTACAGCTTTGAACAAAAGTTAAATCAATATACTTGTGCGCACCTTACAGCTTTTAGTTCGGCAACAGGAAGCATGCATACTTCATTTTTTGGAGGGATGAGTTTATATTATTACAATGAAAGTACTCAGACTCTGGAAGTTGATTCACTTATTCCTTTCACAGATGATATTACTACGCTGTCAAAGTACCCCGGCGGTAATACAATGGAATATTTATCTGATCATAAAATGCCCGCACTACTTGGGACCAACGCACAATTTATTATGAACAATTCTGTTCCTCATTTTGATAATGAGGTTATAAAGCTCAGTCAAATCTCAGGAAGAACTTTCGTTGGTTATATTTATGGAGGTATAAGAGCATTGCTTCCCAATAACGGTTTAAGTTATCCAAGTGAATACATTTTTAAAGTATATATAACTCCGGAACCTGTACTGCCGGTGGAACTTACATCTTTAATTTCTACTGTTGCTGGCAGAAATGTAAGCTTGAACTGGACCACTTCATTTGAAGAAAATAATTCCGGATTTGAAATTCATAGATCTTCTGAGGAGAGTGATTGGTCTATAATTGGTTTTGTTCACGGCTATGGTAACTCAACTATTAACCATTATTATTCTTTTAATGATGTTAACTTAACATCAGGTAACTACAAGTATCGGTTAAAGCAAATAGATTTCAATGGCAACTATAATTTTCATTACTTGACTAATAATGTCATCATTGGAATTCCTGAAAAATTTTTCTTATCACAAAACTATCCAAATCCTTTCAATCCTTTTACAATCATTAATTACCAGATCACCATCAGTGATCAGGTATCTATAAAAATTTATGATTTCAGCGGAAAGGAAGTTGCTCAAATCATTAACGAAATAAAAGGTGCGGGATTTTACAGCATAAAATTTCAACCCAAAGATCTCCCGAGTGGTGTATATTATTATAAGATCGAATCAGGGTCTTTTACTGATACAAAAAAAATGGTTTTACTGAAATAAGGACATTTGTCCTATCAAAAATGTTAGATTAGAAATAAACTAATATGGAGATAGGTAAATGGAAAATAAAACAAAGCAATATACACGACAATTACTAAAGACATCAGAGGGGAGAGTTCATATATGATTTATTAAATTCTTATGAGCTTTCCCCTAAATTAAGTGAACAAATTTTACTTAGTGCAAAGGAACATTTACTCCGAGCACATATTCTAAAGGAAGGTCAGATTGAAGTAACAGTAATAGGTATAGAGGAACGAGCGGGAAAGACAATAGAGAAGTTAAGCAGGAAGCGAGTATTATTAACAATAGATTCAGGGAAAGAAGATCTGGAATCAAAGAAAGAATTTGGAAGAATAATTTTACGTCAGATCCGCATCCAGCGAATAACTCAGGAGGCAATAGAACAGGATGGAATATTATCTCAGGAAGATCTTTCGCGATATTTATCATGTGATGCGAGAACAATTCGGCGGGATATCGAGCAGATAAAAAAACGTGGAGTAGAAGTAATAACTCGAGGTGTATTACATAATATAGGTCGAGGTCAGACTCATAAGAAGAAGATAATAGGATTATATTTAGAGGGATATTTTTTTGCAGATATAAAGTTGAAAACCCGGCATAGTGTGGGAGCAATAAAGCGATATATTCAAGAGTTTACCAAAGTATTTATGAGTGTATCGCGGGGAATAAAACAAGACGAGGAAATAAGTTTAGTAACAGGTATATCATTAAATCTTGTAAGACAGTATAAAGAGCTTCTTCTGGAGAGTCGAGGAAATAAAATACGTCAGGAGAAGTTAGGATTTATAAAGAAGATGCGTCAAAGGGGTATAAAAAAAACGAAAACCCTTATCAGTGGAGGCTTAGCGGTTCATATGACAGGAGGTTACAGATGAGCATGCATCCTTTAAGAGATAGATATGAGACAATAAACAAAAGAAATTTTCGGCAAGCATTACTTCATTTATTAGAGAAAGAATATAAGATATTAGGATCCCGTAAGATATTAGAATTACTGACCGAAGACATAGAACAAATACAAGATGAATTTAATTATAGCAAAGAAAAGGTAGGCAATGGAGAGATATTATTCCGGACGACAAAAGATGATGGTCAGCGACAAAGTTATGGTAAGAAGACTGAAGACTATGCAACGATAACAGTAATACTACCGCTGATAACAGAGGAAGATGTAGAGCGAAGGATATATTATAAGAAAGGTGATCGCAATAGTAATTATAAACATAGAGAAGCACGAGACATAGAGACGATGGTCAGGCTATTGAAGAGTGCGAAGCAGCAAGGAGGATTGTTAAGTGGAGCCGAGTTGAGTATGCTGATGAACAGAAGCTTAGGTACCATAGGAAAATATTTAAAAGCTTATCAGGAAAAGACAGGAGAGATACTTCCATTAAAAGGATATGTATTAGACCAGGGAAGTTTACCGACACACAAAGGAATAATAATAAATTTATATGAACAAGGAATATCACCGGCTGATATAGTGTTTAAGACATCACATAGTCAGAGTGCAGTAGACAGATATTTAAAGCAATATGAACAAATAAAAAAGCTGCTCAACAAAGGACTAAATGAAACAGCGATTATGGGAATAACAGGGAGGAGTTTGAAAGTCGTAAGAGAATATATTAAATTGTATAAAAACTTTAATCCACAAAAAAATAAGAAAAAATAACCATAGGACAAATGTCCTAATAGTAAATAG
>JBDSYA010000233.1:0-12104 GCA_039925865.1 Ignavibacteria bacterium
CAATATAATTTACATCAATTGTTATTTGATCATTAGAATCATTTAATCCTAAAGTGCTTACACTGGAATCAGTACCTTCACTTATCATTTCATTACATTTTATATAGCCTTTTGTACTGCCCCCCACAATTTCTAATGCTTTACCATCAGAAGAAAAAACTCTTCTGCCAATAAATATTCCAGTACCTTCACCAATTACTATACCATTTAAATGAAAGAAATGAGCCGCTTCCCAAAGATAGTATTTCGTCAAAATACATAATCAATTTTTCAGTACCATTAGTTTGTCCTGGTTGTCCAATATTAATTGTAGATTCAAAATTTAAATTAGCTCTTACTGTAGTTGCTTTTCCAATTCGGGCAAGCATTGAACCAGCAACATGTAAAACGCAATGTCCTCTATTCTTACATAAAATCTCATTAATTTTCATAAAACCATTAGAATATGTAACAATAGAAGTTCCAATTATTGTGCTATTTGAATCTCCAGTTTCAACTTTAAGAACATTTATATTGGCATCTTGAACAACATTAAAAACTGAGCCGCCTCCAAAAGTACCCAATTGCAGTGCAACGCTCTTGCTTAATATGTAATTGCATTTTAAATCAAATCTACTAGCTTGAGAAATATAAATTGTTCTAAAAAGGCTTGTTCCACTACTTGTACCTTCGATATAATCACACTCAATAGATAATTCAGAGCTGCTATTATTTATGAAAATTCCTGAATATCCTCCAGTGTTCTTAATTATTCCTTCACCATAAATTTTACAATGAACTTCTTGGAAAGTACCACTAACAACATCAACGATAGTAATACCTGAAGTATTATTCACCACCACTCCCGGCATTATCCATATATCAACTCCGTTTTTTAAAACTATCTGCTCATTTAAGTCCGACCTTATCTGTATTAAATCTCCTGACACTGCATCTATTCTAGCGGTAGTATAAGTTGTATATACTCCGAAAATCGATCCGTCACGCTTTATTATTGCTACTTCTGTTGGATTTGGCATAATGTTAAAATTTAAAATTAAAATTTATTTTAAAAGTATCGTTCTCTTTGTATCAATTATATTTCCATCAATTTCTAATCTATAAAAATAAATTCCGCTTGGATAATTCGATGCATTCCATTCAACTTCATAATTTCCGGCAGGTTTGTTTTCACTGACTAAATTTCGAACTTCATTACCCAATACATCATAAACTCTTAAATTCACAAATCGATTTTCAATTATCGAATAACGAATAACGGTTTTAGGATTGAACGGGTTTGGATAGTTCTGAGAAAGAGTGTAGCCGGTTAGGATTTCTGATAAATTTGTGATTGCGCCTGTGAGCTGTGAATATTTGATTGTGAGAATATCTCTGTTGCTCTGACCGGTTACATAGACAGATCCATTTTTATCAACTGCAAGCGATGCAGGATAATCTCCAAAAACTCCCGAATAATCATATCGTTTTACCCATTGCTGAATTCCCGAAGAATCATATTTTACAGTCGCATAGTCCTCCCCCGTTCCATTACCATCACTTTCACCCGTGACATAAATACTTCCATATTTGTCTATCGCCATTGCAAAAGCGATATCATTTGGACCATTGTGATAATTCGCTATCCATAATGTATCTCCGAGAGTATTGTATTTTATGGTTACAAAATTATATCCTTCACCTGTTTCCGTTCCATTACCTGTTATGTACACATTACCCATTTTATCGACAACCATAGCTCTAAGCTGATCCTGAAAGTTGGATGTTCCGTTATATCTTCTAACCCATTGTTGAATTCCGGCTGAATTATATTTGACTGTTGCATAGTCGTAATAAAACATAGTTCCCACGCTGCTTCCTGAAACATATACATTCCCTAATGCATCAACGGCAATTGCTTTGCCCTCATCATTGTCATTTATATCACCATTAAACCTTGAAACCCATTGTTGGACTCCCGAGCTATTGTATTTAACTGTAGCAAAGTCTCCATCACTTACACCTGTGACAAATACATTTCCTATAATGTCACATGTAATGTCAAATGCAATATTGGAACTGTTTTGCCCCTGGTTATATTTAGCAATCCACAATTGATTTCCGGAAGAATTATATTTAATGGTCAGATAATCAATTCCTCCTATACTATTTTCACTTTCACCCGTAACATATATATTGTTTGAATTATCGATGGCAACTGCGTAAGCAGCATCTCTTCTATTTCCAGCAGTTGAGTATCTTACAACCCATTGTTGGACTCCTGAAGTATTATACTTTATTGTTGTATAATCTGCGCCTGTTCCAATTCCCACACTTTGCCCGGCAATAATTACATTATTTTCCTTGTCAACTTTAATGGAATTGCCGGCATCATAACCATTTCCTGAGCCGCGATACCTTGCTATCCATTGTTGAGTTCCTGATTTAGAATATTTTATTGTTACAATATCATCATTTGTTGAAACTCCATCTGATCCAGTAACATAAACATTTCCGTTGTCATCAGTAACCATTGAGCTTCCTGCATCAATCTCAGTATTACCATATCTTGCAACCCATTCTTGGTTAACTTGTGAGTGAACAACATTCGTTTTTGTTATTAATAATAGAATAATAAATATTTGAAGATATTTTGTCATTTTTTGTCATTTAGATTTAGTTAAGAAATGACAAAACTATGTAATGTCATTACTTATAATGTATTTAAAATTTTCACCCGTTCCAATACCTGTTCCTATTTTTAAAGTAATATTACCAGAGATCGCTTTCTTTACGAATAAACCTAAATTCTTGATATCTATATTAGTTGAACCAGCTCGGAAAATGCTAAAATCATTTGTAGTTGTCCCCGTTACAATAATTAAGTTTTCAATTTCAATGGTTTGACTACCATCTTCTATATAAATCCCTCTTGAATACGGTGAAGAACTTCCCGTATAAGTATTCTTTATCTTAGCATTTCTCAAAACATAATTTGAACCTGCGGCAGACTTTATCACACCGCTATTTCCATTACTTCCCTCGATATAATTTGACTCAATTATAACTTTTTGAGAACTGACGTTATGAATATAAATTCCTTTTGTTCCGCTTATTATTTCATCTACCAGGCATTCAACATTTGAACTTAAATCCAGTGACAAACCGGCTTGCGAATAAATCCTTCGGCCGATGATTGAAGCAGTTCCATTGGATACCTCCACTGCGTCTCCTCCGACAAAAATCTGAATTTCATCAAAGTAAAGAGTAAGCTTTTGAGTGCCATCTCCTCCCGATACTTCGACTGCCGGTAAAAAAGGAGAAGAAAAATGATTCACATTTCTTGTTGTCATTTTTAATATGTTCGCTGTTACTGTTCCTCCTTGAAACAGCAAACACTGGTTACTATTATAGCAACTGATTTCATCTATGTCAATAAAACCTGTTCCTTTTATTGCTAATCCCGGTCCACCGAAATCATCATCCACTACTCCGGTATCGATTCTTTTAACTTTTATATTAATTGTATTTTTATTAGTGCCACTCGTTACTGTGTCAAATGCAATTGCAGCGTTATATTGATTGCTGACTTTATTACAAATAAGACTGAACTTTTGAGCATCTATAATATTTGTAACTAATACGCTTGCTCCTTTATACGGATCCCCGGTTGTTCCCGCTGTACCAACAGCTTCGATAGAATCACATTGTATTGAAACATTCGATGAACCATTGATAATTTTTATGCAATTACCGGAACTGTTATCATTTTTGATAATTCCATATCCTGTTATGTTGCAGGTTACCGGTGTAGTATAGACGATGTCATTATCAACTATTGTTGGCAATGCGGATGTCATATTTATAATTCTTCCGGGGACAACCCATATATCCACTCCATCCTTTAAAAGAATTTGTTCATTGGTTAAGTCTGCCCATATCTGAATCAAATCACCGGAATTAGCTGCAGTCCTTGCAGCTGTATATGTTGAATAAAATGTTTGAACACCTGAACCTGAGTTTATTACTGCTACTTCGGTTGCCATGATATTTTAAGTTTAAAATTCAATAATTTTTTTAGTTTTAACTACTGCTCCCTGCATTTAAATTTGAAATTCTGCAAGTTAAGCTCCATCATTATTATTTGCGTCTATTACAATTCAGAAAGCGGCTCTTCCTTTTTTTTGAAAACAACACCCGGAGCGATTGTAATATCAACATTGTTTTTTAAAACAATCTTTTCTTTCGAGTCTTTATAAATTGTAATCATATCGCCGCTATGCGAATTTTCTCTTGCATCTTTAAACGAATCATAAAATGTCTCTGCGCCGGTTATTGGATTTGTCACTGAAAAATCAGCAGGCATGATAATTTAAGGTTATGTGAGAAGATTATTCTTCCTGCTACAATATAAAACTATTTCTGAAAAAAAAAAAAATTCAAAAATTTTGCCGGTTGAGTTCTCAATAAACTGCCCGAAGTCTGTATCTTTCGCTTTATAACTTTTATACACTCACTAAATATTTCGGAAACTCATTATAATTCTTTTTGATTGAAAATTAAAATTTAGGAAAGTTTTAACTTAAAAAATGTTTTAACAAATCAGTTTTTTTGCAGTAGATATATTAGTAAAATATTCATTGCTGTTTTCATTCAGAATAAATTTCAATATTAAAGCCTCTAAGATACAAGAAAGATACAAGAAAAGAATTTCGGCTTAGGTTTTATAATTTACATAGCAACAAATACAACTTTGCTTTATTTTAATTAGCTTATGAATACTTCTGAACAAGAACTGCCGGAAACTGAAAAATCAAAGACTGAAAATAAATCCGAGATCATTCTTCAGCTGATTGATGTAAAAAAATCTTTCGGGAGCTTTGAAGTATTGAAAGATATCAGTCTGGAAGTCAAAAAAGGCGAGACGGTTGTGTTGCTTGGAAAATCGGGCACCGGTAAGTCTGTGATCCTTAAATGCATAATCGGCCTGGAATTTCAAACAGAAGGAACAATAAAAGTTTTTGGTACAGAATTTTCCAAATCACCCGGAGAAGATGAAAATAAAATTAGAAGAAGAATTGGTTTTTTATTTCAGGGCGGGGCATTATATGATTCTATGACTGTCCGCCAAAATTTAGAATTTCCGGTAGTAAGGCAGCCTGATAATAAAAAAGAAGATCTTACACCAAAAGTTGAAGAAGCGCTGGAAAATGTCGGACTTAAAGATGCCATTGATAAAGTGCCTTCAGAATTATCAGGTGGAATGAAGAAAAGGATCGCGCTTGCAAGAACTCTGATGCTCACTCCTGAAATAATTTTATATGATGAGCCTACAACAGGACTTGACCCTGTTACTTCAAATGAGATCAGCCATTTAATTTTAGAGATGCAGCAGAAATTTAATGTAACTTCATTGATCGTAACTCATGATATGGCTTGCGCAAAATTAGTCGCCAGCAGAATAGTTGTACTTAAAGAAGGAAAATTTACAGCGGAAGGTTCATATGATGAACTTGCAAATTCAGATGATCCTTTTGTCAGAGGATTTTTTGAATTCGAATAAGAAGTTTTTCAATAAATGAAGTTTTATTTTATCAAAAATTGAATTAATTTGATCAGTTAAAATTTAGCTAAAAGTTTATTTTTAATTTGAATAAAAAATTTTATGGAAATAAATAAATCAAAATATATAAAACTTGGTCTGTTCATTGTAGCGGGGCTTGCTTTATTTGTAGCAGCATTATTTTATATCGGGAGCAAAGATAATCTATTCACAAAAACCTTTAATATTTATGCTGTATTTTCGAATGTAAGCGGGTTGACCCAGGGAAATTCTGTTCAGTTTGCGGGTATAAGTGTAGGCACTATAGAGTCTATTGAAATTATTGCAGTTGACAAGGTGCGAGTGAATATGAATATTATCAGTGATGTTCAGAAGTTTGTAAAAAAAGATTCTAAAGCTACTATCAACTCTGACGGACTGGTGGGTAATAAAGTTTTATCTATCACGGCCGGTGAGGCTGTCACTGCCTCAGTTGAAGAAGGAGATTCTATTCAAGCAATAATGCCTGTTTCAATTGGAGATATAGTCAATAATCTTAATGAATCTACTAAAGAAGCTCAGAATATCTCTAAGGATCTTGCAGAGATAATGGATAAAGTTAACAGAGGTGAAGGTACAATAGGAAAGCTTGTTAATAACAGTGATATATTTGACAATCTTGATTCATTAATGCAAAGTTTTTCAACATCAACAGCTTACATCAATAATATTCTTTTTAAAGCATCTAATACAATAGACATAGTGACAGTTGATATAATGAAACTTCAGGGCAGCATTGACACAATTACAAGAAATATCTCTGACATCACGGTTAAAATGAATTCAAGCCAGAGCTTAGTAGGAACGCTCTTAACTGATACGGTTTTTGCAAATAATATTAAAGGTGTTATGAATAATGCCAATCAGACAACTGCAAATCTTGAATTGGGATCCTTCAGCTTTTATCAGAATATGGAAGCATTAAAACATAATTTTCTTTTTAAGGGATATTTTGAGGATCTCGGATACTGGGATAAAGCCACATTTGAAAAAACTATGGAATCACGTGAAACAAGAATACTCAACAAAGAAAATGAAATTAATCAGCGTGAGCTAAAACTTCGTGAATTCCAGCTGAGACTCGATAGTCTGAGAAACTCACTTGATAAGATAGACAGCCTGAAAAAATAGATTGTGTTAAATCATCCAGGAGGATTGACATCAGTTAATTATGTTAATAAAATATGTTAAAAAGTATCAAAGATTATTTTATTTATCTCCATTAACATTAATAATTATTTTAAACGGCTGCTCCGGATCAGGTGAATACAGCGAAGAAAAAGATGAACATAATGACGATACCAAACTTAGCGGCAGTGTCAGCGAACTTGAAATAGAAAGAAAAGGAAATCTTATTTTAAACATTGCAAGGGAAGAGCAAAAGAATGAAATGTATTCATCTGCAAATGACTCAACTTATCTGTACTGGATAAACAATCCTATGTTCGGCACTTTTTCAAAGTGCAATATCTTTGCAATGAACGTCCTGTATAAAGCCGGCTGTAAATGTCCTTATGAAAATGTTACAACTTACGACCTAATGGATACTTCGCGCTTCAATGATATACTGCCTGTGATCAAAATGAATGAAGATGTAAAGATTTTTAAAGGAGATCTATTGATATGGAACGGTCACGTAATAATCTTTGAGTCTTATGTTTATGAAAGTAATAATAAATATGTTCTTGCATGGTGGGGAGGCTCAAGGCAAATTAATAACGGAGTTGATATTATCAATGATGTGGCTCACGGAAGATATCCGCTTGCAGAAGGATATATTGTGCGAAGACCCTTGCCGGATCGCTGAATAGTTAAGTTTGTTGTGTTGAACTCTCTACTAACTCTACTAACTCTACTAACTCAAGTGGGCTTCAGATTTTTTGGGAAATTATATCCATGAACTTTCTCCTGAACGGCTTGACGACATGACCATTATTCACAGTCGATATTAAATTTTGAAAGTAGAAATTTTGATAAAGCTCTTGAAGAAATATCAAAAGTAAACGTCATCTTCTATGTCTTATAAGAATTCAGAATTGTTCAGACCGTGTTAAAGACTGTAATTTAAAAAAGGAAATATCTAATACATTAGTTTTGAATTCTAAGAAAGGGTTACTTGAAAAAACCGATGAGCTTAGTAATTAAGGACTAACATCACTCAACATCACTCAACATCACTCAACACACTCAACATCACTCAACATCACATATTTTCATAAAATAAATTCCTTTAAAAGTTTTTTATATTTAGCTATATTGCAGATAAATTTTTTTAAATCATCAAATAGGAGAAATATTTAAATGACAAATGCTGAAATAGAGACAAAAGTAAGGCAAGCAGTAGTGGATAAATTAGGTGTGGAAGAATCTAAGGTTACAACAGATGCATCATTTATAAATGATCTTGGTGCAGATTCACTTGATACAGTTGAGCTTGTAATGAAGTTTGAAGAAGAATTTGAAATAAAAATTCCTGATGAGGATGCAGAAAAAATTCAAAAAGTCGGAGATGCTGTCAAATATATTTCAGAAAAAGTGTCATCCAAATAAAATTTAAATTCGATTATTTACGAGATGAGACGAAGAGTTGTCGTAACGGGAATCGGTGTTGTCAGTCCTGTAGGGTTAAATGTAAATGATTTCTGGACAAATCTGATTGCAGGTAAAAACGGAATAGATAATATAACATATTTCGACACAAGCAATTTCGATACAAAATTTGCTGCAGAGCTAAAGGGCTTCGATCCCCTGAATTATATGGACAGAAAGCTCTCCCAGAGAGTTGATCCCTTTACACAATATGCTCTGGCTGCATCTGAAGAAGCAATGAAGGATTCAGGTTTGAATCTGGAAAAAGTTGATCTTGAAAAAGCGGGTGTTGTTTACGGTTCGGGTATCGGCGGAATGTGGACATATCATAATCAGCAGAACAATCTTTATAAACGCGAAGGTAATCCTGACAGAGTCAGTCCTTTTTTTATACCAATGCTTATAGCAGATATTGCTGCAGGGAGGATCTCCATGAAGTACGGTTTAAAGGGTCCTAATTATGCAACTATCTCGGCATGTACGACATCTGCCCATTCAATTGCAGATTCTGTAATGCTTATTGAAAGAGGTGATGCCGATATAATGGTTACAGGAGGATCTGAAGCGGTGATCTGTCCAATGGGTGTTGCGGGTTTTAATGCAATGAAAGCTTTATCAAGAAGAAACGATGCACCTCATAAAGCTTCGAGACCTTTTGAAAAAAACAGGGACGGTTTTGTAATGGGTGAAGGCGGAGCAACATTAATTCTTGAAGAACTTGAGATGGCAAAATCGAGAGGTGCAAAAATTTATGCGGAAATTACTGGTTTTGGATTAACTGCAGATGCTTTTCATATAACAGAACCCGCTCCTCAGGGTGAAGGCGTTGGCAGGGCAATTAAACTTGCTATCGCCAATTCAAACATGACAATAAATGATATTGATGTCATAAATGCACATGGCACATCTACTTATTATAATGATAAAAATGAATCCCTTGCAATCAAGAATGTATTCGGTAAAAGAGCATATGATGTTCCAGTTCATTCAATAAAATCAATGATCGGCCATTTATTAGGTGCTGCAGGGGCGATCGAAGCTATTGCTGCAATACTCACCATAAGAGACGGTATAATTCCACCAACTACCAACTATGAAGAAAAAGATCCGGAATGTGATCTTAATTATGTAGTAAACACCGCAATGAAAAAAGAAGTCAAAACTGTTTTATCAGAAAACTCAGGATTTGGAGGTCATAATACTGCTATTGTGTTCAAGAAGTATGAAGATTAGTTTTTATCCTAACCGATAGCAATGTTAATTATATGTTTGATATATTAAAAAAAAGTTTACGGAAACTTATACCCTTTTATAAATCGAATGGAAGTACGGCTGCAGAGAACTTCACACAGGCAGTTTATGAAATAGACTTTAATGAGTTTCAAAAAGCTATTCATTATAAAATTATTGATCCGAATTATTTTATTACGGCTTTAACTCACCGTTCTTTTTTAAAAGTAAAAAGTAATCCTCTGAAAATTGGAATTATTTCCAATGAGAGGCTAGAATTTCTCGGAGATGCAGTACTTGACCTTGTGGTGGCAGAATATCTTTTTAAGAATTTCCCACTAAATGATGAAGGAGATCTTACAAAATTCAGATCGATCCTTGTAAACAAAAAGTTTTTAGCTGAACGTGCAAAAAATATAAAACTTCAGGATTTTCTGCTTGCATCTTATACTGCCAAAAAATCCATAGAGGAAGGTTACGACACAATTCTTTCTGATGCATATGAAGCTCTCGTCGGAGCAGTGTTCATGGATTCCGGTTATGATTCAGCAAAAGAATTTTTGAATGAAGAGATCTTTAAAAAACTGGATATCAAATGGTTGAACCAATTTGATGAAAACCATAAAAGCAAATTTCTCGAATATGTTCAAGCGCATACTGATTTCATTCCCGAATATTCTGTCATAAAAGAAGAGGGACCAGAACACAATAAACTATTTACGGTGGAAGTATTTGTGAATAAAAGAAGCCTGGGTATCGGCAAAGGTAAATCTAAAAAGCAGGCAGAGCAGGAAGCTGCAAAGAATGCTCTCAATCATCTTGACGTTTTGGAAAAAATGGATCTTACTAAAAAGAAGAATGGTGTTCATTAATATAATCTTAAGTATTGACATTGCAAGATACTACCAATATATTTGTAAAAATTTAAACCCATCGGAGAATAATATATAGAGAGTTGTTACTTTTTTTTTAATAAAACTTTTTTCTCTATGTATTTAACATTTTTAAAACCATTTTTTAAAGGTCTGGTTACCTATCTTTAAAAAATGGTTTTTCTTTTGTGAAAATTAAATTCCATTTACTTACCACCTGAAATTTTTATCAATTATAAATGTTGTTTGTGATATTATTCTACCGATTATTTAAACCCAACCAATTATGATCAAAATGAAATTAACTCTATCAAACTTCATTAAATTATTTATAATAATAATTTTTTCAACACTTGTTTATGATGATGCTGCTTCTCAAAAAAGTGACATACCTCTGACAAAGTCTTTACAAAATAATAATATTTCAAAAGACGAAGAAAAAGTTATTCCTGATCATAAAATTTTAAGTTCAACTGAATCATTTATTGAAATAGAATTCTATCCTCAGTTTACAAAAGAATTTGATTTCCTTAATTCAGTGGGAAGCACTGATAAGATGGGCAGTCCTGATATAAAGATGAGATCCTTTCCTATTTACCTTCCTGTCAATACAAACAACAGGGTTGAAATATTGGATGAAAAGTATGAAGATATCAGCGGCGTTGAAATAAAACCGGTACCTACATTAAAAATATCCAAAGATAAAGACGGTGTATTTCCGGAATATATAAAAGATCAAAATGAATATAATAAGAATAAATTAATTCCGGGAAATTCAGCAACCGTTACAAACTCCGGAGCAGTCAGAAATAAATATTTCGGATACATTAATTTTTATCCTGCCCAATACAATCCATCAACCGGTACATTAAGGAAATTCAGTTTTATAAAAGTGAGAATTGTATTCGGAGGAAGCCCCGTTTATCAAAACAGGCCAATTAGCATACAGGAAAAATATTTTTTTGATGGTGCAGCAATCAATTCCAAAGTAGCAATAAACTGGTCAACAGATGAATTCAATTCACAAAAGTCAGTTACAGTGAAGAACAGTGTGCTTGCATCAGGTGACTTTTATAAAATTGAGATCAAAGAATCCGGTATGTATAAACTTGATAAAAATTATTTACAGGGAAATTCAATAAACGCAGGCAGCATTGATCCGCGGACAATTAAGATCTATGGTAACGGGGGTTCTGAATTACCATATAATAACGCCGTAAATTCTCCCACTGATCTTGTAGAAAATAAAATTTTAGTTGTTGGAGAAGAGGATGGTAGATTTGATGACAATGATCATATAATCTTTTACGGAAGAAATCCAAATGAATGGGGATATGACAGTCTCAACAAAACTTATTTTCACAATGTAAATAACTTTTCCAAGTCTAATTATTACTTCCTGACATACGCGGGTATTAATGGTCAAAGGATGGCTTTAGTTAACTCTCCAAATCAAACGGGAATCATTCCTCTTTCAAGTTTCAAAGAACGATATTTTGAAGAACCGGAAGTTAATAATCTTGGCTCAACCGGATATTTATGGCTTAGTCAGAGAATCAGTCTGAATGAATCTTTTACTTTTAACAGAGAGCTAAAGGGATATGTTGACGGAAGCTTTGTTAACATGAGATTTCGTTTTGGCAATGGATCCTTTTTCAATAATATCTGGCGGCTGGAAGATCTTAACTCAGGATTTTTAACCAGTCCGTTCATTCCGGGAATTACCGGTTTTTCTCATATCAATCTTTCCTATCTGGGAGATAATCCATACGGAGTGAATTACATATTGAATCCCGGTAAAAGCAGTATAAACTTTAAGGCATCGCTTCCTT
>JBDSYA010000234.1:0-3750 GCA_039925865.1 Ignavibacteria bacterium
GAGCACAACGCATCAAAGGCGCTTGCTCCATATTAAAGCCCTGATCTCTGTCCTTCTTAATAAAATTTATAAATTCATTTTGCTGATCAGTTTCTGTAAGACTGCTCCAGTCCATATTCACCCATGGAAGTTCAACAGATCTATTGACAAGCTGAACAGGTTTTGAAATTCCTTTCCACTGAAATGAAGTCCTGAGAACTCCGTGACGTTTTACAATCTCATCCCATGATCTTCTGAAAAGATCACTGTTTAAATTGCCCGACAAATTATAACAAAACTGTTCTATGTAAGCATCGGAACTTTCTTTATAAAGTGTATGAAACAGCATTCCCTGCTGCATCGGAGTTAAGTCGTAAATGTCTTCTATATTTGTCTTTGTATTTTTCTGCATCTTAATTTAAGTTCGCTAATAAATTGTCTAGTTCCTGTTGATCGAGTCCTGCTGAAGAAAAGTCTGAAGGTGTATAGCCGCCTGCTTCAGGAGATTTGCAATGCTCAATTATTAATTCCAGAGCATCTTCATAATATTTGCTGAATTGTTCAATAGTTTCTTTCTTATGAAAATTCCTGCTGTAAATAAATTCCATCTTGATCTTATTTTCTATTATGATACTGTTGATCTCTATCAGGTGGCTTCTCAAACCATTTTGATTCTGGCTAAGCTCAATGGCACTCTTACTCAGACTCCAATCAGATCCTAATCTTGATCCGATCTTTCCTGTGATCTGACCAAGATAATTGAAAATTATTTCCGGCTGCTGTACCGCATTTAGTTTTTGTATTACGGAAGAATTAGTGTGCAAATATTTCAATATACCGTATCCGATCCCGTTATTTGGGATCTCTCTGATTTTTTCTTTTACAGACTTTATTGATTCGCCAATGTCATCAGCATTTTCAATATTTAGTAATACCGGAAACATTGAAGTGAACCATCCTACTGTCCTGCTAACGTCAGTATTATCAAAGATCTCTTCCCTTCCATGTCCTTCCAGAGTTAACACCAGCCTGCCTTTATCCGACCATTTCTGGTACGCAATAATTAAAGCAGTCAGAAGAATATCATTTATTTTTGTGTTATAAATTTTCTGAACATCATGTAAGATCGCTTCAGTTGATTGTTCATTTATTATGATAGATACAGTCCCGGCAGTGCTTATAGTATTTTGCAAATTATCTTTATCATAATCTTTTGGTATTTGTTCAGAATATTTCCCGGCAAAATTAAGCCAGTAATCTTCATCAGTGGAAATTTTTTCATTGTTAGAATACTTTGAAAGTTTTTTACTCCATTCTTTGAAAGATGTTGTTTTCGAAGGAAGGACAATTTCTTCACCACGACTCAACTGGTAATAAACATTATATATATCTTCAAGGATAATTCTCCACGAAACTACATCTATACATAAATGATGGATCAGTATTAACAGGCGGTCTGAGTTATCGCCGGTTTTGAATAAACGCATTTTGATCAAAGGACCGTTTGCTAAATCTAAAGTTGTCTGTAATTTTGATATACCCGATTCAATAATTTTATTTTGAACCTGTGAATCAATGGCAGAAACATCTTCAACATCAAACAACTCTGCATTTTCAAATTCAGAATTTGTCTGCATCCATTCTTTGCCTTCTTTTTTGAATCTTAATCTTAATGCATCATGCTGTTTTACAACGGCTTCAACTGCTCTTTTTAAAAAAACTGGATTAAGTCCGGATGGAGTTGTCAGCAAAACAGAATGACTGAAATGATGAGGCTCCGGAAGATCCAGATTAAAGAACCATTTTTGAACAGGTGTCAGGAGTACTTCACCTGAAACATTTCCCTGATCAATTATTTCAGACGTATCTGAAATTTCAATCACTTTAGATAATTCAGCAATAGTCTGATATTGAAAAATTTGTTTAAGAGTGATCTTTAATCCCTGCTGATTGGCTTGGGAAATAATTTGAATGCTGAGAATCGAGTCCCCTCCAAATTCAAAAAAATTGTCATGAATTCCGATCTTATTTATTGATAGAGTTTCTTTCCAGATGTTAACCAGTTTTTGTTCGATATTTGTAGATGCAGATACGTAGTCAGACGCATTTTCATCACGTGTAAATTCATAATCATTTAAAAACTTTCTGTCAATTTTACCATTCTGTGATAACGGCATTTTCTCAAGGAAAACAATTTGGGATGGCACCATGTAGTCAGGCAGTTTGAGCTTTAAATAATTTCTGAGATCTTCCGTTTTAACATTAACATTATTTTTTGGTATTACGAATGCAATTAATCTTTTATCACCTTTTTTAAATTCTTTAGCAATTACAACGGCTTCTTTTAAATCTTCATACTGATTCATTACAAATTCAATCTCTCCAAGTTCGATTCTGAATCCGCGGATCTTTATTTGATTATCCATCCGGCCGAGATATTCTATGTTGCCATCATTTAAATACCTGACAAGATCTCCCGTCTTGTATAATCTTGCAGTTCGTATTTTGCTAAACGGATCTTGAATAAATTTTTCTAAGGTCATTTCGTCGCGGTTGTGATATCCTCTGGCAACCTGTACTCCTCCGATATGCAATTCACCCGGAACCCCTACAGGAACGGGTTTCAGGTAAGGATCAAGTATATAAATTTGAGTATTAGCAACAGGCTTTCCAATCGGAACAACTTTTGAATCGGAGTTTTCCTCACACTTCCAAAATGTTACATCAACTGCAGCTTCAGTCGGACCATACAAATTATGAAGCTCAGTATCTTTTAATTTACTAAAGAATAATTGCTGAAGAGAAATAGTTAATTCTTCACCGCTGCATATGACTGCTTTTAATGAATTGCATTTTGAAACTTCCTCATCTTCAAGAAACACCTGAAGCATTGAAGGTACAAAATGTATATGAGTAATATTCTTATTGATAATTTCCTGTATCAGATATTTTGTATCTTTGTGACCTTCAGGTACCGCAAACACCAGTTTTGCTCCGCTGATAAGAGGGAGAAAAAACTCCCATACGGATACATCAAAACTAAAGGAAGTTTTTTGAAATATTGTATCTGACGAACTTATTTTCAAATAATCTTTCATCCAGAGAAGGCGGTTAATGATTGCCTCATTTGTATTCATCGCACCCTTCGGTTTTCCTGTTGAGCCTGAAGTGTAAATCATATATGCTAAGTCATGAGGCTCCTTCTTAATTTCAGGTTTTGCAGCCTGCTCTAAGGAAATTTTATCAATATTTAAAATTTCAATCTTACGGCCTGAAATCTTTTCAGATAAATTCGATTTACTCAAAATAATATTAATGCCGGAATCCTCGATCATGTAATTAACACGATCTTCAGGATATGAAGGATCAATAGGTACGTAAGCTCCGCCGGCTTTTAAAATTCCTAATAAGGCTGTTATCATTTCTAAGGAGCGATCTATATAAACTCCGACGAATGAATTATTCTTTACGCCTTTTTTTATGAGTAAATTGCCAAGCTGATTTGTAATATTATCTAATTCTTGATATGTCAGTGCTTTATCTTCAAACCATACTGCGATCGCATCGGGAGTTGATTTTACATTCAATGAAAAAAGATCTACTATAGACTGATTCAGGTTATAATTTACATGTGTATTGTTCACATCTGATAACAGGAATTTATTTTCGTCGCCTGATAAAATTTGAAGTTCTGAAATTTTATACTCCGGGTTATCCAGTATTGAATTTAATAGTTCTTTAAAATGGCCGCACATTCTTTTAATTCTTTCA
>JBDSYA010000235.1:0-4172 GCA_039925865.1 Ignavibacteria bacterium
ATGAACCTTATGAAACTGCCAAAATGTCAAGCAAAGTTTTAATCAATGATAAGGTCGAAGTAAAGCATTTTTTAAAAACAAAAGGAAAAGAATTTCAAATAAACCTTACAGCAAAAAATGAACCTTCAACTCCGTCTGTTACTTCTGCTGAACATTTTTTTAAAGAACACTCATTTGGATACGGAATAAATCATTCCGGTAAAACATTAGTTTACAGAGTGGACCATCCGGTGTGGAGAGTTTTTCCGGTAATTGAATATTCTCATGATCTTGACTATAGCTGCATATATGGAAGTAAGTTTTCATTTTTGAATGAGGAAAAACCTTACAATGTTTTGCTTGCTGAAGGTTCGTCGGTGAAAGTTTATGGGGCAGATGCACTAAAATAAATTTCACATTTTATGGAAAAATAATATTAAGTATATTTGAAAACAATTATACGAAATAATAACGATGATATTTGTATTCATCGAATACATGGTTATCAGGATGCGACGCAGTCTGTAGAGCTACTCCTCATTTGGTTCAAGGAGTCTGCTGCTACGATTCCAATCATCACGGCATAATAAAGTACAAATAAAGATTATAAATTCTTCAATTTAGAATAAACGAATATACAATTAACGATTCACCATGAAAAAATTTATTTTTGTTTTAATTTCCATTTTATTAATTACTTTTCAAATTAATTCACAGGATATCTCTACTAAGAAGAGTAAAAAATCGAAGCATATAAAAGATTTGAAGATACTTCATTGGAATGATTTTCATGCAAGAAATCTTCCATACAGAATCTCCAGTAAAGATTCGATCACAGGTGAAAGCACTTCATATTACATTGGCGGGACTTCCAATATGCTGGGATATGTAAATAAATTAAGGGATAAAAATTCTATTTTACTAAACGGCGGAGATGATTTTCAGGGTTCACCGATATCTTCCATCACCAGAGGAAATTCACAGATTGAACTTTTGAATCTTTACGGACTTGACGCATTTGTGATCGGTAATCATGATTTCGATTACGGCCAATATTCACTTGACTCTGCATTGAAGAAGGCAACATTCAATTATCTTTCTGCAAATGTTTATGATAAATCTAAAAACAACACTTTTGCAAAACCATACATTATAAAAAAGATCAATGGAATAAAGTGCGGAGTAATCGGCATTACAGCGTTGGATCTAATGACTCTCACAGTTCCAAAAAATGTTTCAGAACTCAGGATGTTAAATACCGATTCCGTTATTAACGCCGGAATCAAATATCTGAAAAAAAATAAATGTGATATAATAATACTGCTGACACATATAGGATTTGATAACGATAAAAAGCTGGCATCAAAATTTCATAAGGATGTTGATATCATTATTGGCGGACATTCACATACACCCCTGTTTAAACCGGAGATTAGAAACGGAGTTATTATTGCACAGGCCGGATCGTATTCCAGATGGCTTGGCGAAGTAGATCTGAAAATCGATTTGAAGAAAGATACGATCGTCAGCTTCAAAACCAGACTCGTAGAAACAAAAATGGATTCCTTGATTTATGACCATAAGGCACAGGAAAAAGTTGAGGCGATGGTGGCGGGGATACAGGGTGATCTCATGAAAGTAATAGGAAGTCTGGAGACAGACTGGAAGAGGGGATTTTCTGAAGAAAGTAATCTGGGTCAGTGGGAGGCTGATGCAATAAAGAACAGAGTGAAATCGGATGTGACATTTATTAATTCAGGCGGCATAAGAAAAGATCTTTCGAAAGGAATGATCACCATTAATGATATATGGGAGATCAATCCTTTTGGAAATACAATAGTAACTTTTGATATTAGTGGAAAAGGATTAAAGGAAATATTCCGGAATAATATTAAGAATTTTGTGAATGAGGTCAACGAACTGGGCTCGAGTGACAGAATAATTGTTTCAGGAGTAAGAGTAGTTTACGATTCAAAAATTGTACTTGAAGGTGGAGAAAACTACATAATTGAAATGAATGTGAACGGAGAAAATATTGATGAGAATAAAATATATACAGTTTCCACGAATAATTATGTAGGCAGCCAATTCAAAAAATATTTCGGTGAAGTTTCTGAAGTTGTTAAAATTACAGATACAAATATTATAGACAGAGATCTGCTTATAGAAGCAGTTGAAAATCAAAAAATTATTAATTCTGTTATTGAAAATCGTGTAGAAGATATTTCAAAACAGGAAATCAGAAGAAATTAAAAACTAAATTATGCCAGAGCAAAGGATAGTACATTGTGTTAAGTTAGATCAGGATCTTCCTGGACTTGATAAGCTGCCTATGCCCGGGGAATTCGGGCAGAAAGTTTATGATAATGTTTCAAAGCAGGCCTTCAAAATGTTTCTTGACCACTTCAAGATGGTTGTAAATGAATACAGGCTTGACCTGACCTCACCGGCAACCGACAAAGTCTTTGAAGATCAGATGAGAGAATTTTTCTTTGGAGGAGGAATAAAACTTCCCGACGAATTCATTCCTCCTTCAGAAAATAAAAATGTATAACAAAAATTGAAATTGTAATTTAGTGTACTAGCAGGAGTTATTGACGAATAATTTGTCTGTAACATTAAAATTTTCAATGCGTTAGATAAAATGATTTTACCTCCCAATTTTTCCTTTAGAAAATTAAGCAATTGAATTGGACCTACTTGTATCATTTGATCATTACTTAACTCTTCCCAGAGAACAGGCTTATAATCAATTTCTGGACGAAAAGAATTTAAGGATATTTAAAGTTATCCTTATGATCTCCATAATTGGTTATGTGATAATTTTCATAGTTAATCTGGCAGACAACCAATCTTTAAATCTTTCACTAATGCTGACGTTTGTAAATTTGCTTATACTCAGTGTTGCACGAATAAAATACAGCAGTTTTTTCAATGTTTCAAACATCCGTAAATATATATTTATATTTATTGTTGTTCAGTTATTTGTTTCGATCGCTGCAGACCTCTTCTATCCTTCAGATAAAGACGGGTCAAAATCAACAATCGAAAAGTCCCATAATGAAGCTGTCAAAAAAGACTCGGTAAATACGGGTGACATAAAGATCTCGCTGGGCAATGAAAAGGAAGAAACTTTTGTCCAATACATCTTTTTTGTCTGTCTGCTGATCGTCATATTTAAATTATCTAAAACAGAAATAATACAAATATTTTCAATTGGCCTCGGAGTGCCGCTGATATTGATGATCATTGTAAATGCAAAATTCGCTCCCGACACAACCATTCCTAACACAGCATTCGGAGTAATGTTTTTCATTATTGCCCTCACATCTGAAAGAAAGCGGCAGAAAAAGTTTTACGAACAATATGATTTCAATCACAACAAGAACTTTGAGAATATCAGGATGAGGAAAGAGCTTAATTATGCCCGTGAGATCCAGCTGTCAATGCTTCCTAAAAATGAAGCTGTGATCGGTGATCTGGAAATTGCTGCAATCTCAATTCCCGCAACTGAAGTGGGAGGAGATTACTTTGATTATTTCAAAGTCTCAGAAACTGAAGTAGGGATTTTCATTTGTGATGTTTCCGGACACGGTGTGGCCAGCGGCCTGTTGCTTTCAGGGCTTCGAAGCTGCATGCATCTTATTTTAGAAGATAATACAAATCCCAAGATAGTCATCGAAAAACTAAATCGCATGATCAGGAAGACACAAAATCGAAAAATGTTTGTCACCGCGATCTTTGCAATTATCGATCTTGAGAAAAACAAATGCATGCTTTACAACGCTGGTCATCTCCCGCCTTATAAGATATCAGGTGAATCAAAAGAAATATTTAAGATCAGAAAACATGGCCTCGCTCTCGGCGCAATGAACATTATTGAAGCTGCAGGAACTGATAATGACGTGGTTATTGACTTCAATAAAAATGACAAAATAGTATTTTATACTGACGGCGCAAATGAAGCAATGAATGAAAAAAAAGCTGAATATGGTTTGGAAAATCTGGAAAGTTATTTGAATAATAATGCTGATCAAAAAGCAAATTTGTTATTGAACGGTATCATAGCCGACATAAAAAAATTTACCGGTAAAAGTAATCAAAGAGATGATCTTACTTTTCTTATTGTTCAGAGGAATTAACTAAAAATACTTGAGCAAAATAAATAAACCTTTAGTCGGAATAATCATGGG
>JBDSYA010000236.1:0-3040 GCA_039925865.1 Ignavibacteria bacterium
ACAGCGATGATCTGAAAATTACCTGGATGTATGTGAGTAAAATTGAAAATGAACTTTCAATTCTTGATATCAATTACCTTGTCGGCACCAAAGAAGAAGTTTCTTATTTTAAAGAAAGGCACGAACTTGGCCTTTTCAGTGACGAACAGTATCGTGATGCATTCAAAAAAGCAGGACTTGATGTTAATTATGACAAAGAGGGATTATTCGGAAGAGGAATGTATATAGCTGTTAAAAATAAAACTTCATAAGTTTAAGGAATATTAAAATTCATTTGTTAACTTTAATAAAACCGCAGATCTTTTACTTATCACCGACCGTAACTTCATAAACACATTCACCATTTCCATTTGTAAATATTCTTGTAAAAGAAGAATTGCTCACTCCGCAAACTTCATTAAGAGTATTAATAAAGTCATGTATGCCATATGCGGAATTCTGCACTATAATTTTTCGGTTAGTCAGCAAGAGACTTTTAATGTCAGGTTTATCTGAAACAGATTCAAACTTTTTTATCCACGGATTGTAAAACAATTGATCCTTTTGCAAACTCCTTAAAACAGATTCATATCTTTCTTTCTGGCTGCCTGCATAAGAAACTGCAAAACCCAAAGCACCTTCCTTATTCGCTGTTGCATATGTTGGAATAATGAAACTGTCTGAATAATTATCTTTAATAAAATTATAAATTTTGAAAGCTTCAGTTCGCTGGTAAACAGCCAGATCATAATTAACAATAATCTGATTAAGCGACCATAGCGAAATTAAAATAATAATTACGATGTATGAATATATTACTTTTAATTTTTTGAAATGATAAGCCAGTACAGAAGCACACAAAGAAAGAGAAAATATTGAGATTAAAAATGTTGGGATCAGGTAATGCTGTCTGTATTGCTTCGCAACAATTATTATTTGAAATGTCATCGCGATAAATATGACGAAAAGAAGCTTAAGCTGTTTTTTTAACAGGACATCTGTCCCCTTTTCTATTTTCTCTTTCCTGAACAAACAAATTACAAGAGTCAGCGAAATACAAAAATATGTGAAAGTAAAAAATGTATCTTTTGTGAAGATCAAACCTAAATGTACAATAAATTCAGACGAGTTAACTACAGTTGCTTCTCCCTGGCCGTAATGCCCGCTATAAATTATTAAGCTGGTAATCCATTCAGTGAACTGTACATAATTTGATAAAGCCGGTAAAATAAAAATATGAAACAACATTATTGATAAACCAAGAAATATTAATTTTCTTTTTACGCCTTTAATAATAAGCAAAGGAATTACTGCCATCGGCAAGTAATTCAATTTCGTCGCCATACCAAGAGCCGTTACAAAAGCAAATGAAAAAATCACAGAATTAGGTGTGGGCTGAAGATCATTTACACAATAAACATAGTATATTAAAACAGCAATTAAGCAAAAGGATACCACTATCAAAAAATTATCCGGAGTGACAATTATATAGCCGTAAAATATTTCCATGGATGTAAATGGTGTAAATTGTATCAATATAGAATAAAGTAAATTACCGGTAAACCTAAACGCAATACATCCTAGTAAGAATAACATTACTGTATTCAGTATTCCGAATAACCTATTGATCACCTTGAGATAATCTTCCGGCCTTTCAAGGACATCACGTACAATGTCTTTACCGTTATTGTTTATTAAATGAAGAGCATAAATCATACCTGCCCCTAATACCTGCACGGTAGCGCCGGGATGATCAAAGTGTCCCACGCCATAGCCATTTAACTGCGCGAGATTAAGCGAGTTTATAAGATAGACATAACTCGGATCATAGAAATTTAGATAATAAGGTCCCTGTCCATCTTTGAGTAAATTCCCGGAAAAGAAAAAAAGAACCGGTATTATCAAAAGGAAAATATACTTATGTTTTTCTTTCAAAATTTATTTCTTAATGCTATTAAATTTGAATTTGAATTTTGGCAGCACCTGTTCATTTCAAATAGATCTCTCATTTCAAATAGATCTCATAGATTGATTCTTCATTGCCGTTTTTTAATATCAATTTCCAGTCTTTGACTTCAATATTAAAATCTTCTTTAAGCATTTTAATTATCATTTCAATGGAAGTAACTGACATTAGCTGGACAACAATCTTATTCGTGCCCGAAATTACTTTTCGGATATCCGTGTCATCAGATAAAGTGAATAATTTATTCTCCCAGAAGTTATGAAAAATATTTGATGATGTTTTTTTGGAAAAAAACGATCTGTAAATTGAATTGCGTGAGCCGCCGTATCCATACATTGTGCAGAGAGCAAGAGTACAATCTTCGTTAGCTGTTCCCACACTTGGAATTACCAGATCTGATTTTGAATGTTGTTTTATGAGATCATTAATTTTACAAGCTTCATCCCGAAACTCAGTTGCTTCATCAAATGAATGGTTAATTTCATAAGCTGAGAATAAAATTACGATTACAATTGCTCCGCTATATATTTTTGAAGAATTAATGTTTGAAAAAATTTTGAATGTTTTCAATGAAAACGAAATAAGGAATGCAAATCCTGTAATTGAAAGCATCAACGAAGGAACGATATAATATTGCGCATAGGGAAGATAATTTTTTGCAACGACAAGGATCTGAAAAACGATAGTAAGTATAATTGCAAACAGTATTTTTCTTTCATTTCTGTGAATAACTTCATCATGTTCGGATCTCTTCTCAGTTTTTAAAATTAAACTCAAAATAAGAACTAAAATTATCATTAAACATATTATGAACAAGAAAATATCTTTTGAAAAAATAATAAAAATATTTTGAAAGAAAATAGAAGGATCAAACATTGATAAGTCTGTTTTACCATGAATTCCGGTATTAAAAGTTAAATTGCTGATCCAGGCAAAGAACTTAGGAAGATTTGAAATCGCAGGTAAAAACAATAACATAAAAACAAGAACAGTTCCTCCGATATAAATCAATTTGAATCTATATCCCTTCAATACAATCAAGGGCAGCAAACATATTGGGATAAAATTTAATTTTGATACAGAGCCAAATCCGCA